>NZ_JAUZUW010000013.1:0-70072 GCF_031844245.1 Exiguobacterium sp. BRG2
ATCCGGAATGTTAGAACGTTTTATTTTTTAGCAAATAAATCCGCTGTCTTTAAGGCTGCCCGAACCGCTTTCCGGTTCAATGTTCCTTGCTGATGCTTCATTTTCTTCGTTTGGGCAGCCAGTTGCGCTTTGAGCGCCGCAATTTCTTGATCTTTTTGAGTCGTCGTTGTTTGTTTCTGCAATGCTTTGATTTTCTTATCTTTTTCGGCCAATTGCGCTTTTGCCTGTTTTTGCGCATCCGCGATCTTCTTCTCTTGTTCCGGGAAGAACCGTTCGAAACGAGCTACTGCTTCTTCGAGACTCACGCCAGAAATCGGTTGAACCGGTGGAAGTAGTTTCGCTTGCGCCATTTGACGGTCAAACGGTACATTCTCAGGATAGTTCGTCTCTTGATAAATGTGTTCAAGATCATTCACGTTCAAGAAGTCAACGAAGTTGTCGAAGTTACGTGCTTGAACACGTACTGGACTTTGGAAATCAGCATTGGCTACGACGTCGGATAATTGTGTATCCGCTTTGATGTCGTTCGCCCAAATATGCGTCAACTGATGATAATCCGTTAGTTCGCGCATTCGTGCATCCTTTGGAATGAGGATACTCGGCGTACCCGCAAGCGTTGCTGTGATATTTCCATGCAAGCGCGCACCAAAACTGAGGTCTGCCTGACCGATGAAATCGAACCATGTTTGTGCGTTCAAGAAGAAACGAACACGATCGTTCATGTAAGCAGGATCCGACATCTTCACCGGATAGTTCGTCACGGACAAATCTGCGATCGGATGCGTTCCTGTATACGTCAATTTCAGTTCCTTCATCCATTGGGGAATGAAGTAATGATTCGGATACTCTTCCATTCCGCGCGTAATGAAATCAAGAACATTTTGTGGTGCTAAACGTGACGAGTTGACCGTAATCATCGACTCGGGTGTAATGTTCGTTTCACGAATATGTAAGTCGCGACCAAACGCGTACATCGAAGGACATCCGATGACACGATGATCAATGCCTTCGCGAAAACCAAGACGCGTCAAGTATTTCGACGTGATTTCCCCACGAAGACCAAGCATGCTTGAGCGCTCAAGTACAGCGCTGACGAATGCTTTGACATCTTCATCGAACGGGAATCCGCCGTCTAGATCTGGTTCAAACGGTGCACGTAAGCCTACACCAATGACGACGACTGGAATTTTTAATTTCTTGATAAGGCGGGTGTACTTCCGCAACGTCGGTACGAATTCTTTTCGGAATGCATCCGCTAACGGAATGACATAAAGATCAAAGTTAGCATTGATTTCGTCCGCCCGTTCTTCATCGTAATAGTAATAGTCCGGTGTAATCGTCGTACCTTCTGTCATCAACGTCCGAAAGATACTGTATTAATAAATGAGATTTCCAACGTTTCCTCCAATGGAATTATGTTTCATCAAATAAGGAGCATCGAACTGTTCGAATGGTGTCATACCTGCACGAATAATAATACGTTTCATAATGGATAAACTTCCCCTCTCGTCTGCTTCATTCGTCCTTGCAAGAAAAAAATGCGGAAAAATATATTATCACTTTTTTTCAATCTCATTAACAATAGATGAATTTTATTTCGGAAGTCAACGATTCCTAGGGGAAACAGGTCTTTCGTCATCAAAACGAAACATTTGTACTACTCCATTATTTTTCTGAAATAGAAAAATGTAACTATTTAATCGTTCCAAGATACATGCGTAAGTTTGCTTCGACTAATTTTAAAGCTCTGAACCGTTCTGTCGAAGTAGGTTTTAACAAGGCGCTGAAAAAATGTTCCACTTCGACTGGCTGACCTTTTTCCATATCGCGCAACATCGACGATTTCATCGTATCTTCCATCGCATGCATCTGCTTCAATAGCACCGTTTCTGTATCGTCATTGAAGACCGCGCCCTGTTCTTCCATCGCCTGTTTCGCTTCGTTCATGACGTCTACAATCATCTGACGCCCGACAGCTTCTTCCCGAATCGAACCGATCGCTGAACGAAATAGCGTCGTCACACCCGCAAATGTCGAAATGAAAAGATACTTTTGCCACATGTCATCCATGATATGCATCGAGTACGCCATCGGTGCCTTCGCTTTCGCAAAACGTGTTGCGATCTCCTGCAAACGAGCTGTTGGTTTGCCGGTTCGTGAGCCAAACAACAGTCGATGTGACGGACTCGTCTGTAAAATGCGTCCTTCTGCATCAAGCGTCGATTCAATGAAGCAAAGACCGCCCAGTACACGCTCTTCTCCGAAGACTTCTGTTAACCGACGAATATGTTGCATGCCATTCAATAAAGGAATGATATACGTCTCGTTCGAAACGAATGGTCTAAGATCCTCTAAGACATCCTCTAAGTGATAGGCTTTCGTCGAAAGCAAAACGACATCAAATACGTGATCCGGTCGCATGTCTCGTGTCACTAACTGAGGCGTGATCGTGATATCGCCATGAGGACTAGTGATCTGTAGACCTGTTTTTTGTAATTGTTCATATCGCTTCGGACGGACGAGAAAGGTCACCTGTTCACCTTGCTCCGCAAGACGGCCCCCGAAATAACCTCCGACTGCTCCTGCACCTACAACTAAAATATTCATATGTACTATCTCCTCCTTACCCATTCTGGTTATTGATTACTCCTTCACCCTAACATATTTGGAACCGATTTCCTGATTGCCAGTTGAATCGTTAAGATTTAAGTGAAGCGTTTGCATTTTAGAAAAAAACGTATATACTAACTTGTATACAAGTATACCCATTCTAGAAATCAGGTGATTTTATGTCAGAACTGTTATACCCCTTGAAGTGGTTGTCAAAAGCTTCTGCCGGAGATCGTGTCGCGCACGAACTACGAATGCGGATCATTTCAGGAAAAATTGAAAGCGGTACCATTTTATCCGAAAACAAAATAGCCTCTGATTTTTCAGTCAGTCGCTCACCTGTCCGTGACGCGTTAAAGGTGCTTGCAGCCGAACATTTGATTCGTCTCGAACGAATGGGGGCAGTCGTCGTCGGTTTATCCGAGCGCGACATTCAAGAAATCTATGATGTCCGGTTACTCATCGAAACGTTCGTCTTCGAGCGACTTGTTAAGGTCGAACGGGCAGAACTCGTCCGTGAACTCAGCAAAATTCTCGAAATGATGAAGGTTGCCATCAAATACAAGGATGCTGATGAATTCTCTTTCCAAGACGTACTGTTTCATGAAACGATCATCCGCTCGATTGATCATGGATATGTCAGCATGATTTGGCAAAATCTCAAACCAGTCATGGAAAGTTTCATCCTCCTATCGATGCGGGTACGATTCGAGGAAGACATCGAAGACTTTGAACGCATCCTCGCGAACCATGCCTTGTATATCGAAGCGATCGAGACAGGAGATCGTGAACGGATGGTTGCTTCCTTACATCAGAACTTTGATGATGTTCAGGAAGTCGAAGATCTCTGGAAAACGCAACAAATGATGTCGAAAGGAGTCGATTCACATGACTGAATACATGTTAGGCGTCGATATCGGAACGACGAGTACGAAAGCAGTCTTATTTACGACAAAAGGAGAGGTCATCGGACAAACGAACGTCGGTTACCCACTCCACACACCAAACCGTTCGACGGCGGAACAGGATCCGGAAGAAATTTTTGATGCCGTACTCGAATCCATCCGATTGATCACAAAACGTCATCCGAGCATGCCACCGAAGTTCGTCGCGTTCAGTAGTGCCATGCACAGTTTGATTGCGATGGACGCACAACATCAACCGTTGACTGCCTGCATCACATGGGCGGACAGTCGGAGTGAAGCATGGTCGAACAAGATTAAGGAACAATATGGTCTCTCGATCTATCACCGGACCGGGACACCGATTCATCCGATGTCACCGCTTAGCAAAATCAGTTGGCTCGTCGAAGATCGTCCGGAGCTCCACGCTCAAACGAAAAAGTATGTCGGGATCAAGGAGTTCGTGTTCCAAAGACTGTTCGGAACATATGTCATCGACCACTCTCTCGCTTCAGCAACTGGTCTCTTTAATATTCATGAATTAGGTTGGGATACGGGCGCACTGCATGTCGCGGGTATCGATGCAAGCTATTTATCGGAACCCGTACCGACAACGACGTCATGTACCGGACTCAATACTGATTACGCACGACAAATGGGACTATCCGTCGATACGCCGTTCTTAGTCGGTGCCAGTGACGGTGTCCTCTCCAATTTAGGTGTCAACGCGATTCGCAAAGGGGAAATCGCGATCACGATCGGAACGAGCGGTGCCATCCGAACGATCATTGATCGTCCACAGACGGATGAAAAAGGACGAACGTTCTGTTACGCACTGACCGAGGACCACTGGGTCATCGGCGGCCCCGTCAATAACGGTGGAATGGTCTTGCGGTGGATTCGAGACGAACTCGCTTCAGCAGAAGTCGAGACAGCAAAACGCCTCGGCATCGATCCGTATGCTGTCCTGACGAAGATTGCCGAACGCGTCCGCCCGGGGTCCGACGGTCTGTTGTTCCATCCTTACTTGTCCGGTGAACGAGCACCGCTATGGAATCCGGACGTCAGCGGTTCATTCTTCGGTTTGACGCTCTCACACAAAAAAGAGCATATGATCCGGGCGGCACTAGAAGGCGTCATCTACAATCTGTATACCGTCTTCCTCGCACTCGTCGAATGCATGGATGGTCCTGTGACGCAGATTCAGGCAACCGGTGGATTTGCCCGGTCTGAAGTCTGGCGCCAAATGATGGCGGACATCTTTGAGTCGGAAGTCGTCATTCCGGAAAGTTTCGAAAGTTCATGTCTTGGCGCTTGTATTCTCGGACTGTATGCGACAGGGGAAATCGATTCGTTCGAAGTCGTCTCTGAGATGATTGGGGAAACACATCGCCATGTACCAAATGAAGAAGCGATGCATGAATATCGTCAGCTTTTACCAATTTTCATTAGTCTAGCGCGGACATTATCCGAAGACCACAAACGAATTGCTATGTATCAACGGAGCTTGATTCAAGAGGAAAACTAACTTAATCTTTTGGGGGAAGTCATCATGCCTTTAGTCATCGTAGGAATTGGGATCGTCGCGTTGCTCATTCTCATCATGGGGTTGAAATTAAATACGTTCGTCTCACTCATCATCGTTTCCTTTGGCGTTGCACTACTACTCGGCATGCCGCTCGATCAAATCGTCAAGACGATCGAAGCCGGTATCGGAGGAACGCTTGGTCACTTGGCACTGATCTTTGGTCTCGGTGCCATGCTTGGAAAGCTGATTGCTGACGCCGGGGGGGCGCAGCGAATCGCCATGACGCTTGTCGCCCGATTCGGGGAAAAGAACATCCAGTGGGCAGTCGTCGTCGCTTCGTTCATCATCGGGATCGCCCTCTTCTTCGAAGTCGGACTCGTTTTGTTGATTCCAATCGTCTTTGCGATTTCACGCCAGCTCCGCGTCTCGATCTTATATCTTGGGATCCCAATGGTCGCAGCACTGTCTGTCACGCACGGCTTCTTACCACCTCACCCGGGTCCGACCGTCATCGCTGGGGAGTATAAAGCCAATATCGGGGAAGTCTTATTGTATGGTTTCATCGTTGCTGTTCCGACAGTCATCATCGCTGGTCCTGTTTTTACGAAGATCGCGAAACGACTCGTACCTGAATCGTTTACACGCACAGGAAACATCGCGTCACTCGGGGAACAAAAAGAATTTGATTTAGAAGAGACGCCAGGCTTCGGTATTAGTGTCTTCACGGCGATGCTACCGGTCCTCTTGATGTCGGTCGCAACGATCTTTACGCTTTTACAAGAAACACTCGGCTTGGGTGAGAGTAGCGTCATCTCGGCGATCGAGTTCATCGGGAACGCCTCGACGGCGATGTTGATTTCGTTACTCGTCGCGGTCTACACGATGGGGATCGCCCGTAAGATTCCGATGCAAACGGTCATGGAATCTTGTACGACGGCCATCGCCCAAATCGGGATGATGCTATTGATCATCGGTGGTGGCGGTGCCTTCAAACAAGTCTTGATTGACGGCGGCGTCGGTACATTCGTCGCACAATTATTTGAAGGATCGGCGTTATCTCCGATTCTGCTCGCTTGGTTGATCGCTGCGATTCTGCGAATCTCACTTGGTTCTGCGACAGTCGCTGCCCTTTCGACAGCAGGTCTCGTCATTCCGTTACTGGAGCAATCTGACGTCAACTTAGCGCTCGTCGTCCTTGCGACTGGTGCGGGTAGTCTAATCGCTTCACACGTCAATGATGCGGGCTTCTGGATGTTTAAAGAATATTTCGGTTTATCATTAAAAGAAACGTTTGCGACATGGACTGTGCTTGAGACGATCATTTCCGTTTGTGGACTTGGGTTCGTTCTTCTCCTCAGCCTCGTCGTCTAAGAAAAGGAGTCGTTCTACTTATGCAACATTCTATCGGAGTCATCGGGCTTGGCGTCATGGGACGCAACTTAGCACTGAATATGGCGAGTCATCAAGAAGAAGTCGCCATCTATAACTACACACGTGATTTAACGGACGATCTCGTCGCACACGATGAGGGATTACCACTTCATCCGTACTACGATATCGAAGCATTCGTACAGTCACTCGCCCGTCCGCGTAAAATCTTCATGATGGTCACGGCCGGCAGCGCGATTGATTCAGTCATCGAATCGTTACTTCCACATCTCGAAACAGGCGACATCATCATGGATGGTGGGAATTCCCACTTCCTTGATACGGAACGTCGCTTCGACGAACTCCAACGACACGGCATCGAATACATCGGCGTCGGTGTATCGGGTGGTGAAGTCGGTGCACGGACCGGTCCTGCGATCATGCCGGGTGGATCGAAAGAAGCCTACGAACATGTCGCACCGATCTTGACGAAGATCGCCGCTCATGTCGAAGGCGATCCATGTTGTGTCTATATCGGTCCGAAGGGCGCTGGTCACTTCGTCAAGATGGTCCATAACGGGATCGAGTACGCTGACATGCAATTGATCGCTGAAGCTTACAGCTTCCTTCGTTTCCGTCTAGGACTAGACGTGACGGAAGTTGCAGACATCTTCGCCGAGTGGAACGCAGGCGAACTGAAAAGTTACCTGATCGAGATCACGGCGGATATCCTCCGGAAAACGGATGACGAGACAGGGAAACCGTTGATCGATGTCATTCTCGATCAAGCTGGTCAAAAAGGAACCGGAAAATGGACAAGCTTACAAGCAATTGATAATGGAATCGCCTCTTCGATCATCACGGAAGCCTTGTTCGCACGTTACCTTTCAGCTGTTAAAGAAGAACGCGTCGCAGCGTCTGCTGTTCTGAAGGGACCTGAAGACTTGTCATCGCTTGAGCGGGACGCGTGGATCGAACGGATTCGTCAAGCGCTTTATATGGGGAAAGTCGCCGCATACGCGCAAGGCTTTACCCAGTACCGGACATCGTCTGAACTATACGACTGGAACTTACGCCTTGAAGAAATCGCCTTGATTTTCCGTGGTGGATGTATCATCCGGGCCGACTTCTTGAATGTCATCAGTGAAGCGTTCAAAAACGACGCGAACCTCTCGAACTTAATGCTCGCCCCATTCTTCGCTGAGAAAGTACAGGCGTATCAAGAATCGTTACGCCACGTCGTTGCCGAGGGTGCGCTATCTGGTTTTGCGCTCCCATGTCTATCGACGTCGTTGACGTATTATGATAGCTACCGGACAGCAAACTCGAATGCCAACATGTTGCAAGCCCAACGCGATTATTTCGGTGCGCATACGTATGCTCGAACAGACCGCGAAGGGATCTTCCACACGGACTGGCAATAAAGAATACAGCTCCCGACTCCTGTTTCATTTAGGAGTCGGGATTTCATTTTTTGTTCACACAATTTTTCCTGAAATAAGAAATTGCCGATTATACCTTGACAAAAGTGTTGGTCTATATGAAATTAGTATTAGATTAGAATTATTCTAGTGTGATAAATACAGATTATCTGTATGCACTAGAACAGATTCTAAAAATAGAACCCTTGAGGAGGATTTTTATCATGTCTTTAATCGGAAGTGAAGTAAAACCATTCAGTGCATCAGCATTCCACAACGGAGAATTCGTTGACCTAACGGATGCCAACCTTCGCGGTAAATGGAGTGTCGTATGTTTCTACCCTGCAGACTTTACATTCGTTTGCCCGACAGAACTCGAAGATCTCCAAAACCAATACGCAACACTCAAAGCGCTTGACGTTGAAGTTTACTCTGTTTCAACAGATACGCATTTCACACATAAAGCATGGCACGAAACGTCAGAAACAATTGGTAAAATCGAGTACGTCATGATCGGCGACCCATCACACGTCATCTCACGTAACTTCGAAGTCTTGAACGAACAAGATGGTCTTGCTGACCGCGGTACGTTCATCATCGACCCAGACGGCGTCATCCAAACAGTTGAGATCAACGCAGGCGGCATCGGTCGTGATGCGAGCACGCTCGTCAACAAAATCAAAGCAGCACAATATGTACGTAATAATCCAGGCGAAGTCTGCCCAGCGAAATGGGAAGAAGGCTCTGCAACACTCACACCAAGCCTTGACCTCGTCGGAAAAATTTAAGGAGCGGATTCGCGATGGCTTTAGCACCAGACATTAAAGCACAACTCGCGCAATACCTCGAGCTTCTCGAAGGCGATCTCGTCCTAGCCGTTAGTGCTGGGACAGACGCCGTCTCGCTTGAGATGAGCGCACTCGTCGAAGAGATCGCAAGCATGACACCACGTATCTCCGTCGAGCAGGCAAGCCTTCCCCGGACACCAAGTTTCACAGTCAACCGTGTCGGTGAGACAAGCGGCATCACGTTCGCGGGAATTCCACTCGGTCATGAGTTCACGTCCCTCGTCCTCGCACTGCTCCAAGTCAGCGGTCGAGCACCGAAGGTCGACGCAGATGTCATCAAGCAGATTCAAGGCATTCAAGAAACGTACCACTTCGAGTCGTATATCAGCTTGAGCTGCCACAACTGCCCGGATGTCGTACAAGCGTTGAACGTCATGAGTGTCCTCAACCCGAACATCAGTCACACGATGATTGATGGTGCGGCATTTAAGGAAGAAGTCGAACAAAAAGAGATCATGGCTGTTCCAACGGTCTTCGTCAACGGCGAAGCATTTGGTAACGGACGGATGTCACTTGAAGAAATCTTAGCGAAGCTTGGCACAGGTGCCGATGCTTCTGATTTCGCTGATAAAGATCCATACGATGTTCTCGTTGTCGGTGGTGGTCCAGCTGGATCGAGTGCTGCCATCTATGCAGCCCGTAAAGGCATCCGGACAGGAATCGTCGCAGAACGCTTCGGTGGACAAGTCATGGATACGATGAGCATTGAGAACTTCATCAGCATGAAGTACACGGAAGGACCAAAACTCGTCGCAAGTCTTGAGGAGCACGTTAAGGAATATGGCATCGACGTCATGAACCTGCAACGGGCAACGCGCCTTGAGAAGAAGGACCTCCTTGAGCTTGAGCTCGAGAACGGTGCCGTCTTGAAGACAAAGAGTTTGATCCTTTCAACAGGTGCACGCTGGCGGAACGTTGGTGTCCCAGGCGAACTCGAATTCAAGAACAAAGGCGTCGCCTACTGCCCACACTGTGACGGTCCATTGTTCGAAGGAAAACGTGTCGCGGTCATCGGTGGCGGAAACTCAGGGATCGAAGCAGCCATCGATCTCGCGGGAATCGTCAAGCATGTCACGGTCCTTGAATTCGCACCGGAACTAAAAGCGGATGCTGTTCTTCAAGAACGCCTCGCTTCTCTTCCGAACGTCACGGTCGTCGTCAACGCACAGACGAAGGAAATCACAGGAACGGATAAAGTAAACGGGATCACGTATATCGAGCGCGAAACGAACGTCGAACGTCACGTTGAGCTCGAAGGTGTCTTCGTCCAAATCGGTCTCGTACCGAACACGGACTGGCTCGGTGAAACGGTGAGCCGTAACAAGTTCGGTGAAGTCCAAGTCGATCGCCACGGCGCAACGAACGTACCAGGCGTTTTCGCTGCAGGCGACTGCACGGATAGCGCGTATAAACAGATCATCATCTCGATGGGATCTGGTGCAACAGCTGCACTCGGTGCTTTCGATCACTTGATCCGGAATTAAACGAAAAGAGCGGAACTCAGACGAGTTTCGCTCTTTTTCTATTTCAATAGTAGATTTCACCGTACCATGAACAATGATATTCTTTCGTGATGTGATGTCTTGTTAAGATGCCTTGCTTCGCGTATGTACCGCTGACCGTTACGACCATCGTTTGCAAAGCATCGATTGGAGTACCAGAGAATCCGGTTTGCGTCCACTTTCCATCATCGACGGCAAGAGATGTCATCGAAAAGACATCGGATAATCGTTGTCGTTTACTCTGTTCCAAGAGTTCTGTCTCGAAATTTCCGATGATCCGGACTTCGTTTCCACGTTCTGTACGTTCAAGCGTTCGTTCACTATCCCACTCTAGACTCGTTTGAACACGTAACGGCTTTAACCGTTTGACTACCCGTTCCTGAAAACGTTTCGGTGAAACCCAGTCCTCGTCTGCGAATTGATCTGCTGCAAGCAACGTAATGTCCGCATTTTCATTCGTCCGATTTATTTTCTGTACGATTTTCTCGTAGGCTACGTAATAACGCTGATGTTGTGTCGTCTGATCCTTTGCCTCCGTTTTGACTGGTAACAATGAAGCAAGTATGACAATGGCGGTTGCGATCTGATATTTCATTGACTTCCCCTTCCCTTCTCTATTCATTGTATGAAAAAAATGACGAATAGATTCGAAAAGAGCGACTGTTTTATAGATTTTTTCATTCTGAACTGTATCAATAGATCGTATTCTTCTGGAATTAAAAACAGATGAGGATTTGTATTCAAATCTGACCCCTATAAATAATTCAAAGTTGACACTTTTGACTAGTCCAGTCATCTGATAGATTGAAGATATCTTAAAATCTATCATAAAGAAGGTTAGCCACATGCAAAAAGCAGCACCGTATTCTAGCACTCGTACCCGTCAGCTCGTTATCACTGCGATGTCGATCGCACTTGTCCTTGTTGCGACACTATTCATCAATATCAAACTGCCAATCGCTTCAAGCGGTGGTCTCGTTCATATGGGAACAGCGATGCTCTTTCTTATCGCGATTTTATTCGGTCCACGAACAGCATTGATTGCCGGAGCAATCGGTATGGGATTATTTGATCTTATCAGTGGATGGACACTCTGGGCTCCATTTACAATCGTAGCTCGAGGACTCCAAGGATATATTGTCGGGCGTATCGCCTGGTCTTCGCGATACAAAGGAGACAATCCAGCCTTAAATATTTTCGCAATGATTGTTTCTGCTCCTGTCATGCTTGCTGTTTACTATGTTTGTGAAGGTATCCTTTACAGCAACTGGGTCGCACCAGCCGCTTCAATTCCAGGAAACATCACACAAAACGTCGTCGGAATCCTCGTTGCGATTCCAGTCGGGATTGCTCTAAAGAAAACACGTTTCTTCCGTAGCTTCCGCTAAACGAAAAACCGTCCGGCTCTCGTAGAGTCGGACGGTTTTTCGTTTAGCGAATCGGTTGACCTTGTTCGAGTTCAAGCGTTTTTGCTGTTTCAGCATGAATCTGTTCGAACAGTTCTGGATGTTCAACGAGTGAAATCCCGTATGACGGAATCATCTCCTTGATTTTTGCTTCCCACGCCGGTAACTCGGACGGGAAACATTTGCCGAGTACTTCTAGCATGACCGGAACCGCTGTTGAGGCACCTGGAGACGCCCCGAGTAAAGCAGCAACAGATCCATCGGCTGCGCTGACAACCTCTGTTCCGAACTGGAGTGTCCCTTTTCCTTGCGGTGTATCCTTGATGACTTGGACACGTTGACCAGCGACGACGACATCCCAGTCTTCCGTCTTCGCATTCGGGATGAACTCCCGTAATTCATTCATCCGTTGCTCCGTCGACAAGAGGACTTGTTCGATCAGATACTTCGTCAATCCCATCTCTTTCGCTCCCGCAGCAAGCATCGTCAAGACGTTGTTCGGTTTAACGGACGCGATCAAATCAAGATTTGATCCTGTCTTAAGGAACTTCGGTGAGAAGCCAGCAAACGGTCCGAAGAGGAGCGATTTCTTTCCATCGATGTACCGTGTATCCAAGTGCGGCACCGACATCGGTGGTGCTCCGACTTTCGCTTTTCCGTAAACTTTCGCATGGTGCTGTTCGATGATCTCAGGATTTTTACAAACGAGGAACAAGCCGCTGACCGGGAAACCACCGATTTGCTTCGATTCCTCGATACCAGTTTTTTGGAGCAACGGTAGACTACCACCGCCACCCCCGATGAAGACGAACTGCGCCGTATGATGCTCGATCCGGTGATCCCGTTCATTCTTCACTTTGACTTCCCAACCCCCGTCAACACGTTTCAAGTCTTCGACACCGTGCTGGTAGTTGATCTCTACATCGTGCTGTGCGAGATATTCAAACAAGATTCGTGTTAACGCACCGAAGTTGACGTCCGTTCCTGAATCGATTTTTGTCGCGGCGATCGGCTCTGGTGACGTCCGACCGTTCATGATGAGTGGAATCCACTCGGCTAATTTCGCTGGATCCTCTGAATATTCCATCCCTGCGAACAACGGATTCGCTGATAGCGCTTCCAATCGTTTTTTCAGGAATTCGACGTTTTCCGTTCCTTCGACCATGCTCATATGTGGAATCGGCATGATGAATTCTTTTGGATTCGGCAAGACACCTTCCTTGACGAGATGCGACCAGAATTGACGCGACAGTTGGAACTGTTCGTTTACTTTGATCGCTTTACTGATATCGATCGAACCATCGGCATTTTCCGTAGTATAGTTCAGTTCGCATAGTGCCGCGTGACCTGTTCCTGCATTGTTCCACTCGTTCGAGCTTTCTTCCCCGGCACTCGCGAGTTTCTCGAATACCTTGATGTTGATCTCAGGCGCGAGTTCTTTTAATAAGACCCCTAACGTCGCGCTCATGACTCCGGCACCAATTAAAATAACGTCTGTTTTTTTAGGCATACTGCTCATGATATCCTTCCTATCCCCGTTGATATTATGGACTACCTGTCATGAAAAACTTCCCCCTCATGACGACAACTTACCTTTCCATTATAACCCTATCATAGCTTGCACAGAAAGGAACTTCTTTTACATTCAGAAATGTGTAAAAGCGATGATTCAAAATAAGAAGATGTTCGTCAGCCGGCACACAATCAGGCATGACTTTGACGAAAAACGGTAATCATATAACGAAAGTAAAAGGAGGAACACTCATGGCGACACGCTGGATATTCGGCAATCAATTGAATCACGATCTCCCTTTATTGAAGGAAGCAAACAAACAAGACGACGTCATCCTGATGGTCGAAGCGACCTCGCGCTCCAAGTGGAAGACGTACCATAAACAAAAACTTGTCCTCGTCTTCTCAGCGATGCGACATTTTGCGGAAGAACTGCGCGAAAAAGGCTTCACCGTCGATTACCGGGAAGCGGATTCGTTTGATCAGGCATTCAAGGCGCACCGGAAAGATCATGATCCGGATCATGTATTTTATACGGCGATCACGGACGAACCGATGCGCAAGGCGATGCACAAGTGGCAAGACGCTTTACCGAAGAAGATCAAGGTCGAGGTCTGTTCCGACGTGCCGTTGTTTTTACTGACACAGGAAGAAGCGGTCGAAGCAATTGGCGACAAGCCATACAAGATGGATCGGTTTTATCGCAAACTGCGCAAGGAACGAAACGTTCTCATGAACGGCTCTAAACCGATCGGTGGAAAGTGGTCGTTTGACGTCGATAACCGGAAACCGGCGAAGTCCGGGACGACGTTTCCGGATCCCGTTCAGTTTCGTCCCGACCACATTACAAGGGATGTCATCGATAAGGTCGAGCGTGATTTTTCCGATCATCCAGGAGCACTTGATTCCTTTCATTGGCCGGTTACGCGAAAGGAAGCGATGCAGGCTCTCCATCGTTTCATCGAAGAGCGTCTTGAGACGTTCGGGACGTATCAAGACGCCATGCTGACCGGGGAAGATACGTTGTCGCATTCGCTCTTGTCAGCAGTAATCAATCTCGGCTTACTGAAACCGGAAGAGGTCATTCGTCAAGTCGAGGCAGCACTTGAAGAACAGGATGCTCCGCTCAATGCGGTCGAAGGTTTCATACGCCAAATCCTCGGCTGGCGCGAATATATGCGTGCCGTCTATCTAGCCGAGATGCCAGACTACGCTTCCGTCAATACGCTGCGTCATGAAGCGGATCTACCGGACTTTTTCTGGACCGGGAAGACGAACATGAACTGTGTCGCTGAATCGTTACGTCCTGTCGTCGAGCATGCCCATAATCACCATATCCAGCGCTTGATGGTGCTCGGGAACTTCGCCAATCTGTTTGCGATCTCGCCGCAACAGACGGCAGATTGGTTCAATGAGATGTACATCGATGCCTACGATTGGGTCGTCTTACCGAACGTCCTCGGGATGGCGCTACATGCCGACGGGGGAACGTTATCGACTAAACCGTACATCGCTTCGGCAAATTACATCCATAAGATGAGTGATTATTGCAAGGGATGTCCGTTCCATCAAAAGGACATGCTTGGCGAAGATGCCTGTCCGTTCAACGCCTTGTACTGGGACTTCATCGACCGGCACGAAAAGCGCTTTGCTGACAATCCGCGGATGTCGATGATGTATCGGCAATGGGGAAAGCGCGATGCCGACAGCAAACGCGATATTCGAAAGAAAGCGAAAGCACTTCGGAAACAACTACAGGACGGTGCTTTCGATACACCATGAAACAAGCCGGTCGGATTAGATCCGACCGGCTTGTTTTGGCTTACGCACTTTTTTGTTCAGCTGCTTGTTGTTTCTTTTTCCGGAGATGATACAGTCCGAATAGTCCGAGGAACCAGACCGGTGTCAGCAACAAGGCTGGACGTGTATCGTCAGCAAACAGCATGACGACGAGAATGACGGCAAACAATCCGAGCACGAGGTAATTGACGAGTGGTGTCAATGGTGCTTTGAATGTCGACGCCGCATGTAATTCCGGATTTTGTTTCTTGTACCGGAGATGACAGACGAGGATGACACCCCAGACCCAGATGAAGCAGATCGCACTGATCGTCGTGACGATACTGAACGCTTGTCCTGGTAACAGTTTACTGAGCAAGGCACCGACCGAGACGACGATCGTCGAAACGAACAAGGCGTTTGCTGGGACATGGTTTTTATTCAACTTCGAGAACTTGTTCGATGCTTGCTGTTGATTTCCCAGGTTATACAGAATCCGACTCGTCGAGAACATCCCGCTGTTACACGCAGAAGCAGCTGATGTCAGTACGACGAAGTTGATGATTCCTGCTGCGAGTGGAATCCCGATCAGACTAAATGTCTTGACGAACGGACTTTCTGTCGCACTTAATCCTGTCCATGGGTTGATCATCAAGAGGACGAGTAAGGCACCGACATAGAAGAATAAGATCCGAAGCGGAATCTTATTGATCGCGGACGGAATGTTCTTTTTCGGATCCGCTGTTTCTGCTGCGGATACCCCAACGAGCTCGACGCCGACATAGGCGAAGACGACCATTTGGAACGATAGCAGGAATCCAGAAATCCCGTTCGGCATCCATCCGCCATGTGACCAGAGGTTCGACACGGTCACGGGACCGGCGTCCGTTTTAAAACCGATTGCGAGCAAGACGATTCCGACACCAATCAAGGCAAGGATCGTCACGACCTTGATCAAGGCGAACCAAAACTCGAGTTCACCGAACAATTTAACCGTCAATAAGTTAAAACCAAGTAAAATCAAGAGTGCAAGAACGGCTGGAATCCATTGCGGGATATCAAACCAATACTTGACGTACAGACCGACAGCGATAATGTCCGCCATCGCTGTCATGATCCAACAGAACCAGTACGTCCAACCGGTCACGAATGCGGCACGTGGTCCGAGATAAGCTTCTGCGATATCCGTGAGTGACTGATAACCCGCTTTTGACAATAACAATTCCCCAAGTGCGCGCATGACGAAGAAAATTGCAATCCCGACGAGTAAGTAGGCAAAAATGATCGATGGTCCGGCGAGTTGGATCGCTTTTCCTGATCCTAAAAACAACCCTGTTCCGATCGTTCCACCAATGGCAATCAACTGTACATGACGATTCGATAAATCCCGCTTTAATCCTTGCTGTTCCAAACCTGAACTCCTCCTTGTGATGGTTTCTCTACACTTCAGACCGTTCTGTCGGTCCTGAAAAAGAAAAAAAGAGACTGGACGAATGTCCAATCTCAACAAAATCAAAGGAATAACCCATACACGCCACCACGACATTCCATGAATGCCCGTCGCTGCATGTGATTACTCTTCTGTCCGTTTGCCTGAGATTGTGAACCCTTCGGCGCCGTGTCGACACGGTCTCTCCAGAAGCTGCTCCTGCCATAGTGTGACCCATGACAATCATAGCTTTCTCTTTATTTGATTATCCGATGCGTCGCTGCATCGATGAATTGTTTCTAATTCTAGTAATCTTAACAGCATTTGTCAACGCCTTTTTCAAAATCATTTTTCAATCTATGAAAAGGACTTTACCATATTTTCCAGAAATCATACAGCACCACTTGATCATGAAAGGATGAAACATTCATGTCGACGATTTACTTGATTCGCCACTGTGAAACGACCGGTCAGGAACCTGATGCCCTATTAACACCTCGTGGAAAAGAACAGGCACGAAGACTGTCCACACAGTTACTTGAGCTTCCGATCACGCATCTTATTTCGAGTCCGTATCGCCGTGCGCTCGATTCGATTCAACCACTTGCGACTGCCCTGAAACTTCCCATTACACAGGAGGATGCTTTGAAAGAACGACAGTTAAGTGCTGTTCCACTTGACAATTGGCAGGATCACCTCCGACAAACGTTCATCGATCCAAACTATACGTGTCCTGGTGGTGAATCTAGCCGAATAGCAACTGAGCGCATCACGCGTGTCGTCGATGAAACGTTGCAACAGCATGATGGATCCATTCTCATGACACACGGGAATTTGTTGTCTTTATATTTGCATTCGATCGATCCAACATTTGGATTCGAAGAAAGCTTACAGCTCAAAAATCCGGATATTTTTAAGGTGACACGTATTCAAAAACAAACAATTATAGAACACTTAGTAGCCTTTTGAAATTCTATTTATCTTAGGCATATGAACCGATAGAATCTATTTTTTTATTTATAAAAAGCATAAGAACTACCTATTTTACTTCCCTTCGAAACGGCTTTATATTAAACGAATTGATAACAAAATTAAGTGGTTTTTGATTCATGTATGAAGCGGAACTTCGAAAATCTACTTAATCAATCAACAAGCCCTTCCGGATCACCGGAAGGGCTGTCTTTATACTTCATTATGAGCACCATAGCTATGGCGAAGGACAAATAACAGTCGAATTAATGATTCATGATAACCGATGAACCATCCTTCTTCGATCCCGTTGACAATCGCTTCTTCTGTCATCCAAGCGACACGCTGAACTTCTTCTTCCTGCAGTGTCAAAGTCGTCAGATCCACTTCCCGTTCGACGAGATAATAATCATCAAAACCGATTTCAAATGGAATCGTCAGATGGGGGCGGACACCCGTGAAATCAATATCAAGTCCAAGCTCTTCCGACAGTTCCCGTTGCGCTGCCATCTGACTCGTATCCCCGCTGATCGCACTGCCCCCGACCGTCAAATCCCACATGTTCGACCAACCAGATTTGAACGGTTGCCGTTGTTGGACGAGCATCTCTCCCTTGGCGTTAAAGACACAGACGTGAATCGTCATATGATAATCGCCGGCTGTATGTGGCGTTCCCCGTGTCCAGAGCCGTCCTGTTTTCTTGCGATCTGCTGTGTATACATCCCACTGTTCCATCTTGCATCATTCCCCTTTTTAATTGATGAAAGACGAGTTATTCGAGCTTTCCTCCGCTTTGACGCAATCAATCGCGACGACGAGGGCGATCAATAATTCTTCCATCGCTTCATCTTCGACTTCGATCATGTACTGATCGGTCCAAGAAATCCACTTTTTCTGCACGCGACCAATCCGTTGTCCCTGTTGCAGGACTTCAAAATCGACATCCCACCAGTCGCCTGTGACTTCGAACTGATCCGAGTTAATTGTATAGCGGTCTTTGAAGAACGTGAACTCTTTGATGATTTCAAACGATTGTCCCGCTGCTTCGACATAAAAGACCGGACGAAAACTGAACGTTTTTTTCTCGATTTCAGCGACGACTTCTCCGTTTTGATTCGTTACGGTGAAGGTCTTCGGTAATTTCATAAAACTCCCCTCAATGTGATACGCATCGTTTCCCTCTTCGTCCTGAATCGCAAATCGTCCACGCAAACTGAAGGCTTTTTGTTTCATATAAAGTGTATGCATACCGGTCTCCTCCTTTTAATGTATAGTCTTATTTACGACATTACTGACAGAAAAGATTCAAAATCTGGAAATAGTCAGTTGGTGCAGTTTGTAACAGAAGCTTCAGTGGTATCAAGTTACATAACACGAATCTACGGGAAAGAAGGAATTTTGATGTCTATCGATACGATTGTGCTCTTCATTTTACTCGCCATCGCCCTGTTGATCATCCTTGTCCCACCCATCCTCTTTTGGCACGTCTGGCGCGCCGATCGTCGCCAGCAAGAACATGCGGTTCTGCGCAACTTCCCCGTTCTCGGAAAGACGCGCTATATCCTCGAAAACATGGGACCGGAACTCCGCCAATACTTATTTCTCAACAATAACGAAGGCAAACCCTTCTCCCGCAATGAATACAAGACAGCTGTCCTTTCTGGCAAATACCAAAGTCGGATTCTTGGTTTTGGCTCGGAACGTAATTTTGAAGAAGCTGGTTTTTATGTACAAAACGCCCTCTTTCCAACGAATCGACAGGAATTACGGATCGATCAATCAGAACGTGTCGATACGCACATTTATCAAATTGATCGCGATGAACTGTTTACGCGGAAAGAACATCTTGTTGCCAAGCAAATCTCACCCTATCTCTTGAAAATGGAGGATGCACCGATCATCGGGGCGAAGACATGTCGTCAGCCTTATCAAATCCAAGGACTGATCGGTCAATCGGCAATGAGTTTTGGTGCACTCGGTGACCGGGCCATTACCGCTCTCTCGATCGGACTTGGTCGCGCTAAAGGAAGCTGGATGAATACCGGTGAAGGTGGTTTGTCCGATTTTCATCTCAAAGGTGACGTCGACATCATCTGTCAGATTGGCCCCGGTCTGTTCGGTGTCCGGACGGAGGACGGTGATTTTTCGTTCGACGAATTCCAGAAAAAAAGTGAGTTACCGCAAGTCAAAGCCTTCGAACTAAAGCTTGCCCAAGGGGCTAAAACGCGCGGCGGACATTTAGAAGGCGCAAAGGTCACAGAAGAGATTGCCGCTGTCCGGAAGGTCAAAGTCGGTGTCGGCATCGATAGTCCGAACCGGTTTAATGAATTCACGACACCAGAGACGATGCTCGACTGGGTCGAACGTCTACGTGAGATTGGCGGAAAACCAGTCGGGATCAAAGTCGTCGTCGGTAATCTTGAAGACATGCGTCAGTTGATTGCTTATATGAAAGAATCCGGTCGTCATCCAGACTTCATGACGGTCGACGGGGGCGAAGGAGGGACAGGCGCGACGTTCCAAGAACTTGCGGATGCTGCCGGCCTACCACTCTTTTCCGCATTACCGTTCGTCCATCAACTTTTGACAGAAGCCGGTTTACGCGACAAGGTCAAAGTGTTCGCATCTGGTAAGCTGATCAGTGCTGATAAGATTGCGATCGCTCTCGCCCTCGGCGCTGACTTCGTCAACATCGCGCGTGGTTTAATGTTTAATGTCGGCTGTATTCAAGCCCAAGTCTGTCATACGAATCACTGTCCAGTCGGCGTCGCGACGACTGATCCGAAACTGCAGAAGGCGCTGATCGTCGACGAAAAAAGTTTCCGCGTGACGAACTACATCATCTCGTTACGAGAAGGACTCTACAATCTGACGGCGGCAGCAGGACTCGTCTCACCGACGGAACTTCGCCCAGAACACGTCATCTATAAGGACGAAGCCGGACACCTGATTCCGGGTCCGGACTGGATGTCACGGCATATGATGGATCGCTCTCTTTCCTCACGGTAACGAATAGCACTCACTTGCACTTTTTAGCCAGAGCGCTTAAAGTGTATAGTTGATGAAATTCTTTAACCACACATGTGCATTACCTTAAGGAAAGGGTTTAATATACTATGAAAAAGAACTTTTGGCAGGACCTACCACGACCATTTTTCGTCTTAGCACCGATGGAAGACGTCACCGACGTCGTCTTCCGCCACGTCGTCGCAAAAGCGGCGCGTCCGGACGTCTTCTTCACGGAATTTACGAATACAGAAAGCTATTGTCATCCGAAAGGCAAACAGAGCGTCCGCGGACGTCTCGAGTTCACGGAGGATGAACAACCAATGGTCGCTCACATCTGGGGCGACAAACCGGAATATTTTCGCGAAATGAGCATCGGCATGGCAGAGATGGGCTTTAGCGGAATCGACATCAACATGGGCTGTCCCGTCCATAATGTGGCCGTGAACGGCAAAGGCTCCGGTTTGATCAATCGTCCGGAAGTTGCAGCTGAACTGATCCAAGCTGCAAAAGCAGGCGGTCTCCCAGTCAGCGTCAAAACGCGTCTCGGCTATACGAAGGTCGAAGAGTGGCACGATTGGTTGCGCCACATCCTCGAGCAAGATATCGCGAACCTCTCGATTCACCTCCGGACACGTAAAGAGATGAGCGCCGTTCCAGCGCACTTCGAATTGATTCCGGAAATCAAGAAGTTACGCGATGAGATCTCACCACAGACGTTACTGACGATCAACGGGGATATCAATGATCGCCAACACGGGCTTGAACTCGTCGAGAAATACGGTGTCGACGGCGTCATGATCGGTCGCGGGATCTTCCACAATCCGTTTGCATTCGAAGTCGAGAAAAAAGAACATTCGAGCCAAGAACTCCTCGATTTGTTACGTCTGCAGCTCGATCTGCACGATCATTACTCGGCTCAATTCGAGCCCCGTCTCTTCAAACCATTACGCCGGTTCTTCAAGATTTACGTCCGCGGATTCCGCGGTGCGAGTGAACTGCGGGTCAAATTGATGGAGACGAACTCAACGGACGAAGTGCGTGCCTTACTCGACGCCTTCGTTGAAGAAGAAGGCATTCACGAGGTCAACTCGTTTTCAATCTAACAACAAAGCACGCCTCCTCGACTTGAGGAAGCGTGCTTTTTCGTGTCACCAGCGTTCGACGGTTTGCCGCGTATCTGCACACCATTGTTCAAATTCTGAAGCATGTGTCAGTAATAAGAAACGTCGTTTCCCGAGTCGTCGATCGAGCCGCGCGATACCACGGATGAAAGGATGTGGGTGAACGAGCGCTTGTTCAAACGCAAGGTTCGGGTACTGTAACAAATCTTGCTGCATCTCATAGTTCGCTAGATATCCGTCTTGTTTAACCTGTCGTTCGATCTCTGCCGATAACGCATGCGACTGCTTCAACCAGTCGGACTGCCATAGCGATCCGGCTGGTTTTTCCGGTAACTGTGCAGCTTGTAACGCGTAGCGCCGATCGACTTCCCGTTCGAAGTTAAAGTCGTCTGCTCCGAGAATCTCTTCTCCGTCAAACGTCACCCAGACACGACTAGGACTGTCTTGAATCCGGTAGACAGCTGCATGAAAAGCAATTCGTCCTTGTAACGATGGGACGAGCAGTTGCTCGACCCGTTTTTTGATGATGGAAAACTGCAAGCGATCCGTCCTTTCCGTCCGGCTAATGTGATTAGCCGTTCTTCATATGAAACGATTCCGCAAGCGTGAAAGTCAACTCTTTTAACTCCAGACCACCGAGTGCAAAGTAGAGTTTCAGATAGTTGTGTGGGTTGAAGACGAAGACGTCCTTCGTCTGACAGACCCACTCACCGTTCGTTCCGTTGAAGGTGAAGGTTGCGACCGGCATGTTGTTCGAAAATAGTGTCACCGGCATCTGCGCCAGTTCACCAGCATTCGAACGTGCCGTCAACGTGACCTGATACATCCCTGTCTCTTCCGCCGTGACAGCGAAGACATGACTGCTGCCTGTCGTCGTCGTGACGTCCGTTAACGGGAAGGCATTTCCACTGACGAGGCGTTGGTGCGAGACCGCTTGCTCTTCGAGCGTCTCTTCTTCGACCGGTGCCCCGAGGACATCAATCGATGTCGCTGTTCCCATCACGCGATCCATGACCGGTGACCGGAGTAAGAACTGACAGATGTTCGCGGCACTCCGCAATAACTCGGAACGTCGAAGTGTCCCATCAGCGAGAGCCGTCAACGTATCATCCTCGAACGGATTCGTTCCTGGTTCGCCGACGACCATGTAGAGATCGTTTTGCGAACGGACCATCGTCGCCGTTTGTTGACGGTTTGCTTCCAAACCTTCGGCGTTGATTTTCGCCCACCAATCAGTCATGACGATCCCGTCAAAGCCCCACTCATCGCGCAAGATGCGTGTGTTCTGATCGTACAAGCCGGCAGTCCAGATGCCATTGACGGCACCATACGTCGTCATGATCGAGTAGGCTTTCCCGTCTTTGACGGCCATCTCGAACCCTTTCAGGTACAACTCACGCAACGCCCGTTCTGATACGATTGAATCCAGATCATGCCGGTGGAATTCTTGGTTGTTGGCACTGAAGTGCTTCAACGTTCCCGTCACACCAACCCGGTGCATCCCGTCAAGCTGCGCCACGGCCATTTTTCCAGTCAGATACGAATCTTCCGAGAAATACTCGAAGTTCCGTCCGTTGAGTGGATGACGGTGGAGGTTCATCCCGGGTCCAAGCAACGTATCAATCTCGTTTTTCCGTAACTCAAGACCTGTCATCTCAAATAGATCGGCGATCAACGTTGTGTTGAACGTCGAGGCAAGCAACGTTCCGTTCGGTAACGAGAAGGCTTTTGTCCCGATATCCATCCGGATTCCAGACGGACCATCCGCGCAGCAGCCTGCCGGAATACCGAGTGCTTCGAGTTCTGTCGTCACGCCACCGAAGGCGCCCGCTGTTCCTGGTGTGACACGCGGTGAGTTCATCCCTTCTCCCCGGACGATTGCCGCGAGATCCGCATTCGTCAATTGATCGAGGAACGTCTCGAGCGTAACACGCTCTTCTTTGACGTCGCGTAACTTCCAACCAGCATCTTCCGTCTGCGTCCGGTCAACGGGACGTTCCTGTTGACGGCGCTGTTCCGGATCAATCGTCCGCAGTGGTGTCGCTTCATACGTTACCGTATATCCTGTTTCGGTCGCTTGTGGTTTGATACGTTCAAACGCCGTCACCGGTGCCATGTTCTCCGTTAAGACGTCCGTGACGTCAAGCGTCTCGACAGAATGGCTTGCGACTGGAACCGCCGACCGGACGTCCGTTCCGAGATAGAGCTGATACGTGCCAGGTTCGACGACATAAGACGACTTATTCCCGGTGACGCCACTATCGTCATAACTCGCAAATGAGGTGAACGGTACGACGAGTGTGAGAGATTCTTGCTCGCCTGGTGCGAGTTCTTTTGTCTTGCCGAACGTAACGAGTTGACGCGTCGGGTTCCCGAGTTGTCCTTGTGGTTTCTCAAGATATCCTTGTACGACCTCCTTCCCGCTCGTCTCCCCGGTATTCGTCACTGTCGCTGTAACCGTCCAGGCATCTGCTGACGTCGTCACGTCTGTCGTCAGGTCGAACGACGTATACGATAATCCGTACCCGAACGGATACAAGACCGCTTCCGGTGCGAACGTCTCGAAGTAACGGTACCCGACATAAATGTCTTCTTGATACAACGCGCGATCGGCATGACCGAAATGTGGTGTTGACGGATAATCATCGAGTGAATGAACGATCGTATCCGGTAGTTTTCCGGACGGCGAGACGTGCCCGAGCAAGAGATCACTCAGCCCGGTTCCGCCTTCCATTCCTCCTTGCCACGTGTAGAGAATAGCACTTGGCGCCGTCTCTTCGACCCAGCGCATATCGATGATGTTCCCGACGTTCAAGACGACGACAGTTTGTTTGAAGTGTGTCGTCACGAGACGGAGCATCTCCTGTTCCGTCTCTGTCAAGAAGTAACTCCCTGGATCCGCTGTGTTGTCGCGATCTTCCCCAGCCGTGCGACCGATCATGATCAAGGCAACATCGGAATCAAGCGCTGCTTGCTGAACGAGCGTCGCGTCAAGCGGCATCTCTTCTTGCGACCATGGCTCGGCTGCCCAGCCTTCACCTTGGTCAAACGGATGGTCTTCAAGCCATGTTTCATACGCCTTGAGGACGTCCGTATTCAGTGTCACGTCTTCGCGCAACATGTCGAGTGGACTGACGAGGTTCGTGACGTTGACCATCCCGCCTGATCCTGTGCCACTTTTATAGTAATTGAACTGATTACGTCCAAAGACTGCGACCGTCGATGCGGGTTGCAACGGGAGTACCCCATCATTTTCTAAGAGGACCGTTCCTTCCGCGACGGTTTGTCGTGCGAGTTTGGTATAGGCTGCCAATCAAGCGTGTATGTCATACGTCATCCACCTTTGTTAGTTAGTTTGAGAAAAGAGTCGTTTTAAGTCCTTCGCGATTTCGTCTAAGCTATCTTCGGCTTGCGGATACAGACCGAGTTTATCAAGAAAGGCATGCTCCATCCCGCGGTAGTGGAGATAACGGGTCTTAACGCCAGCGCGCGCGAGCTTTTTCGCGTACGCTTCTCCTTCGAGACGTAAGTAATCAAACTCTCCCGTAATGACGAGTGCCTCTGGTAAATCATCGAGCGTCGCGAACAACGGTGAAATCCGTTGATCCTTCGAGTCACTCGCTTGAACGTACCATTGCTCGAGGACACCCTCTTCATCTTGAAGCGAGAGAATGATCCGTTCGAGTAGCTCCGGTTCCGTTTGTCGGTCATATGCTTCTAGCGTCCAGTCATATTCCGAATTCGGATGTTCTCCAACATTGACGACTGGATAATATAAGACTTGATAGCTTATATACGGCGTCGGACGCTCCCGGTCGAGCAAACAACAGACCGTCGCCAAGTTCCCACCGGCACTATCGCCGGCGACAGCGATCGCATGTGGATCAATCCCAAGTCGATCAGCGTGTTCGACTGCCCAATCGATCGATGCATGACAATCCTCAAGTCCTGTCGGAAACGAATGCTCTGGCGCCAATCGATAACCGACCGACAAGACGGCGACGTTCCCTTTATCGGCTAATGCCTTACAGGGGTTCTCGACCGTCTCGAGCGTGCCACCGAAAAAACCACCGCCATGGAAATAGACGACGAGCGGGAGCGGACGCGCCGCTTCCGGACGATACAGCCGTGCTTCGATCGTGGTACCGGGTCTTGGGATCGCGAGGACGTCCGTTGAAATCTGCCGTGTCGACACGTCTTCGTTGTCCCACCCCATGCCGGCACGTGCCAGTTCGACTGGCGACGCCCCTTCTGGAATCGAGACCGATGGACGCTGCGTGAGAACGACCTCACGGACACGCGGATCGAGTGTTCCCGGAGTTGAGATGTCAGGAATTGGCTTATCGACGATTTCAAGTCCGTCTTGATGGATGGATGAACGATTTCGTAACGTTCGTAGCAAATCTTGCATCGATGCGGTAGACAAATGGATCGCTTCCTTTCTGTTCAAACAGTTATCGAAAGCGCTTTCGATAACCATTAAAAAAATTTCGAATGCCACTTTTTAAAAAAGAGACCGCTTAAATCACAATATACCTGTCTTTGGCAGGAGAAGCAAATGTTTCACCTAAAAAAATCAGCGCAGTCGCCTGCGCTGATCCTCATCGTAATTGTTCTTGTGAAACGATCGTAAAGCCATCGATGACCGTGTCTTCCTCGACCTCGATCAACAAGCAGCGTTTCCCTTGATAGTTGACTTGTTTGACGTACTTCAAGTCTTGCGGACTGATCGCGATGTTCGCGACCTTCGTATTGATTTTAATCGATTTCGCTTCATAGTTCGGGACGATGTTACTCGCTTTCATCTCGTATGTCGGATCGTCAACGACCGTCTTGAACGCCCGTTCGACCTGTTCCGTGCTGACGTCTTCGACACCACTTGCCTTGAGCACACGCTCGACTTCTTGGACGTCGAGCATCGGTACTTCTTCCTCATCTTGATCCTCTTCGACGACGATCAACTGGTTGATGTTTTCATAGACACCGGCTAACGTCTTCGTATCCATCGATTCACCGACGACTGATTTGACGATTTCCTCGAAGATCGCTTTATCCTCATCTGCTGTGACGATCGGTTGACCGTTCAAGACATTTTCAAGGAAGCCGAAATCCGGTTTATTCGGCTTACCTGCCGCATACAAGACATGATTGACGTCTGCCGCATTGTCGGTGAAGGTCGGGAAGAGGAATCCACTGATCGGCGACGCCAGTTTGATGACCGGATTGATGAACAAGTTCGACTTGAATTCGCGTTCAACGAAATCAAAGACGAGTGATTGTTTTGGTAGCTCCGTTAAGTTAAGGCTACCGAGGATGAACGGCGTCGTATAGACGTCGTCATTTGGATCGATCTCTGTCTCGTCCGCTTGGCGCTTCGTCGTTTTATAGTATTGACCGCGAATGAACGTGACGACGAGATCATTCTCGTACTGGACGTCCTGGACCATCTTCAACGCCATCGTCTGCATCTGCTCGACCCAGTCCTCCGGCTCTTCCGCATACAGTCCTTCGTAGAGCAACTGTTGCGTATGACCCGTCTCCCCTTCTTCCGGATGCGTGAACTTGACCTCGAACAGCTTGACGTCGAGTTTTCCACCTAATACCTTCTTGAAGTTCGCAAGGAACAGCTCCTGTTGTTCCGGATCAAGCAATGGAAACGGTCGGGCTTCCTCATGATAGATTTCGCTCGTCTCTTTTCGGATATAGACGTTGTAGATTTCATGGATTTTTAGTAAATCGGCATCCATCTTGAAGTGACGACGGATGTCGGCGATGTCTTTTTTATTCATGCATACCAGCTCCTCGAATCATTAAAATCCTGCTTCCTGAAAAGCGTACCATATGCGAGATGACCCGACATCTTTTCGAAGGATTTGATTGGCTTTAGAACACCTTAAATTCTAACATCAGACCCTTCTATCTAAATTAAGTGAAAGTGAGAGGTGAATCGTCCCCTTCCATTTCGGGTATAAACTCTTCATAGGAGGTGAAAATCATGTTGAAGCATAAGGCATACAAATTCAGGATATACCCGACAAAAGAGCAGGAAATCCTGATTGCGAAGACCATTGGTTGTTCGCGCTTCGTCTTCAACCACTTCTTAGCGAAGTGGGATGAAACGTATAAAGGGACAGGCAAAGGACTGTCTTACTGTTCTTGTTCAAAAGAAATCCCGGTGCTGAAGCAAGAGTTCGACTGGCTGAAAGAAGTCGATAGTCATTCGCTTCAATCGAGTGTCAAACACCTGATCGATGCGTATGACCGCTTCTTCAAGAAGCAGAACAAACGGCCTCGATTCAAATCGAAGCGAAACCCTGTCCAATCCTATAAGACGAACATCCAAGGTAAGTCTCAACTTCCGGAAGTCTCGATTTTAGGCAATATGCTTAAACTCCCTAGGCTGAAGTGGGTGCGTTTTGCCAACTCGAGGCAGGTAGTAGGACGAATCTTGAACGCCACGATCCGACGAAACGCTTCAGGGAAATACTTTGTCTCCCTGCTCGTCGAGCAAGAAATCCACGAACTGCCGAAGACGGGTTCATCCATCGGCGTCGATGTCGGGTTGAAGCACTTCGCCATCCTGTCGGACGGCATGGTCTACCAAAACGACCGTTACTTCCAAACGCTTGAGAAAAAGCTGGCACGCGAGCAACGCAAGCTCTCTCGACGTCAGCGCATGGCCTTGGCTAAGAAAGTTAAGCTGTCCGAGGCGAGGAACTACCAAAAGCAGAAACGAAAGGTCGCACGCATCCACGAAAAAATCGCAAACAAGCGAACCGACTTCCTGCACAAGGTATCCACCGAGATCGTCAAAAACCACGACGTCATCGGCATCGAGACCTTGCAGGTGAAAAACATGCAGAAGAACCGCAGGTTGAGCAAGTCCATCTCCGAGGTCAGTTGGTCAACGTTTTTCCTCATGCTGGAGTACAAGGCAGGATGGTACGGGAAGACCATCGTGAAGGTTGGGAAGACTTTCGCTTCTAGCCAACTGTGCTCCGGTTGCGGTCATCAACACAAAGACGTGAAATATCTTGGCTTGCGTGAATGGACATGTCCGAATTGCGGAATCCACCACGACCGTGATGTGAATGCAGGACTGAATCTCAAAAAAGAAGCAGAACGCATCTTAGCTTCTTCAACCGTCAGGACGACGGGGTTAGCCTGATCAGGTTTCGACCGTTAGGTCGGATCACTCAGGAATCCTCTATCTCTAAGGAAAGCGTAGGTGGAGGTAGTTCAAATAATGACAAAAGTTTAATTTTGATAACATTTACACGATATTCATTTTCTCCTAAATAAGTGATGGCATACTAAAAATTGTGAAGGGTGTCTTCACATCATCTCGTCTCATACATAGGAGGAATGACATGTGTTCAAAGCCATCAAGTCCATCGTCATCACTACGCTCGTCTGCCTGACCGCTTTCCAATTCGATACGACGTCTGTTTCCGCATTACCATCGGGCATCTCGTCGAAAGCGACGGCCCAGTCTCAACTCGATGCCTTAACGGTTAAAACAGAAGGCAGCATGACCGGTTATTCGCGTGATTTGTTCCCGCACTGGAGCAGTCAAGGAGGCGGCTGTGATACACGACAAGTCGTCTTAAAACGTGACGCCGATTCATATGTCGGATCGTGCCCCGTCACATCCGGTTCTTGGTATAGTTACTATGACGGACTGACATTCACGAACCCGTCTGACCTCGACATCGATCATGTCGTTCCGCTTGCTGAAGCATGGCGCTCAGGAGCAAGCAGTTGGACGACGACGACACGTCAAGCGTTCGCAAACGATTTGACAGGTCCACAATTGATTGCTGTCTCTGCGAGCTCGAACCGTTCAAAAGGGGATCAGGATCCGTCGACATGGAAGCCGACACGGGCAGGCGCGAGTTGTGCCTACTCGAAGATGTGGATCAATACGAAGAGCCGCTGGAACCTCAGCTTACAGTCGAGTGAAAAAACAGCCTTACAAACGATGTTGAACACATGTACATACTAAAAAGGAGTCGATTCGATGGAAACGAAAACCTCTACCTTTACTGCCACACATGGTGTTATGACGCAAGAAGTTGGTGTCATCAGCGGTGAACTCGAACTCCGGACGACCTGTCAGGAAGACGGGACGTTGGAACTAAAGATTGCTTACGTTGGGGCGATAGACGTCTATACGTTACCCGGTAGTTATCATGTTCACGATGTCCGGGATCATGACGTCATCCATCAGATGCTCGTCAATGTACTAGAACGAACATAATGAAAACAGACGCTGTCCAAATTAATGGACGGCGTCTGTTTTCATTATGCATATTCAAAATCAGATTGTCATTATTTACAAAAGCATACGTTTTTATCTGACGTTCCATTCGGTATAGTGAGAGCAGAGTCATTATCCGTTTTAAGGAGGCATAACTCATGCGGAATATTTTGATTCCAACCGGCGTCATCTTAAGTGGTGCAGGTCTCTATATGGCACTAGAAAGTCACGTGCCTGCGTTACTCGTTACGGGCATCATCATGTTGTTTGGTTGCGGTATCGGTCTCATCACAAAAGAAAAGTCGGAGTAATCTATATATCCAGTCAGGGGGATAACTATGATTCAACAATTCATCAAGGAACAACAGTCGCACCGTACTATTGGCGGTTTTATCGCTAAGTCTGCCGACCCGATCCTAGCCCACGTCAATCCATCGCGTTTACAAGACAACGATCTTGTACTGTTGATTCAAGCGGACCAATCGATTATTGTCTCTTTCACTAATTCATAAGATCAATCAGATTGGACGCCACTATCACGAGAGCAGATTCATCAATCAAAAAGTCTACTCGCACCTAGGACATGCTATTTCAAAATTAAGCACGGTGAATATGTCGGAACCTATTTGATTTCACCGGATTTGATTGTGAATGATCAATTCAAGAGTGAGAAAGATTATTTAGAAGTTCTAACATCAACAACGAATAAGTGACTCATAAATGTTTTATCAAGACGATTTCGTCTTTAATCGAAACTCCCTTTTCATTGTACAACGGAATTTCCGGTTTTATTTTGCGTGCAAGTTCTACAGCATTCGGAATCACCTGCGATATTGTATATCCCCGATGTTGATAGAAACGTATCGCACGTTCATTGTCGTTTGTCGTAACGAGCGTCAGCAAGTTGCATTGTTGCTGTGTTGCCTTTTCTTCTACCATTTGCATCAATTGTGAACCGATTCCTTTATTTTCTTCAAGACTATCCAGTGAAATGATTTCGCACGTCTGTGAAGTAATATGATAGGTGATTAGTCCAATGATTTCATGATCATCATTCGTAACATAAAATCCATCCAACAGACTGCAATCATGAACACCTGTTGACGTTACCATTTGTGAACTGCCCCAGTGCACAGTAAAAAAGTCTTTAATCTGACTACGTGTTTTCTGTTCTATAATCTGAATAACCATTATGTATACCTTTCATTTATATTTATTATGTTAATTGTGATATAAGGGTTGATCTTATTATTTAAAAAAGACCACCTCGAGTATCAGTTACTACACTTAAGGCGGTCATCTAAATACTGTTTATTTATGATAAGGCTCTCCGTAATGTAGTTAAGTGCGGTTTTAAATTGCGCTTAAATATAAATCTAATGAAGCTTCTACTTCCTTCGCAACAAGCTCTATAAAATCAGCATAATCCTTCGTTGTATGTACTTTATTTAAAGCATTATAGTAAGCTAATCTGTTTTCTACACGAATAATTATTGGTGGATAGCCTGACTTCATTAACTCTAAGTTTAATAAAAGTCGTGAAGTTCGACCATTTCCATCAATAAATGGATGAATGCCCACAAATATTGCATGCAACATCGCACCAAGTACGATTGGATGTAAGCTTTGCGCCTTTCCGTCATACCAAGACATTAATACATCCATTTCTTCTTGAATTTTAAATGGTGGCGGAGGTGTATGCACTGCTCCTGAAATAAATACTTGCTGGTCTCGGTAAACACCGGCATAGCTATCGTCAATGCCTTTTAATACAAGACGATGTAAATTTTTGATTTGCCACTCTGAAAATGGCTCCTCTTTATGCATAACATCTTCAACATAAGAAATTGCATCGCGGTGGTTAATGACCTCTAAATGTTCACGCATTGTTTTGCCACCAACTGTAATACCTTCTAACACAACTTTTGTTTCGTTAATCGTTAAAGTATTACCTTCGATCGCCTTTGAGTTATATGTCCAGTCTAAAAAAGCTTTTCTCGCAAACTGGGAAGCATGTCATTAAAAGCATTTATGTTTTTATATTAGCTGAACAGTTGCTATTTTTTACGAACAACAATCATGACAAAGTTTAATAACTCCTTTAAGCCACGGTTTAAAAATTTCTCATCATTTATCGCATATTCGTTGCCCGTATTGATCCAGTCCTGCCAACATGCTTCGAATTGATCCGATTCATACACCGTCACTTCGATTAAATCCTCACAGCCTTGTTGAATATGTTTTTCCCACCAATCGGCACTGTGGAAAGTATCAACCGCATCTTCCAGCCATTCACTCATCACCTCAGGCACTTGCTCAAGCTCTGTTTTCAAACCAGGAACACTAATGAGTACGTACCCACCACTTTTTAAAAGGGGAAGCATTTTTTTCGCAAAAAATTCCTCCTCACAGCCGTAATAATGGTAAGAGTCGATGCTCACAATTGCATCAAAAAAATCATTCGCAAAAGGTAAGTCTAGTGCATTCGCATGAATGGGAATCATTTTATCCTCAAGCTTCCACTCCTGTATTGTTTCCCAGTTTTCTGTTGCAGAAATCCATAAATCTGTTGCATAAACAGTCTTTGCATTCGTTTCATTGGCAATATAAACCGATGTTAGTGCTTTACCACAGCCAAGATCAAGAACTGTTCCACCCGTTATGGCATCTGGATTTTTAATTAGAAGTTCCTCGACAAGTCGTACCGAATTCGGCCCCATCAAATAATTACATACCAAAAAAAACAAACCATCAACTACAAGAAAACTACTGCAATTGATACTTTATTAAATCGTACTTACTAATGATACGGCTCTCCGTGAATTGTTTGAGTATCTGGTACCTAACACCAAACTCTACTCTCCGTTTGTTGTCACAAATCACGATTGCTCTTATGATAAGGAAGTAGGAGGAGAAAAAATGGATAATGAAAAAATTGGTCAATTAATTTATACATTACGGAAGGAAAAGGACATGACGCAAAAGCAATTAGCTGAGGCGTTATATTTATCGGACCGTACCATTTCAAAATGGGAAAGAGGCATTGGATGTCCCGATATTACACTTCTTCCTCATCTAGCAACCCTCCTTGATATTCCAATAGAAAATTTACTAACTGGTGAAATCAAAACAGTAGATGTAGTAGGAGGAAATATGAAAAACTCAAGTTATTATGTATGTCCAAACTGTTCAAATATAGGATTAGCAACAGGAAATTTCGTCGTTTCTTGTTGTGGAAGAAAATTAGATGCTTTAGTCGCAACAAAAGCAAATGATGAACAAAAATTAAAAATAGAAGAGATTGATATGCAATATTCGATTTCAGCCGAGCATCCTATGACAAAGGATCATTATGTATCATTTATTGCACTTGCAACAGGAGACCAAATTCAAATATATAAACAGTTTCCAGAATGGGCGTTACAAGTAAATATTCCAAAGAAAAAACATGCGAAATTACTTTGGTTTGATACACGAGACGGATTGCTTTATCAATATATTTAATGGTTAAAAAAATTAATTATAAACACCTAGAACAAATTTATTTGCACCGTTAAAGATTTCTCCACCTTTTGCTGGACCCTCAGTAAAAGCTGAATTATCACCGATGTATAATGTAATTACCTTACATTTAAAGACATATTAAACATCTAATAAGGTTCATGAAAAACCCATAAATGATTTGTAAAGGCCGATTTTCTATAAAAAGAAAATCGGCCTTAGTTTTTTCTTTTTTCGGAATCCTCAACTTAAATATCTATTTAGAATATGTTACGCCCTCCTCTAAATCACCTGCAAATCTTCAATCTCTTACAAACAAAAATAAACCACCAACTACAGTAAAACCACTGTCATTGATGATTTATTTAAAACCGCACTTACTTGTGATACGGTTCATTCCGATTAATCCGGTACGCCCGATAAATCTGTTCACAGAGAATCATCTTCATCAATTGATGCGGGAATGTCATCTTTGAAAACGAGATTGTATCATTCGCACGCTGCATCACTTCTGGTGCAAGACCGAGTGATCCGCCGATGACGAAAGCAATCTTGCTCTTGCCGTATGTCGCGAATTGATCGAGTTCTTTTGCAAACTGTTCACTCGTCCGTTGTTTTCCTTCAATAGCAAGTGCAAGGACATGAACGTCCGGTCCAATCTTCGCCAAAATCCGTTCGCCCTCTTTTTTCTTCACTTGCGCCATCTCCGCTTCACTCAACTGCTCCGGTGCCTTTTCGTCCGCGACCTCGATTTCTTGGATCGAGCAGTAGGCGCCAAGACGCTTCGTATATTCGGCGATGCCTTGCTTCAAATACTTCTCTTTTAGCTTTCCGACCGTAATGATGGTAATTTGCATCTTTTTTCTCGCTTTCTGACAGAAAATTCAGGAGTTATCCACAGAGTTATCCACAAATCCACATGTTGATATTTATTTTTTGCTTGACACAAGATATGTTGCCGGTGCCTCGCAGTATTCACACGTGATGTTTTTTTCTGGATTTAGCTGATCGAGAATCGGGTATTGTTCTGTTTCATCTACGATTTCGTCAAGTGCGAGCTCGACATGTTCTAAACAAACGTACTTATCCACAGGTGGTCTCCTCCTTTCACTTATCCACATTTATCCGTTTCCAGTATAACAAATATCGACCTTCCTGACCGGAAAAGGCGCAGGTTTCCTCACTCAAAAAACCATCCACAGGTCGGACCTGTGGATGGTTTTTCAGGTTATGCCTTATTGAACAGTTGGTGACTGAGCCGACAACTTCACATCTGCTGTCTGTTTTTCACCGCCTCGGTAGAACGTGACTTTGACTGTTTCACCGACTTTTGCATCCCGGTACAGTACACTTTTTAAATCGGCGAACGATGCAATTGCTTTTCCGTTGATCTCAACGATGACATCATTTGCCTTCATTCCCGCTTTTTCGGCTCCACTATTACGTGTCAGACCGACGACGACGATTCCTTTCGTGACATCATCCGGTAATTTCAGACGATCTTCGCGATATCCGCTTGGGAATTCCTGCACGTCACGAATCTGAATCCCGAGCTGTGGACGTACGACTTCACCGTTTTGCTCGAGGTCACGCATGATTGGTAACGCTTCGTTGATCGGAATCGCAAATCCGACTCCTTCGACACTTGCTTCCGCAATCTTCATCGAGTTGATTCCGATTAATTGACCGGCTGTGTTGATGAGCGCTCCACCGGAGTTCCCCGGGTTGATTGCTGCATCGGTTTGAATGACTTCTGTATTAAAGTCTTGCTGCCCATCCTTGTTCGTATCAACTGGAACCGTCCGTTCCTGCGCACTGATGACACCGCGTGTGACTGAGTTCGCGAAGATTCCGAGCGGGTTCCCGATCGCAAGCACCGTTTCACCGGCACGTAACGTATCCGAATCCCCCAGTTTTGCGACTTGTGTCACTTTCGATGAATCAATCGACAGGACCGCTAAATCGTACGTCGGATCTTCGCCGAGGACTTTTGCCTCGAGTGCTGTTCCGTCAGATAACGTGACAGACAGGCGGCTCGCGCCTTCGACGACGTGGTAGTTCGTGACGACGTAGGCTTTATTGCCGTCTTTTTTATAGATGACGCCGGACCCCGCACCCGTTTCCTGATCGGTTCCTTGGAACGAGCTCTGGAGGTTCGTCACGCTCACGACGGCTTCCTTCGTCTTACCGACCGCACCGACGATGTCGGCTTCATCCTCTGTCGTCTGTGTCGCAGTCTGTTCCGCTGTCGTCGACGAAACCGGAGTCGGACTCGTCATCTCATCGCGGACGAACGGCCACGCGACGAGGGCGATCAATAAGGCTCCGACGATTCCGCCGATTAGACCGACGAAAAAGGCTTTTCCGGCACCGCGACGCCGTGGTGGTTCTGGTTGTTCTTCATATGGTTCACGATAAGGGCTGACCGGTTCGCTCGTTGCCGGCTGACGGGGCGGGAAGCCGCTCTCATCGGATGACTGTTCGTATCGTTCGGATTCGTTCCGTGGTTCTTCGGGTCGATCCATCGACATACGCCTCCTTTATGACTCTCTTTACACAAGTATACCCCCATCACGTGGCAAGTGAGCCAAATGTGGGGGTCTTTTGAGCATATTCAGTAATTTCCCATAATCAAAGCTTCAGGAGCGGCGTCGGAATGACCGGATCCGTGTCGAGAAGCTGAATCTTACTCAGATCGACGTCACGGCTTGCGAGCGTCTGGGAGACACTCATCCGGGCGAGTTCCTTCATGTTGTTATCCTTGCTCAAGTGGGCCATGTGGATCCGTTTCGTCCGGTCGTCAAGGACCTCGCTCATCGCGATCGCAGCGTCTTCGTTCGAGACGTGTCCGTAATCCCCGAGGATCCGTCGTTTGACGCTCCACGGGTAATGTCCCATCTGGAGCATACCGATATCATGGTTCGCTTCGAAGATATAGGCATCGGCGCCCCGAATGACACCTTTCATCCGGTCCGAGACGTATCCGGTATCCGTGATGTGTGCCAACCGTTTTCCCTCATGAGCGAACTGGAAGAACATCGGATCCGCTGCATCGTGACTGACGTTGAACGATTCGACTTCGATGTCACCGAACTGCTTGACCTCTCCGACTTCCCAGAGGAACTTCAGCGCCGGATCAATCTTACCGATCTTCGCTTCCATCGCTGCCCACGTCTTTTCATTCGCATAGAGCGGGATATTGTACTTCCGTGCCATGATGCCGACGCCTTTGATATGGTCGGAGTGTTCATGGGTGACGAACAGACCATCGATGCCATGCGGCGACCGATCAATCTGGTCGAACAAGGCGAGCATCGCCTTTCCAGTCAGTCCGGCGTCGACGAGCAAACGGGTCTGTTCACTTTCGATATAGAGGGCGTTCCCCGTCGAGCCACTGGCCATGACGCTGTAGTGTAGGCTCATCGTGCATTCCTCATTTCTCTGAGACTGTATCCAATCGTTCAACGGTTTGGACACCGCCATCAATTGCATTGACAAAGTAGACTTCCTCGTTGTCGAGCTCGATTTGCCACGTCGGCGGCAGGATTTGAACGGATTCCGTGCCTTCCGTGACGAGACAGAAATATCCGAGCTTATGACTCGTCAACCGTTTCGATACCGGGAACAAACCTTGCTCCGACAACTGGACGATCGCTTCACTTGCCGATAACAACGTCACGTCCTGTGCTTGCCGGACGACCTTGTTCAAGTGGCGTTGTTTGTAGCTGACGATTTCCTTCGCATCGTTGAGCTGCAAGACGAGCAGGGACGGTCCGATCATCGCATCGTCCTCACGCGACTGCTGTGGTGTCGAATAGAGCGGCTGCCCCTTATACGTCTGAACGAATGTCATCTCCTGATACTTACTATCATACTTCCAAAATGTATATTCGGCACCATACCGAACGGACGCTTGAACGAACGATGAAGCGGAATCCCGCATCGTCTTCGTTTCGAGTCGATACGGTTTCGTCAACCGGACCGACCACTCGACATCGTTCTTGACGGAAGCGACCGCGTCACGAATCGGTGAACTCGCGAGTGGCGCTAGCGTCCGCGCATCGACTTCGGCTGTTAAATAGCCGATGTCTCGCGTAACCGGTTGTAGTTTTTTCTCATCGATTTGACGATCCTTCAAGATCGATTTACCGGTCGCACTCGTCGCGACGATCCGCGGTTCGACCATCCGGTCCATCAATTGAATGGCAAGGTAGACGTTCAGGATCAAAAAGGTCAGCATCAATAAGGTCTTCGCTTTACTCCAGTCCATTCATCCTCACCCCTCATTCCCGACAGCTTGATTGATCGATTGCCAAACCCCATCGATCTTGATGAACCACGTCGGCTCAAAGACAGCGTAGCGGCTCGTTGAAATTTTATACGTCATCTCATATCCGACCCGGATCCCACTGATTTCTTTTAAGAGATCGGCGCGTCTTAAACGTTCAAGAACCGTTTCAACAGCCGGCACCGTCTCTTCCCGAAGGATCAACTTCCGCTTCGCTCGAAGCATGCTGCGGCTGAGCGACCGGACTTGATTTTCTTCATACATGATCTTCAGTGTCGCGAGATCGAACTTCGTCTGTTCGAGCAACGGACCGCTCTCCCCGAACACCGGATATCGGTTCAAGTACAACCGGAACGTCGCCGTCTGTTCCTCGCCCTTCTTACTCATCTGATCGAAGTAATAGCGGAAACCACTCCGTTGCGTCTCTTGATCAAGCCAGCCTCCATGAATGTTGACGTAGCTGACGAGCGTGCTGTAATCGACGGTCGAGCTTTGGGTGTTCGGCGATAACGTGTTGAAGCGATAGACATTGTAGTTTCGGTCGTACGTCGAGACGCTGACGCCATCCGTCAAGACGTCGAGATCATCGCGACTCTTGATTTGCTGGACGTTCGAATTTTCGGCAAAGAAGGCACTCCGGATGCGATCGAGTGGTTGCGGCGATTGCCCGACCTCGTCATAGACGAAGACTTGTTCCAGCCGTGTCGTACCACTCGCGACATACGTATAATCGCCCCCTTTGAGTTCGACGCGCGTCATCGGTTTTTTCCTATCGTACGCGAACAGTCGTTTCAGAACCGTCTCATCGCCGACGAGTTTAAAGTCCTTTAGGCGCCCCGTCGCCGACTCAAGACGGAGAATCGGACCATCGTAATCGAGGAGATAGAGCCGTTTGATCGGTTCTGAGAACGCGATCTGTTTTTCTCCGAGTAACTCCTCAAGCATCGTTGCGCTGATCGGTGTCGGAAAAATCATCTCGACGCTCCGCTCGCCGACCGGGATGTTCTTTGCTTTATCCGTCAGGACAAGGACCCCGATATTGAACGATGCACCGATCCGGTTGAGGAAGGTCCGCCCGATGATTTGCGTTTGGTACGTCCCTTCCTGATCCGAATAGACAAGTAATTCCGGATTAATCAGCTGGTTGCTTTCAATCGTCTTTGAGGCATCGATCTCGTTGAACGAGACTTGTTCCCGCTCGATCGATTCACTGCTTGGATGATAGGTCCAGAGCATCGCTGTCTGAGTGATCGAACCGGCGACGAGCAGGACGAGTAACAGCGAACTCCAGTGTTGTTTCTTCATCCGGCATCCACCTCTTCGATCACCTCATACGGAAGCGTGAAGTAAATCGTCGTACCGCGTCCCCATTCGCTTTCTGCCCAGATGTCGCCACCGTGAGCCGAAACGACGTCTTTCGCGATCGACAGACCAAGACCAGTTCCGCCGATTTTACGGGCACGGGCTTTATCGACACGATAGAAGCGTTCGAAGATTTTTTGGAGATTCGCTTTCGGGATTCCGACACCTTCATCTTTGATGCTGATGACGATCCGTTTTGCCCGGAGCATCGTCCGGACGGTGATTGTTCCGCCTTCCGGTGAGTATTTGATCGCGTTCGTCAGGATGTTATCTGCGACCTGAATCAATTTATCCTGATCTCCACGGATATAGACTTTCCGCTTCATGATCTTACGACGGAAACGAATCCGTTCCGGCTTCGTCATGTCATGGCGATCGAGAATCTCATTCAAGAACTGAATGTAATCGAAGCGGACCTTGTTCATCTTGTATTCCTTACTGTCCATCTTCGACAGCTGTAAAAGATCGGTGACGAGGCGGATCATCCGCTCCGTCTCATTTTGTGTCGTCTCAAGGAAACGCGGTGCGAGTTCCTCATCCTGATAGGCGCCTTCTGCCAAGGCTTCGAGGTAGCTGCGCATCGTCGTCAGCGGTGTCCGGAGCTCGTGACTGACGTTCGCGACGAATTCACGTCGATCCTGTTCGACCTGCTCCTGTTCCGTGACGTCATGTAGGACGACGATCATCCCGGTAATCGGTCCACTGTGTTTCTTGACGGGCGAGAAGAATGCCCGGACGAGGAACAGTTCGTCCTCACTACTGAAATCGAGCAGACGCGGTGGCATCGTGCCGTCTTCCGGAATCATGAAATCGTCACCGAGTGCCAGTAGGTCCTTCAAGTTCGTTCCGACGACGCTCGCATCGTCGGCGCCAACGATATCCTTCGCTTGATCGTTCATCAAGATGACACGCAGCGTCCGGTCCGTCGCAATCACTCCGTCCGTCATGTTCTCAAGAACACTCGTCAACTTCCGCCGTTCGGCTTCCGTCGTCGCGTTCGCTTCGAGCAACTCATCCGTCAATTCGTTGAACGAACGAGCGAGTTGACCGATCTCATCATCCGAATAGACCTTAACCTTCCGCGAGAAGTTCCCGCGTCGCATCTCGATCGCTTGACGCCGCATATCCGAAATCGGACGCGTGATCGTCCGCGACAGCAAGACCCCGAGAATCGACGTGATGACGAGGGCGATGACCGTTCCGGTCGCAAGAATCCGCGTGACCTGTTGCATCTGCGAATAGATCGACTCCATCGAGGCGCGGACATAAATCATCCCGGTCGTGACACCGTCTCGTTCCGAGGTGACGGGTACGGCAAAGATTCGGATCTTATCCTCTGATTCCGGATCAAGTACGGTGTCCGTCCGCGTCGAGCTCGTCGCCTGCGCTTTTTTAATCAGTGAATTCGTCGCCCGTTGACCGACCGCCGACTGGTTCTCGTCATCCGATGTCGCTTGGATGATCGAGTCCTGATCGATAATCTGGACTTCGAGGATGTCGTTCCTTGAGGTGGAGCCATTACTAAACTCAGACAGCAGTTGCCCTAATGATTGGGACAACTGCCGTTTGGAGGCTTCATCATCGCCTGTTTTATCGAATTCCTTCCCGACGTTATAGGCGACAAGACCTGCCCGGTCCTCGACCGACTTCGAGAAGTTCGTAATGTACTGCTTTTCAAGGGAACGAACGAAGTAGACACCAATGACCTGCATCGCCACTAAAATCAATAAGGCATAAATGACGACAAGTTTCCATTGGATGGATTTAAAGAAGTTCGTTCCTTTTAACATCGTTATTCATTCTCCCCGTCTTGGAGATAGTAGCCGACCCCACGACGCGTCATGATATAGACCGGCGTACTTGGGTTATCTTCGACTTTTTCACGAAGACGGCGCACTGTCACGTCGACTGTCCGGACGTCACCAAAGTAGTCATAGCCCCAGACCGTCTGCAACAAATGCTCACGCGTCATGACTTGACCGATGTTTTTCGCGAGGTAATGCAACAATTCAAACTCACGCTGCGTCAGCTCGATCTTTTGATCCTTACGCGTCACTGTATGTGAATTCGTATCGATATACAGTTCTCCGACTTTGAGTGGACCTGGTCCAACCGGTTGTGGTGTAGCTTCCGGACTCGTATTGCGCAAGTGGACTTTAACGCGGGCGAGTAACTCACGTGAGCTGAATGGCTTCGTCACGTAATCATTCGCACCAAGCTCAAGACCAAGTACCGTATCGATTTCGGAATCCTTCGCTGTCAGCATGATGATTGGAATCTTCGACGTCTTCCGGACTTCCCGGCAGACTTCCATCCCGTCCATTAGTGGAAGCATGATGTCAAGTAACATCAAATCCGGTTTGAACTCCTCGAATTTTTCTAATGCCTCCACGCCGTCGTTTGCGATCGCGACCTGGTAGCCTTCTTTTTCTAATTTAAACTTGAGTATATCTGCAATCGGTAACTCGTCATCGACGACTAGAATTTTACGTTCCGTCACTGGGTGTGCCCCCTTAAAAATTTCTATTCAATCTATTTTACCTGTTTTTTCGGCATATAGAAAGGTGGCGACGGAAACTCCCGGCGCCACTCGCTCTACTGTTCGTCGTCTCACGGGAGAAGTTCCACGTGAAACACTGTATTTAGTATACCTGTTTTTGCTTCCGTTTGTGAACCATTTCGCACAAAAAACGGTGCTGACTCAAAAGTCAGTCTCGACAAAGAGAGGGGTAGCAGAATAATGATCTGCCACCCCTATTCCGTAACAAAAAGAATGACGCGTCACACGCCACTCCTACAGGAAAAGCGCATTTATGCGCTATCAGAGACGAACAAGACCCGCTTTCCTGCTTAAATGAAGCAGGAAAACTGGCTTGTGTCTCGCCTGAGGAAAGGGCGTGAAAAGACACGTCATTCTTTTTTTAGTCAGTCCTGTTGAGACTTATGCTTCTTCGTAGAGATCACGCAAGACGACTGTCTGTTCACGACCCGGTCCGACCGAGAACGTGACGAGCGAGATACCTGTCAGATCTGCAATCCGCTTAACGTAGTTCTGTGCGTTCAACGGTAGATCTTCAAAGCGACGGACACCTGTGATGTCCTCTTTCCAGCCTGGAAGCTCTTCGTAAACTGGGACACATGCTTCAAGATCACGGAAGCTTGCTGGGTACTCATCGATCTGTTTACCGTTGAATTCGTACGATGTACAGATCTTCAACGTTTCGAGTCCTGTCAGAACGTCGATCGAGTTGAGCGAAAGATCCGTCAACCCACTTGTGCGGCGCGAGTGGCGAACGACGACAGAGTCGAACCAACCAACACGACGCGGACGTCCTGTCGTCGTCCCGTATTCACGACCGACTTCACGGATTTGATGTCCAATGTCATCGAACAATTCCGTTGGGAACGGACCGTCACCGACACGTGACGTGTACGCTTTACAAACACCGACGACGTGGTCGATCCGGGCTGGACCGACACCAACACCTGATGCAACACCGCCAGCTGATGCGTTCGATGATGTAACGAACGGATACGTTCCGTGGTCAAGGTCGAGTAAGACACCTTGTGCGCCTTCGAACAACACTTTTTCACCGTGGTCGAGACTATCGTTGACGACGACGGATGTATCACAGACATATTTCGCGAACTCTTGTCCATATGCATAGTACTCTTCGAAGATATCGTCGAACGCGATTGGTTCAGCGTCATACATCTTCGTGAACATGCGGTTCTTTTGGTCGAGAACGATCTTCAACTTCTCAGCAAACGTTTCTTTGTCGAGTAAATCTGCCATCCGGATACCGATTCGTGCAGCTTTATCCATGTAGCACGGTCCGATCCCTTTTAGCGTCGTTCCGACTTTTGCGTCGCCCTTCGCTTCTTCTTCTAACTGATCCTGCAACTGATGATACGGCAAGATGACATGCGCCCGATTCGAAATTAACAAGTTATCCGTTGAAACACCACGATCGTGCAGATACTTCAATTCCTTGACGAGTGATTTCGGGTTGACGACAAGACCGTTCCCGATGACACATTTCTTATCCGAGTAAAAAATACCTGATGGGATCAAGTGCAATTTGTACGTCTCGTTATTGAATACGATCGTATGTCCTGCATTGTCTCCACCTTGATAACGTGCTACGACGTCAGCTTGTTTTGAAAGAAAATCGGTGATTTTCCCTTTTCCTTCGTCGCCCCACTGTGTTCCGACTACTACTACTGATGACATCTTATCATCCACCTCCACGTACGATTCAAAACCACGACTAAGTGTAACGCGATAAAAAAAAGAAGTCAACCAAATACCGAACAATTAATTGTTACAATTCTTTTTCGTTCGTTTAATTATCGTTTTTAGTGAATAAACTGAGAATCTTTAGGTGAAAATAAAAAAAGCTACGTTTTGCCTCCGATTCATCGAGGGCAAGACGTAGCTTGGATTAAGCAGGTGGCGCGTACGAGTTACTTGGCTCAAGATCCACGAACTTGTTGAATTCTTTTCGGAAGGCGAGCTTGACGGTACCGGTTGGACCATTCCGCTGTTTCGCGATGATGATCTCAATCGTATTCGCATCTTCCGTTTCTTTATTGTAGTAATCATCACGGTACAAGAAGGCGACGATATCGGCATCTTGCTCGATCGCTCCCGATTCCCGGATATCCGACATCATCGGTCGCTTATCTTGACGACTCTCCACCCCACGCGAGAGCTGCGATAAGGCGATGACGGGGACTTCGAGTTCACGCGCGAGTGATTTCAAGGAACGGGAAATTTCCGAGACCTCTTGTTGACGGTTGTCGCTTGAGCGACCATTCCCTTGAATCAGCTGCAAGTAATCGATCATGATCATCCCAAGACCATGCTCCTGCTTCAAACGACGGCACTTCGCCCGGATATCGTTGACCCGAATACCCGGTGTATCGTCGATGTAGATACCAGCTTGAGACAGGTTACTCATCGCAAGCGATAACTTGCCCCAGTCCTCTTCCTCGAGTTGACCGGTTCGCAGACGCTGCGCGTCGACGTTTCCTTCGGCACAGAGCATCCGCATGACGAGCTGCTCGGCACCCATCTCAAGACTAAAGATGGCGACGTTCTCGTCAGCACGTGTCGCGACGTTTTGCGAGATGTTCAAGGCGAACGCCGTCTTCCCGACCGACGGACGTGCTGCGACGATGATTAAATCGTTGCGCTGAAAGCCGGCCGTCATCTTATCGAGATCCTGGAAACCGGTCGGAATCCCCGTCGTCTCGCCGCTTTGCTTATGCAATTTATCAATCGTTGCATAGGCACTCGTCAAGACGTCTGAGATCGGAATGAAGCTCGCGCTTCCTTTTCCTTGTGATACTTCGAGAATCTTCCGTTCTGCCTCGTTCAGCAGGACATCGACCTCATTTTGCCGTTCGTATCCATCAGTGACGATCTCACCTGCCGTCCGAATGAGACGCCGGAGCGTCGACTTCTGATCAACGACGTTGACGTAATAATTGATGTTGGCTGCAGTTGGTACACCTTCCGCCAGTTCCGCTAGATAGGGTAGACCACCGATCTCATCTAAGATCCCAAGCGTGCTGAGCTCGGCTGTCACCGTGACGAGGTCGATCGCTTCGCCTCGGTCGGACAACACGAGCATTGCTTCAAAGATCCGTTGGTGAGAGGCACGGTAAAAGTCCTGCGGTAACAGACGTTCTGATGCACTGATCAAACGATCCGCATCAATCATGATCGCCCCTAGGACGGCTTGTTCTGCCTCGATGCTTTGGGGAGGCATATTTTGCATGACTTCACTCATCACCGGTCCCCTTTTCTACTCACGCCTCTTTGACCTGAACGTTCAATGTCGCGGTCACTTCGTTGTGTAACTTCAATGGTACTTTCGTAAAGCCGAGTGCCTTGATCGGGTGCTCGAGCTCGATTTTGCGTTTATCGATCTTGTAACCCATGCTCTTGAGTGCTTCTGCGATCTGTTTGCTTGTGACCGAACCGAAGACACGACCGCCTTCACCGGCTTTCGTCGAGACGACGATCGTCTCTTTTTCGATTTTTTCTTTTAACGCTTGCGCATCAAGCAAGTTCTGTTTTGCTTCTTCTGCTGCTTTACGTTCGTGTGCTTCATGTTGCTTCAAGTTTCCAGTTGTTGCAGGGCGCGCCAACTTTTTCTTGAAGAGTACGTTATTTGCATAAGCATCGGCCACGTCTTTGACGTCTCCTGCTTTCCCTTGTCCTTTTACATCCTGTAAGAAAATAACCTTCATTCTGATTCCTCTCCTTTTGTCTCATCTTCTAAATATTGATCGATTGCTTTACGCAACTCATCCGCCACGGTGACGACTGATTCTGACATCTGTGTCGCCGCGTTCGTCAAGTGACCGCCGCCACCGAGCTTTTCCATGATCAACTGAACGTTGACATCCCCAAGCGAACGGGCGCTAATCGCCGTTCGTCCGTCTTGAAGTTCCGCGATGACGAAAGCGGCGCGAATGCCTCGAAGCGATAACAATTGATCGGCTGCTTGCGCGACCAAGACTTGATCGTGAATGACGCCAGGTTCTGCTGTCGCAATCGCCATCCCTTCCGTATAGACCTCGGATCGCTCGAGGATATGTGACTGCTCGACGTACGTCTCAAGATCCTGACTGAGGAACTCTTGTACGAGCACTGTGTCAGCACCTTGTGAGCGTAAATAGGATGCAGCATCGAACGTCCGAGAACCGGTCCGCAGGGCAAAGCCTTTCGTATCGACGATGATCCCAGCGAGTAACGCCGTCGCTTCAAGCATCGCCAGTTTCTGATTCGTCGGTTGATACTCGATCAGCTCGGTGACGAGCTCCGACGTCGAAGAAGCATACGGCTCAAGATATACGAGAACCGCATCTTCGATGAAATCTTCCCCCCGACGGTGATGATCAATCACGACCATATGCTCGAACCGATCGAGCAAGGCCGGTACGACAACAAGCGATGGTTTGTGTGTATCGACGACGACGAGTAACGTCTGATCGTCGATCAATTGATCGGCTTGAAACGCATTGACGAACCGTGTCTCGAGTTGTGGTACTTCAGCGATCTCATCCATCATCCGGCGAATCCCGCGTCCGATTTCTTCCGGTGGTAAGACGATATGTGCTTCCTTATCGTTCATTTCCGCAAGCTTCAAAATGCCGATTGCTGATCCGAGTGCATCCATGTCTGGATTCTTGTGACCCATGATCAGGACACGGCTCGATTCCTGCATTAAGTCACGAAGCGAGTTAGCGATGACCCGGGCCCGGACGCGCGTCCGTTTTTCCGTCGGATTCGTCTTACCACCGTAAAAGCGGACCTTCCCATCGCGTTTGATGACGACTTGGTCGCCACCTCGTCCCAGCGCAAGATCGAGACTCGACTGAGCCATCTGACCAAGCGCCGGAATCGGGTCACTTCCGCAACCAATTCCGATAGATAACGTCAACTGGACGCCGCGTTGACTCGTCTCTTCCCGAACCGTATCCAGAATCGTAAACTTCGATCGTTCGAGAATCCGTAGATTCTCTTCTGTCGTGACGATGAAATACCGATCGGACGCGGTCCGTTTAATATACGTCCCGTGTTCCGCTGCCCAGTGATTCAACAATTGGGTGACCCGGCTGTTCAGTTCACTGCGTAACTGATCCTCGATGCCTTGTGTCATTTCATCGTAGTTATCAAGATAGATGACACCGATGACCGTCTGATTATCGACGAGTTGTTGTTCGACTTGTGCTTCTTCCGTCATATCGAACAGGTAAAAGGTCCGGTTCTCATGATTTGAAAAGACACGATACACGGCATCGCCGATTTCAAGCGTCGCTTGATCCTCATTCGTCGCGACCATTTCGATGAATAAGGGATCGAGCTCATTGAGCGTCTGTCCCATTGCTACATCATCAAAGATATCCCGCATCGGATCATTGAACCAGGTGACAAGTGTTTCCTCATCGTATAATAAAATTCCGATCGGCATGTTCGTCAACGCATCTTGTCCCGTCTCCTCGACCTGCATCGAGATTCCGGCGACATACGTCTCCCATGCCCTACGTGCACGACGTTTTTCGTATAGGTGCAATCCGAAGAGGAGGGCAGTCACGACGGCTCCGATGGCAGAGATGATCGGTTCGCGTACAGCGACGACGAGAAGTAGACCGACGATTAATAGATACGGAATGAAGCGAACGATACGTCGTTCGCGTTCCGGTGATACTTGTTGACCTGACTCCATCGTGTCCTCCTTATATGCTCTATAGGGTTCATTAAAATTTTTAGTAACTTGTTTATTATAACCGAAAAGCAGGAGGTGATGAAAGAGAAGCGAAAAAAAGCACCACCCTCACGCATGAGGATGGTGCTACGAAATCAGTCAGCCACGTATGGGATTAAAGCCATTTGACGTGCGCGTTTGATTGCGATTGTAAGTGGACGTTGGTATTTCGCTGAAGTACCAGTCACACGACGTGGAAGAATCTTACCGCGTTCCGAAATGAAACGTTTGAGAAGTTCTACGTCTTTATAATCGATATGAGTGATGTGGTTCGACGTGAAGTAACATACTTTACGACGACGTTTTCCACCTGGACGACGTGCCATGTGATTAACCTCCTTTTTAACTTGGATTTTTCAGGACGATTTCCTTAGAACGGGAGATCGTCGTCTGAAAGGTCGATCGAACTACCGCCGCTGAACGGATCAGCGCCGAAGCCCGAATTCGATGAAGCGGGTGCTGGCGAGGAAGAGTTGTTCTGCTGTTGCTGTGAACCCCATCCTGCAGCATTCCCGTTTCCACCAGTAGATGAAGCGTAGCCTTCGCTACCATCCGAAGAACGGCTCGCGTTACGTGACTCAAGGAAGCGAACGCTATCCGCGACGACTTCCGCACGGTAACGGCGTTGCCCTTCTTTATCGTCGTAGCTGCTAATCTGGAGGCGACCCTCTACACCAGCAAGACTACCTTTCTTCAAATACTGAGCAACGTTCTCTGCTTGCTTGCGCCAAACGACGCAATCGATGAAATCAGCTTCTCGCTTCCCATCTTGCCCTGTGAAAGGACGGTCACATGCGAGTGTGAATCGCGTTACCGCAATCCCGCTCTGCGTATAACGCATTTCCGGGTCACGAGTTAACCGACCGACTAAAACGACGCGGTTAATCATCAGAATCACTCTCCTGTTTCAGCTTATTTCTCGTCTTTTGTGATCATTAAGCGAACGATATCGTCACTGATCTTCATGAGACGGTCAAGTTCTTTTGTAGCTGCTGGTTCAGCAGTCACGTTAAGAAGAACGTAGAACCCTTCACGCATATCATTGATTTCGTAAGCGAAACGACGTTTACCCATTTCAGTTGTTTTATCAACTGTACCACCGTTATCAGTGAGGACTTTGTTAAAACGCTCCACTGTTGCTTTGCGTGCTTCCTCATCAAGTTCCGGACGGATGATGTAAAGTACTTCGTATTTACGCATATCTGTCACCTCCTCTTGGACTGGCGGCTCGAATGTTCGAGCAAGGAGCAATAATTCATTACTCACATTCGTTAATACTACCAAAGTATTTTGCTTTATGCAATAACGATTCGTTTTCGATTAGACGTTGAAGCGGAATGTGACGACATCGCCGTCTTGGAAGACATATTCCTTACCTTCAGAACGGTAACGACCTTGTTCCTTAACTGTCGCCATGTTACCTGCAGCTGCTAAATCTTCATACGCAACGACTTCTGCACGGATGAACCCGCGTTCGAAGTCCGAGTGGATGACACCCGCACATTGTGGGGCTTTCATGCCTTTTTTAAACGTCCAAGCGCGTACTTCTTTTTCACCTGCTGTGAAGTATGTCGCAAGACCAAGTGTGCTGTACGCCGCATGGATCAATTGATCAAGACCTGACTCTTCGATTCCGAGATCGACGAGGAACTCTTGGCGTTCTTCTGGCTCAAGCTCCGCAATCTCTTCTTCGATGCGCGCACAGATGACGATGACTTCTGCGCCTTCCTTTGCTGCGAACTCACGGACGAGACGCACGTTCTCATTGCTGTCTGCATCTGCGACTTCATCTTCGCCGACGTTTGCGACGTAGAGCATTGGTTTCATCGTCAACAATTGGAAGTGTTTGACGATGGCTGCTTGATCTTCGTTCAATTCAGCGAGACGTGCTGGTTTCTCATCTTCGAGCAACGCTTGCACGATTTCAAGTGCTTCAAGCTCAGCCGCTGCGTTTTTATCGCGCGACTTGACTTGTTTTTGGACACGCTGAATCCGTTTTTCGACCTGCTCAAGGTCTGCGAGGATCAATTCGAGGTTGATCGTCTCGATATCATCGATCGGTGAGACTTTTCCGGCCACGTGTGTGATGTTTTCATCTACGAAACAACGCACGACCTGACAGATCGCATCTACTTCACGAATGTTCGCGAGGAATTTATTTCCGAGCCCTTCCCCTTTAGACGCACCTTTTACGATACCGGCGATATCCGTGAATTCGAATGCTGTCGGGATCGTCTTTTTCGGATTGACGAGTTCTGTCAATTTCCGAAGACGTGCATCTGGTACTTCAACCACACCGACGTTCGGGTCGATCGTTGCGAACGGATAGTTCGCTGCCTCGACACCTGCTTGTGTGATGGCGTTAAAAAGTGTTGATTTTCCTACGTTTGGTAAGCCAACGATTCCTGCTGTTAATCCCACTTGGAATTCCTCCTTTTCGGTATTTCCTAGGAAATCCGTGCTAGCGGCCGCAGTGGGTAGAATGATTACACCACGTCAGCACATCTTTCACAATTATAGATAGTTCAATTTTTTTAAGCAAGGAGCTCGACCGTCTTTTTTAATCACGCTCTAACCGAACACAATCACTTCGCTTATGAAAGACAACGAAAAAGCGGATGTGATCACGAGAATCACATCCGCTTTTTCGTCACTCTGGTAAGACTTTTTTCAATCGTTTATCAAAATCACGACGTGGCATTAAAATGCTCGCCCCGCAACCTTGACATTTGATTCGGATATCCATGCCGACCCGAATGATCTGCCATCGGTTCGTTCCACATGGATGCTGCTTCTTCATCTCAACATAATCATGGAGTTGATACGTTTTTGGAATCATCCGTCTGTCCACCATTCTTTTGTTCTGGATTCATCATGACCATCCGTGGATACGGGATCTTGATGTTTTCTTCTTCGAGTCCTTGTTTCAATTCCTTCCGGATCAGACGACCAGCTTGGAAATGTTGCATCGGTGGTACTTCTGCCATCAAACGATAGACGACTTCTGAAGGACCAAGTGTCTGAACACCGAGCATCTGAATCGGCTCGACGAACATATCGACATACTTCTTCGTCGTACGGTCTGCAATCTCATGCAAAACTTGTTCAACGTGTTCAAGATCCTCATCATAAGAGACTTGGACATCGACGAGTGCGAAACTGTTGTCGACCGAATAGTTCGTGACTTGCAAAATCTGACCGTTCGGGATGATGTGGATTTCCCCGTTGAGTCCTTTGAGTTTTGTCGTCCGGATACCAAGTTCCGTCACGACGCCTTCGATTACACCGACGCGTACATAATCTCCGACTTTAAACTGACGTTCGAAGATGATGAACGCTCCGGTAATGATATCTTGCACCAAGTTCTTCGCACCAAACGAAATCGCGAGACCGGCGATTCCGGCACTGGCGACGAGACCGGTGATGTTGATTCCGAACTGACTAAGCACTGTCAACAACATGATGATTCCAAGTACGTAACGAATCGCATTTTGAAGCAACTTCAACAGCGTCTCGTTCTGTCGTTGCGCCAAGTAATCATGTTCATTGATTTTCCTGATCGTAAAGAGACGTGAGACTGCCCCAGTCAAAACGCGCGTCAACACATAGAACGCCGCGATGATGATGAGCGCAATCAGTAGTTTCATCCCAAAACGAATCCACATATCCGCATCCATTACTTGGTTGATCAATTTATCGACTTGGGCGACGGATTCTTGTACATCTTGATTGGTAGCCATTCTCTCATCCTTTCTTATTCTCTCTATTACGACAGTATACGTGATTTTAATCGAGTTTCAACCAAAGAGCCGATTTTGACGTTAGATTTCTGGAAAAACCGGGAAAGGAAAATCATCTAAGAACCCTTCACTCTTGCCAATCCACCACGACACCGACATCAAGAGAAGAAAGGATGATTCCGATGAACTTCCGCTTTCATTCGCACGAGCCCAAACCCTATTCTTTCTTTTTAGAATATACGGAACCGTTCGCGAAAGAACGCTTAGCTGAACAATTATTCGAACAAGTCTCTGCCGTCCAAGAAAAACGTCCGATCGTACTTGTCTGCATTGGTTCTGATCGTTCGACAGGTGACTCACTCGGTCCACTCGTTGGGACATTCCTCGAGAAACAAGCGCCTGCTCATCTTCACGTCTACGGTACACTCGCTAAACCCGTCCATGCACTGAATCTCGCTGAAACCATTCACTCGATCCAAACGACACATTACCGTCCACTCGTCATCGCGATCGATGCGTGTCTCGGTCGCCTTTCAAGTGTCGGGCATGTCTTTTTCTCGGAAGGTCCACTCGCACCCGGCGCCGGCGTCCAAAAAGAATTGCCTGCGGTCGGTGACTTCAACATTAAGGCTGTCGTCAACGTCAGTGGATTCATGGAGATGATGATTCTCCAGAACACACGGTTACACCTTGTTTATGAACTAGCGGAACTCGTCGCGAACAGTTTCCATATGCTCGATGCGAAACTTTCCGCTGAATCCACACGAACGACGATTTCTTTCACGCCGCGTTCAATGTAAGCAAAAAGAAGCGAACCGTCGCCCGGATCGCTTCTTTTTAGTGATCCGATTCAGGTAACAACAAGTCGAGCAACCGGTTAAGGTCGTCTTCGTCTGTAAAATCGATCTCGAGTTTCCCTGCTTGTTTTCCTTGTTTAATCCGTACCGTCGCCCCGTATTTTTCGCGAAGTGATTCCTCGACGAATTGAACAGCGGTCGCTTGTTGCGGACGGGCGGCTTCCTTTCGCTCCCGAAGCGCCTGCTCTAACCGACGGACGTTCCAGTTCTCCGCCATGACCCGTTCTGCCATCTGTTCGATCTTCTTTGGATGTTTCAGCGACAGGAGCGCGCGGGCATGTCCCATCGACAACCGTTCGTCCATGACCGCTTGTTGAACGAGCAATGGCAACTGCAACAGTCGAAGGCTGTTCGTAATGTGCGAACGACTTTTCCCGACACGCTGTGCAAGCTCTGCTTGCGTAATGCCGAATTCCTCGATCATCTCCGCATATGCCATCGCTTCTTCAATTGCAGATAAGTCTGCTCGTTGGATGTTTTCGATCAAGGCGAGCTCCATGACGCGTGTCTCGTCTGCTTCAATCACGAGGACCGGTACACGTTCGAATCCTGCGCGACTCGCCGCCTGATAGCGCCGCTCACCGGCGATGATTTCGTAATAGCCATCTCGTGGTCGGACGACGATCGGTTGGATCATCCCGTGACGAACGAGCGATTGGGCTAACTCTTCTAATGCTTTTTCATTGAATCGTTTCCGAGGTTGAGTCGGATTCGGACGAATCGCCCGAACAGGTAATTCATTCACGTGCTTTCTCTCCTAAACGTAGCGGAAGGCACGACCGCTTATTCCGGACGTGCCTTCACGATGCGAATTCGCACCTCTACATATTCTTCGCAATCGACTTCTTCTTTTTCGATCGTCAATCCAGTCTGCTCGATCATATCGACGGAATCCCGCAAGGTGTTTAACGCGATTCGTGTATCTCGTGCAAAGCTCTTATGACGTTTTTTCTTCGGTGGCTGTGGTGTCATCAATCGTTCCACCCGGCGCTCCGTCTCCTTGACGTTCCATTCCCGTTCCAGGATTTCAGCGAGTACCGTTACTTGTAGCGCTTCATCCTTAAGCGGCAATAACGCACGGGCATGACGCTCCGTGATCGTCCGTTGCTTCAATGCTTCCCGGACATCCGTTGGCAATCGAAGCAAACGTAATTTGTTGGCAATCGTCGATTGACTACGTCCGAGCTTACGGGCTAATACTTCTTGCGTGATCTCTTGTAACGCAAGCAAGCGCTCATAGGCTTCCGCTTCTTCGATTGGTGTCAAATCTTCGCGTTGCAGATTTTCAATCAATGCCAAGGAAGCAGTCGTCTCGTCCGTCATCTCTTTGACGATGGCAGGAATCGTTTCCCAGCCAAGCGAGCGCACTGCTCGGTACCGTCGTTCTCCGGCAATGATTTCGTATCCTGTTCCTTGTTTTCGAACGACGATCGGCTGGAGTAACCCGTGCTCTTCGATCGTAACCGCTAGTTCTTCAATTCGGTCCCCGTCAAACACAGTCCGTGGTTGGAACTGGTTCGCGACAAGTTCTGTCAATGGTAATTCCTGAACCGTCTCTTGTGGGTCAAGCTCGATCGTAGCAGGTTTACCGAGCAGTTTGGCAATTGCATTTCTCACGTTGGCGCACCTCACCTTTATCAGTCATCGTTTCACGTGAAACGGTGTTTAGCTTAATGGATCTTTCGCAGGCGTTCCCGCTTTACGCGGATATTTCCCGGGTGTTGTTCGTTTTTTATCTACAATAACGATATTACGCTCACTTTCCTCGCCTGGCAATTGGAACTGGAAACTTTCCCGTAAATTCCCACCGAGTACTTTCAAGGCAATCGCACCATCCTCAAGCTCTTCACTGACTTTTGCCGCCTTCAAGGCAACGAATTGTCCTCCGACTTTCGCAAGTGGTAGGCAATATTCCGCGAGAACGGACATCCGGGCAACCGCACGTGCGGTCACGACGTCAAACCGTTCGCGGAATTGTTTATTTTTACCGAACTCTTCTGCGCGTCCATGATGGAACGCGACACCTTCGAGTCCGAGTTCCGTCGCCAAATGATTCAGGAAGCCGATTCGTTTATTGAGTGAATCGACGATCGTCACTTGAAGGTGCGGGAACATGATCTTGATCGGCAGACTCGGGAAACCGGCGCCCGCTCCGACATCACAAACCGTCGTGACCGTCGTGAAATCAAAATAGAACGCTGCTGTGATCGAGTCATAGAAGTGCTTTAAATAGACATCTTCTTCATCGGTGATCGCCGTCAGGTTCATCTTTTCATTCCACTCGACGAGCAGTTCATAATACCGCTTGAATTGATGCAACTGATGTTCTGAGACCTCAAGTCCCTGTGCTGCCAATGCTGTTACGAATTGCTGTTGGTTCATCTCGTTCACTCCGCAGTCAATGCGTATTGGCCTTGTTCGATATAGACAAGCAGGATCGAGATATCAGACGGGTTAACCCCTGAAATCCGGGATGCTTGTCCGATCGAGAGCGGACGCACTTGGTTTAGTTTTTGTTTCGCTTCAATCGCTAATCCACTGATCGCATCGTAATCGAGACGATCCGGAATCCGTTTTTGCTCCATCCTCATCATTTTTTCGACTTGATCGAGTTGTTTATCGATGTAGCCGGCATATTTGACTTGGATTTCGACTTGTTCTGCTGCTTCTGCAGACAATGGTGTTTCCGGTGGTGTCATCTGCGCGATCATCGCATATGTGATTTCCGGGCGTTTCAGCAACGTGATCGCATGCAAGGCTTCCTTGAGTGGTGACGCACCGATGGCTTCAAGCTGTGCATTCACGTCCGGTGTCGCTTTGATGACGACCTTCTCAAGACGTTTCATCTCAAGACGGATTTGCTCTTGTTTTTCGAGTAGCTTCGCTTGGCGTTCTTCCGAGATCAATCCGAGTTCATGTCCGATTTCCGACAGACGAAGATCCGCATTATCATGACGGAGCAACAAGCGGTACTCGGCACGTGACGTCAAGAGGCGGTACGGTTCGTTCGTACCTTTCGTGACGAGATCATCGATCATGACACCGATATAGCCTTGTGAACGTGACAAGATGAGTGGTTCTTTGCCTTGAACTTGTAGTCCGGCATTGATCCCTGCCATGATCCCTTGTCCCGCTGCTTCCTCATAACCACTTGTTCCATTGATTTGACCCGCTGTGAATAAACCAGGAACCCGCTTTGTCTCGAGCGTTGGCCAGAGTTGTGTCGGAACGACGGCATCGTACTCAATCGCGTAACCGGGACGCATCATTTCTGAATGCTCAAGCCCAGGAATCGAGCGGAGAATATCATGTTGAACGTCTTCCGGTAAACTTGTCGATAATCCTTGGACATAGACTTCTTCCGTATCGCGACCTTCTGGCTCAAGGAAGATTTGGTGACGCGGTTTATCGTTGAACCGGACGACCTTATCTTCGATCGATGGACAATAACGGGGACCTGTCCCTTTAATCATCCCAGAGAACATCGGGGAACGGTGTAGGTTCGCATCGATCAACTGATGCGTATACTCCGTCGTATACGTCAACCAGCATGGGATCTGTTCCGTGATCATCTGAGTCGTTTCATGACTAAATGGAAGCGCTACTTCGTCACCTGGTTGGATCTCCGTCTTCGAATAATCGATCGTTTTCCCATCGATGCGCGGTGGTGTACCTGTCTTGAAACGTGCGAGCTCAAATCCGAGTTCTTCAAGATGTTTCGATAGATTGATCGATGGCATCTGATTGTTCGGACCACTCTCGTACGACAATTCACCGATGATAATTTTCCCGCGCATGAACGTTCCGGTCGTGATGATGACCGCTTTCGCCCGGTACTCCGCCCCTGTATTCGTGACGACACCGACGCAACGTCCGTCTTCATCGATCAACAACCGTTCGACGAGCGCTTGACGCAAGAGAAGATTCGGCTCATCCTCAAGCGCTTTTTTCATCCGGTTTTGGTATTCGAATTTATCCGCCTGTGCCCGGAGTGCACGCACGGCAGGTCCTTTTGACGTGTTTAACATTTTCATTTGAATATACGTTGCATCGATCGCGCGTGCCATTTCACCACCGAGCGCATCGATTTCCCGGACGACGATCCCTTTTGCAGGACCACCGATCGACGGGTTGCAATACATGAATCCAACCATGTCGGGATTCATTGTCAACATGACCGTTTTCGAGCCCATTCGTGCCGCAGCAAGAGAGGCTTCGATGCCGGCATGTCCGGCTCCGACGACGATGACGTCGAATTCACCTGCTTGATAAGCCATAGTACTGGTTCCTCCTTCTTATTCCACACGCAGTCGTCTTGGATTATTTCCCGAGACAAAACTGCGAAAACAACTGATCCAATAAACTATCCTGTGCTGTATCTCCATTGATTTCGCCGAGCGTGTCCCATGCCCGTCGTAAATCGATCTGTACCATATCGATCGGCATCGCTGCTTCTGCTGCACCGAGGGCATCTTCAATCATTTGACTCGCGCGTTTGATCAGCTGGATGTGTCGTGCATTCGAGACGTACGTCATATCTTGGCTCTCGACACCCTGTTCAAAGAACAGACTCGCAATCGCCGCTTCAAGATCGTTGACGCCTGCTTCTTCGAGCAAGGACGTCGTAACGATCGGTCGACCATCGGCAAGCTCCGTGACACGCGCTAAGTCAATCTGTTGCGCCAAGTCACTCTTGTTGACGATGATGATTGCGTTCATCCCTTTAATCGCTTCAAACAGCAAGACATCCTCATCCGTCAGGACATCGTTCCCGTTGAGGACGAGTAAGATCAAATCGGCCGTCTTTAAAGCCTGGCGTGATTTTTCGACACCCATCCGTTCGACGATATCTTCCGTCTCTCGAATCCCTGCCGTATCAATCAACTTTAGTGGTACACCACGAACATTGACGTACTCCTCGATCGTATCGCGTGTCGTTCCCGCGATATCCGTGACGATAGCCTTCGCTTCTTGCACCAATGTGTTGAGCAAAGACGATTTACCGACGTTCGGACGACCGATGATTGCTGTGGATAACCCTTCACGAAGGATTTTTCCTTGGCGTGCCGTTGTTAATAACTCTGCTAGAATCGCGCGGACAGCACCCGCGTCACGTTCGACGATCTGTTGTGTCATCTCTTCTGCATCATATTCCGGGTAATCGATGTTGACTTCGATCGCAGCAATCGTCTGCAACAGTTGTTGACGTAAGTCTTGGACGAGTTTTGAGAGACGCCCTTCAATTTGACTGACGGCGACATGCATCGCTCGATCCGTCTTCGCGCGGATCAGATCCATGACAGCTTCCGCCTGCGACAAATCGATTCGTCCGTTCAAGAACGCGCGTTTCGTGAATTCACCCGGTTCCGCTAATCGGACTTCCGGTTGTGCGAGGATGAGTTCGAGGACACGATTGACCGCGACGACTCCTCCATGACAATTCAATTCGATGACATCTTCACGTGTGAACGTCTTTGGTGCGCGCATGACACTCACCATTACTTCATCGACGACACGGTCCGCCTCGTGATCGACCAATTTCCCGTAATGAATCGTATGGGTTGGTACTTCCGTCAAGCGGTTGGTTCCTTTATAGACGCGGTCGGCTACAGTGACTGCATCAGGACCTGATAAGCGCACGATCGCAATCGCCCCTTCTCCCATCGGCGTCGAAATCGCGGCAATCGTATCAAATTCCATCATCCGTTCTTCCACCTCGTTTTTCTTCTGTCTTTTTATGAGTATTTAATCCTTAATCGTTGCAATGGGTATAACGAAACAACTATACACGAAATGACGCAAAAGAAAAAGAGCGACACTCTGTCAAAACAAAGCATCGCTCTTCACGTATTAGCGTTTCTTTTTCGATTTTTTAGGAGCCGGTGCTGCTTGTGCCGCTTCTTTTTCACGTTTAGCAGCCATTGCCGCTTCCGTCTGCAACTTAATCTTTTCACGCATTGGTTTCATGATGACGATCGTGACGATGATCGAGAAGATGTAACCGACGACCCAGTAAAGCGAAAGGGCAGAAGGGAGTGTGACCCCCATGATGAAGATCATGATCGGGAAGACGTAGAGCATGATTTTCATTTGTGGGTTGTCTTCTTGACCTGCCATCGAGATCTTTTGTTGCAGATACGTCAGTACCGCAGACATGATCGGCAAGATGAAGAATGGATCCGGTTTACCAAGGTCGAACCAGAGGAATGTGTGTTGGAAAATAGCCGGTGTATAAATGATGGCGTTATAGAACGCGATCAAGATCGGCATTTGGATCAAGATCGGTAAACAGCCTGCGAGTGGATTGACGTTGTGCTCTTGGTAGAGCTTCATCATTTCCTGTTGCAATTTCTGTTGCGTCTCTTGGTCTTTTGAGCTGTATTTCTCACGAAGCTTCATCATTTCAGGTTGAATGACTTGCATTCCACCCATACTCTTCGTTTGTTTGATCATCAATGGAAGGATGACAAGACGAACGAGAAGTGTCGTAATGATGATTCCGATACCGTAATCACCGCTAAAGAACTGTGAAATCTCACGAATCAACCACGCCATCGGCCAAACGAAGTAATGTTTCCAAAAACCTTCTGTGTCTGCTGTGATCGGTTCACCAGTACCATACGAACTAGGTGTACAGCCGGATAACACGATCGCGAGCACGGACATGAGTCCGAGAGTTAACCAAATCTTAGTTCTCTTGTTCATAATTCCTCCTAGAAATTGTTTACGCTTTGTCGAACGCCATCTTCTTCTATAGTAAGGCAAGGAAAGGGAGCGCCGTACAAATCAACAGGATACATTGCTACGATTCATTTTTTTGATCGCATCCAGACACCGGAACGTTTAAGCACGTGACGGAGACTGTCAGCCACTTCTTGCGCGGTCATCTTCGCGGCCGGATTGCGCGCGATGATCACCAAATCATAATTCGGGGCAATCGAGGCTTCATGCTGCTGGCATGCTTCCCGAAGATACCGTTTCACCTGATTCCGGACGACGGCATTCCCGATTTTCTTACTGACGGATAAACCAACCCGAAAGTGAGTCTGTTGCTCCTTTTTCAAGGCATACACGACAAATTGCCGATTTGCGACAGAGGCTCCTTTAGTAAACACCGCTTGGAACTCCTTGTCTTTCTTGACGCGGTATTCCTTCTTCACCTTATTCACACTCCATCCTGACACTACGAAAATTCGTCGTCTCTCATCATATCATAGAATAAACATGCGACGCGATAGGGCGCATGTGACAAAAGCACGAACACACGAAAAAACATAAAAAAAATCACCTCGGATCATGCCCGAAGTGATGGATGCATCAATGCATTAGACAGTCAAGGCTTTGCGGCCCTTAAGACGGCGAGCAGCCAAGATACGGCGGCCACTCTTCGTAGCCATACGCGCACGGAATCCGTGAACTTTTTTACGCTTACGGTTGTTTGGGTTGAAAGTTGGTTTCATTCGTCTGCACCTCCTTTAAAAGATCTTTATAACCAATTGTTATTTTCTACTTTAAGGCAGTCTTGTACATTATATAAACTGATTGTGGCATTGTCAATGAAAGTTCAGAAGATTTCTTGTCCTGCTTAAGGGATTTCTGGTTTGAAAACAGGCGATAGGATTCGACTGCGCAAACTCTATTACGCGATAGAATGCGTGTGGATCATGGAGGGGATGTTTGTAGACTTATCCACCTATCCACAGACTTATCCACATTATCCACACTTTCCGTGGATAACTCTTCACTTTGTCTACGATAGTATTTTTTAAAATCGACGTCAATCCTCGATTTTGGATTTCCTTTTTCCACTTCTTTTGTGCTTTGTGAATAACTCTTTTTTAACGCTTCCTCTTTCAAAAAGTTATCCACCTCTTATCCACAATTTATCCACACTATCCACAGCTTGTGGGTAACTACCTGTGGACGATTGAATTTACTTGTGGATAAATCATTCCAACCATTGCCAGAGCTCATTTCTTTTGATACACTAATTGTGCATAACACGATCCTGATTGCTTAGGACCAAACAAGTTATACACACCCTGTGGATAACTTTATACACAGATTCAACTGCCTGTGGATAACGTTATCCACAGTTTTTACGTTATGGGGATAAGTCGAGTTTCTTCATTAACTTTGTCTGTGTATAAGCCTGTGTACAAATTTTTTCTATCTTGATAAAAAAAGGGGGGTATTTATGAAAAACGCTGCCGAACTTTGGCATAATGTCTTATCTGTGATTGAGGAAGAGGAACGAACACCGAAAGCCAGTTATGATATGTGGTTGAAGTCCACAGAAGGCGTTACGCTAAATGGAACGACTTTACTCGTTTCAGCACCGGCTGCATTTACGGTGACGTGGCTTGAGCGCCAGTACTTATCTTTACTTGAAGACACAGTTGAGGAAGTAACCGGAAGCCGACTCGATATTCAGTTCATTGAAGAGGGACAAGCGAAGAAAATGCTCGATCGACAAGAAGAGGAACGGATCGAAGCAACACCGGCTCCGAAATCGCGTCCATTGAACACGCGCAAACCGACAGATGAACTGACGATGAGTGAACTTGGACAATTGAATGAGAAGTACACGTTCGATACATTTGTCATCGGATCGGGGAACCGTTTTGCACACGCCGCTTCACTGGCTGTTGCTGAAGCACCTGCTAAAGCATATAATCCGCTTTTCATCTACGGTGGCGTTGGTCTTGGCAAAACCCATCTGATGCATGCCATCGGACAGTACGTTCAAGATCAAAATCTTGGGACACGGATTGCCTATGTCTCTTCTGAACGCTTTACGAATGACTTTATTAACTCCATCCGTGATAATAAGACGGTTGAGTTTCGAAATAAATACCGTAACATCGATGTCCTCTTAATTGATGACATCCAGTTCCTTGCGGGCAAAGAACAGACGCAAGAAGAGTTTTTCCACACATTTAATGCACTGCATAACGATCAAAAACAAATCATCATCTCAAGCGATCGACCACCAAAAGAGATTCCAACGCTTGAAGATCGGCTCCGTTCTCGTTTTGAATGGGGATTGATTACCGACATCACGCCACCGGATCTCGAGACACGGATTGCGATCTTACGGAAAAAGGCGAATGCTGAACAGCTTGATGTCTCAAACGAAGTCATGCTCTACATCGCGAGTCAAATTGATACGAATATCCGTGAGCTCGAAGGAGCGTTGACGCGTGTCATCGCTTATGCGAATCTCGTCGGACGACCGATTGATCCAAATGTCGCTGCAGAAGCCTTGCATAACATCATGCCAGTCGCCGAACCGCGTAAAGTCACGATTCGTGACATCCAGGAGTCGGTCAGTAAGCATTTCAACTTGCCGTTTGATGATCTTAAGGCGAAGAAACGGACGAAATCGATTGCCTTTCCACGTCAAATCGCGATGTATCTTTCGCGTGAGATGACGGAAAGCTCATTACCGAAGATTGGGGAGGAATTTGGAGGACGCGACCATACGACCGTCATCCATGCCCATGAAAAGATCAGTATGTTGATCAAATCAGACGGTGAAACAGGAAAAGTCATCGAACAAATCAAGCATGAGTTAAAGCATTCGTAAAACTGTGGATAAACATGTGGATAAAGTAGGGTGGTTATCCACAACTTATCCACACCGTTTTTGGCTCTATATCAAGTTATCCACCGACTTATCCACACTATCCACAGCCCCTAAGACTATTATTAAAAAAATATATTATTATGTTATGATGGGCGCATGCCCATTATTTTCGAGAGGAGTCTAACGACGATATGCATATCACCATTCAACGCGAAGCTTTAATTCAAGCAGTACAAGATGTAGCCAAAGCGGTCTCATCCCGCACGACGATTCCGATTCTGACAGGGATCAAACTCGAAGCTCATGGAGATGGCATGACGCTGACAGGAAGCGATACAGAAATCTCGATTGAACGGACGATCTATGCAGAAGAGAACGGAACGTCTTATGTCACGGTCCACCGTGCTGGTAGTGTCGTCTTGAATGCTCGCTTCTTCGGCGATATCGTCAAAAAGATGCCAAAAGACGAAGTGACACTTGAAGTCTCACCGAACTTCATGACACGGATTCAGTCAGGAACAGCGGAATTCCATTTGAACGGTCTTGATCCAGATGAGTTCCCACGTCTTCCACAAGTCGATGGGGGACAACGTTTCCGTTTACCGGCTGATCTCTTACGGTCGATGATTCGTCAAACAAGCTTTGCTGTCGCTGTTCAAGAAACACGTCCTGTTCTCACAGGTGTGAACTTCTCAGCCGACAAAGGTATCTTGACGTGTGTCTCAACGGATAGTCACCGTTTAGCCCTTCGTCGTGCTCAGTTTGAGACAGATACGGATATCTCGTTCCAGAACGTCATCGTTCCTGGTAAGAGCTTAAATGAATTATCGAAGTTACTTGGGGATGGTCATGTGGATATTACGATCACGAACCAACAAATCTTGTTCAAGATGAAACACGTTCTCTTCTTCTCGCGTCTACTTGACGGAAACTATCCGGATACATCACGTTTGATTCCAGAAGAGTACCGGACAGCTGTCCGCATGAACGCGAAAGAATTGCTCCAAGCGATCGATCGCGCGTCACTGCTCGCACGTGAGGACCGTAACAACGTCATCAAGTTTGCAGCTGAAGGAACGACAGCGGTCGAGATTTCTTCGCATTCACCAGAAGTCGGGAAAGTCTCGGAGCAAGTCAGCATCCTTTCGCTTGAAGGCGAAGAACTGAAAATCTCGTTCAACTCGAAGTACATGATGGATGCCTTAAAGGCGCTTGACGCGACAGATATCGAAATCCAGTTCACGGGTTCGATTCGTCCATTCATCTTGCATCCAGTTGATCAAGATAACGTCTTGCAACTGATTCTTCCAGTCCGGACGGCGTAAGCATCAACATAAAACACGTGACAAGACGGGTTCGATCGTTTCGACATCGGACCCGTCTTTTTCGTATACCGTATATACGTTCGGGAATTTTGCTAAATCGTTCAATATTTAGTACAATAAAGAGTACGTCATTTATAATATGTAGGTAGGAGGAGTCAATCCATGCAAGAAATCAGAATTACAACGGAATATGTCACATTAGGGCAGTTCCTGAAACTGTCGGATATCATCTCAAGCGGAGGGCAAGCCAAACCGTTTTTAGCAGAGGTGCCAATTCTAGTCAACGGCGAAGTCGATCAGCGACGTGGTCGTAAATTACGGGATGGAGACATCATTGATGTAGAAGACTACGGTCAGTTCATCATCAAGAACGAGGGTAACTAACGTGCGGCTGGATTCAGTCCGACTCAGTCATTATCGCAACTATGACGCACTCGAACTGTCATTCTCCGAAAAGACGAATGTTCTGATCGGTGAAAATGCACAAGGGAAGACGAACTTATTGGAAGCGATCTATGTTCTCGCTCTCGCGAAGTCTCACCGGACGACACATGACAAGGAACTGATTGGTTGGGACCAGGAGACGGCGCGCGTCGAAGGACGTGTCGTCAAACGAACAGGTTCTCATGTCCAGGAGATCGTCATCTCGGGTCGCGGGAAAAAAGCAAAACTAAATCATCTAGAGCAACGACGCTTGAGTGATTATGTCGGGGCACTGAACATCGTTTTATTCGCCCCGGAAGATTTGCATATCGTCAAAGGCAGTCCACAAGTCCGCCGGCGGTTTCTCGATATGGAGATCGGTCAAGTCAGCCCGGTCTATTTGCATGAATTGAGTCAGTATCTGAAAGTGTTGAAGCAACGCAACGCATTGCTGAAACAACTGTCCATGAAGGGAGGAGACGAGACCTTCCTTGATATCTTGACGGAGCAAATGATTACGCTAGCCGTTAAAATCGTTCAGCGCCGCCATCATTTCATGGCCCAACTCGAAAAGTGGGCACGACCGATTCATGACGGAATTAGTCGTGGACAGGAAGAACTCGCGCTCATCTATCGTTCGGACACATTTGGCAATGAATTACTCGATGTCGAAGGAATGACTGCGTCCTACACGCAGAAGTTTGGTAAAATAAAAGAAAATGAAATCCGAAGAGGAGTTACGTTGTTTGGACCACATCGCGATGACTTTGAGATGGAAGTCAATGGACGAAACGTCCAAACGTATGGTTCACAAGGACAACAACGAACAGCAGCCCTCTCGTTAAAACTTGCAGAGATCGAATTGATTCACGAGGAAGTCGGAGAGTATCCACTTCTTCTACTCGACGATGTCTTATCCGAGCTTGATGATCATCGTCAAACACATTTGCTCGATACGATGCAACAAAAGGTCCAGACGATCCTGACGACGACAAGCGTCGATGGGATTGCGCATGAAACGATCAACCAAGCGAAGTTGTTCCACGTGAAACAAGGGACGGTCGATTTGGAAGAGACATCATATAAAGAAACAGTAGGTGAGAAAACCGATGAGTAATCATGAAGATATGGAATTGGAACAAGGATACGGTGCCGATCAGATTCAAGTTCTTGAAGGATTAGAAGCAGTACGTAAACGTCCAGGGATGTATATCGGCTCGACGGCATCAAAAGGTCTCCATCACCTCGTATGGGAGATCGTCGATAACTCGATCGATGAGGCGCTCGCAGGATACTGTGACACGATCAAAGTCACGATCGAACCAGGGAACTCGATCTTAGTCGAGGATAACGGACGCGGTATTCCAGTCGACATTCAAGAGAAGATGGGTCGTCCTGCCGTTGAGGTCATCCTGACAGTCCTCCACGCCGGTGGTAAATTCGGCGGCGGCGGATATAAAGTATCGGGTGGATTACACGGTGTTGGGGCCTCAGTCGTTAACGCCCTGTCGACGAAACTTGAAGTATTCGTCAAACGGAATGAAAAGCTGTATTACCAAGCGTACCATCGCGGTGTACCAGCGCAAGACCTCGAAGTGATTGGAACATCAGAAGAGACCGGAACGACGATTCGTTTCTTCCCAGACGGTGAGATTTTCCAAGAAACGCTCGAGTATGACTACGATTTGCTAGCGACACGCCTGCGGGAACTTGCTTTCTTAAACAAAGGCTTGAAGATCATCATCACGGACGATCGTGCGGATGAGCCGATGACGCGTAGTTTCCACTACGAAGGTGGGATTAAATCTTACGTCGAACACTTAAACCGTTCAAAAGAAGTCGTTCACGCAGAACCTGTCTACGTACACGGCACAAAAGACGGCATCGAAGTCGAAGTTGCACTTCAGTACAACGATGGATTTGCGTCAAACATCTACTCGTTCACGAACAACATCCCGACGCATGAGGGTGGTACGCACGAGACCGGCTTCAAGACAGCTTTGACACGCGTCATCAATGATTACGCGAAAAAGTTCGGTCTGATGAAGGATGCAGACGGTACACTGTCCGGTGAAGACGTACGGGAAGGGATGACAGCGATCGTTTCCGTCAAGCACCCGAACCCGCAGTTCGAAGGACAGACGAAGACGAAACTCGGGAATTCCGACGCACGTACGGTCACGGATTCGCTCTTCTCTGGTGCATTTGAGCAATTCATGCTTGAAAATCCGACGAACGCACGCGCAATCGTCGAAAAAGGGATGATGGCGTCGCGCGCCCGGATGGCAGCGAAACGCGCACGTGAATTGACACGCCGTAAAGGTGTTCTTGAAGTCAGCTCGCTTCCAGGTAAACTGGCCGACTGTTCGTCACGTGATGCGTCGATTTCCGAATTGTATATCGTTGAGGGTGACTCAGCGGGTGGTTCTGCGAAATCCGGACGTGATCGTCATTTCCAAGCAATCTTACCGATTCGCGGTAAAATCTTGAACGTTGAGAAAGCACGTCTTGATAAGATTCTTGGAAGCGATGAGATTCGGACGATCATCACGGCACTCGGGACAAGTATTGGTTCTGAGTTCAATATCGAGAAGGCACGCTACCACAAAGTCATCATCATGACCGATGCCGATGTCGATGGTGCCCACATCCGGACACTCTTGTTGACGTTCTTCTACCGTTACATGCGTCCGCTTGTCGAGCATGGATACGTCTATATCGCTCAGCCACCGCTATACGGAATCAAACAAGGGAAGAACATCACGTACGTGCACAACGAACGTGAATTGACAGAGGCGCTTGCAGCGCTTCCTGAAAACGCACGGTACGATATTCAGCGCTACAAAGGTCTTGGAGAGATGGATCCAGAGCAGCTTTGGGAAACGACGATGGATCCAAGTGGTCGTCAAATGTTGCGTGTCGAGCTTCAAGATGCGATCGAAGCGGATGAAGTCTTCGATATCTTGATGGGAGATCAGGTCAAACCACGACGCGACTTCATTCAATCTCACGCACATTACGTCAAGAACCTGGATATTTAACGCTGAACAGAGAGGGTGGCCAGAAGCATGTCCGAACAAAATCACGGAATCATCAAGGATATTAATATCAGTCAAGAGATGCGTACGTCCTTCATGGACTACGCGATGAGCGTCATCGTCGCACGTGCTCTTCCGGACGTACGGGACGGTTTAAAACCCGGACACCGCCGGATTCTCTATGCGATGAACGACCTCGGTATTCGTGCCGATAAACCACATAAAAAGTCTGCCCGTATCGTCGGGGAAGTCATCGGTAAGTATCACCCGCACGGGGATTCTGCCGTCTATGACACGATGGTCCGCATGGCGCAAGATTTCAGCTATCGTTATGAACTCGTCGATGGACACGGAAACTTCGGTTCAGTCGATGGAGACTCGGCGGCTGCGATGCGATATACGGAAGCTCGTATGTCAAAAATCGCAATGGAAATCGTTCGCGATATCAACAAAAACACAGTTGACTTCAAAGATAACTACGATGGTTCGGAACGCGAACCGGAAGTCTTACCGTCGCGCTTCCCGAACTTGCTCGTCAACGGTTCAAGCGGGATCGCGGTCGGGATGGCAACAAACATTCCGCCGCATCAGTTAGGTGAGGTCATCGATGGTGTCTTAGCACTGTCTCACGATCCCGAAATCACGATTCAAGAATTGATGCAGCACATTCCGGGACCTGATTTCCCAACGGCTGGTGAAATTCTTGGTCGTAGCGGGATTCGTCGCGCATATGAAACAGGACGTGGCTCCATCATCGTCCGTGCGAAAGCAGAAATCGAACAGACGAAAAAAGACCGCGAACGGATCATCGTGACGGAGTTGCCTTATCAGGTCAACAAAGCCCGCCTCGTTGAAAAGATTGCCGATCTCGTCCGCGAGAAAAAAATCGAAGGCATCACCGATTTACGGGATGAGTCAGATCGCCGCGGTATGCGGATCGTCATGGAAGTCCGTCGTGATGCGAATGCAAGTGTCATCTTAAACAACTTGTATAAACAGACGTCGATGCAAACGACGTTTGGTGTCAACATGCTTGCGATCGTCGGAGGGCGTCCGAAAACATTGACGCTTAAAGAAATGCTCTATCATTACCTCGAGCATCAAAAAGAAATCGTTCGTCGTCGGACACAGTTCGATCTCGAAAAAGCAGAAGCACGTGAACACTTGCTCGCTGGTCTACGGATTGCGCTTGATCATTTGGATGAAGTCATTCAAATCATTCGCGGGAACCGGACAGCGGACGCAGCACGTGAACAGTTGATGGAGCGTTTTGCGTTATCTGAGAAACAATCACAAGCGATTCTCGATATGCGCTTACAACGCCTGACAGGTCTTGAGCGGGAAAAAATTGAAGCAGAGTATGACGAAATCATGCAATTGATCGCGGAACTGAACCGCATCCTTGCGAGTGAAGAAGTCTTGCTTGATTTGATCCGGACAGAACTCGAGGAGTTGAAGGAACGTTTCAACGACGAGCGTCGGACGGAAATCCGGATGGATCATATCGAATTCGAAGATGAAGACTTGATTCCGGAACAAGATATCATCATCACGTTGACAAGCAGTGGTTATATCAAACGGATGACGACGGATTCGTACCGGACACAGCGCCGCGGTGGACGTGGCGTTCAAGGAATCGGAACGAACGACGAGGATTACGTTACGCGTCTCTTATCTTGTTCGACGCATGATACGATTCTATTCTTTACGAACCGCGGGAAAGTCTACCGGATTCGTGGATACGAAGTACCGGAGATGAGCCGGACATCAAAAGGTGTGCCGATCATCAACCTCATCCAAATTGAACGCGATGAAAAGGTCGAGACGATGATTCCAGTCAACTTCAAACGTTATCTTGAGGAGCAACAAGCAACTGAAGCACCTGTCGAGGTGGTTGAAGGAGAGATTGAAGAGACGGAAGAAGCGCTCGAAACGGAAGAAGTCGTTCAAGATGAGCAAAAATCATTGATCTTCATGACACGTAAAGGACGCGTCAAACGTTCACCGTTGTCCGCATATGCCCGGATCAACAAAAATGGTTTGATTGCGATTCGGTTGTTTGAAGACGATGAATTGACATCTGTTCGTCTTGCATCGACGGATGATGAAGTCTTTGCTGTTTCAACAAGCGGGAAAGCGATTCGTTTCCCAATCACGAATGTCCGCTCGATGGGACGTGGTGCTCGTGGTGTCAAAGCGATGACGTTACGCCCAGACGATTTCGTCGTCGGGATGGAACTTGCACGTGATGCACAAGATGTTCTGGTTATTACGGAAAAAGGATTCGGTAAACGAACACCGATGACCGAGTTCCGTAGTCAATCGCGTGGTGGGAAAGGATTGATCGCGAGTAAGGTAACAGATCGCGTCGGTCAAATCGTTGCCATGCGAATCGTTGATGTCGATGATGACATCATGATCATGACAGAGAGCGGCATCGTTATTCGGACAGACTCGCAATACATTTCACGTGTCGGCCGCAACACCCAAGGGGTGAAGGTCATTCGAATTGAAGAAGGTGACCGTGTTGCAACGGTTGCGAAACTGAAACGAGAAGAAACCGATGAAACGGAAGAAGATACGGATCTTGTATCAGAAGAGAATGTAGTCGAATCGGATACTTCAGAAGAAGTGGAGGAGTAAGCAAGACGTTAGTAAGGAAGCAGCAGAGTGATACCACTCTGCTGCTTTTATCTACATATATAGAAAGAAGAGAAAGGAACGAAGCGATATGCGAGTGGCAAGTGATCAATTACGCATCGGGGATCGTTTAACCGAATCGATCTACTTACATACAGATCATCCGATCGTAGAAGCAGGGAAAAAAATTGGAACCGACGAGTTACGACGAATCCAACGGTTTTTGATTAAAGAAGTCACCATCGAGGATCGTCCTGATCTTGTCGAAGGTGAAAAGACACAGATTGAAACAGTGGCTGCGCAGATAGAACATCCTTTTGAAGAGTTCATTCGCTCCTATAATAAAGTCTTCATGTCATGGGAACAGGGGATGAAGCCAAATGTGTATGAAGCTTTGAGCTGGGTCAAACAGTCCGTCCCGGAACAAATTACGAGACAAGATGTTCTGCCATTCTTCCTTGAACGGGGAACGGAAGCTTACACTGTGCGACATGCCATTTATCGAGGAGCAGTTGCCCAAATGCTTGCTGAAGCAGTCAGAAAAGAACGGAAAATGATCCATGAGCTGTGGACGGCATCTTATTTTGCGGATTACGGACTAGCGCGGATCATGGAATGGCGTCACACGAAACGTTATGAAGCGATGCAACAAGAAATTTTTCAACGTCACCCGGCAATGGCATATCAAGTCTTGCAAAAGGAGACGATTATCTCTGACACGGTAAATCGTTTGATTGTTCAACATCATGAACGTTTAGATGGATCTGGTTATCCTCTAAAGGTAAAAGGTGATAAGATTGCAGATCATGCTCGATTGTTCATTGTAGCGGATGTTTTTGCTGCAATGACAAGTTGGCGCCCATACCGGGAAGCGTATACGCCGTTTGACGCATATCGTCATTTAAAAGCGCGACCGATGCAATATTGTTCAAAATATGTATTATTGCTTGGACAGTTACTTCTACCGATTGAAGTCGGTGATCGCGTATTGATGAGTAATGGGAAGATTGCAACAATCGCTCAAAAGAATCCAGTCTTTGATCGTCCTGTCATTTCTTATGAAGACCAGGGAAGAATGATCACCGTTGATTTAATGGAAGAACGACAGCATAGCATCATTCAATTGATGGATTGATAAGGAATAAGTAGCCTCTTGAGCCGAATTCGTAAGGTTCAAGAGGTTTGTTCATGATTTTAAAAATAATTTCAAAATAAGTGTTGCTCAATAATAAAACGCATGATATATTATTACATGTCCTTAACAAAGACAAGCGCTTGAAACAAACGAAAAAACAATTTCAAAAAAGTTGTTGACTTCTTGTTTCAGACTTGGTATTCTAATTGAGTCGCCAAAACGGGCGCG
>NZ_JAUZUW010000014.1:0-57699 GCF_031844245.1 Exiguobacterium sp. BRG2
TTCCCGCCTCGGCTCTATCTGTTTATTTAGAAATCAACCCTTCTTTAATCAAGAAATCGCGCGCGACTTTTTCAGGACGTTGTTTCTCAACATCTGCTTTGTAGTTCAGTTCTTGCATTTTTTCATCCGTGATTTTATCCTTCAATGTGTTGAGGACTTTTTTCAGCTCTGGATGTTCTTTAATGGTTTCTTGACGAACAAGTGGTACCGCATAGTATGGTGGGAAGAACTCTTTATCATCTTTGAGTACAGTCAAATCAAACTTCTTCAAAAGACCGTCTGTTGAAAAACTATCGATGACATTCGTTCGACCGTTCGTCAATGCTGTATAGCGAAGTCCTCCATCAACTGGTTGTACATCTTTGAACTTCATATCCGGATACTTCTTCTTTAGACCAAGATAACCATCTTCACGGTTCGCGAATTCAATCGTTGAACCGAGAATCAAGCGATCACTGACTTTTGACATGTCCGACACTGTCTTCAAGTCGTACTTCTTAATGTCTTCTTTTGTCATGGCAAGAGCATACGTATTGTTGAAGCCGATCGGATCTAGGACATCGACCTGACTTTTTTCGGGAATCATCTTCCCGACTTTTGCATAGACCGTTTTCGGATCCGTCTCGACCTCTTGCTTGAGCACGTCGATCAACAATGTCCCTGTGTATTCGACATATGCGTCAATTTCCCCTTTTTCAAGCGCCCCGTAAGCGACCTTCGTCCCTCCGAGATTTAATTGACGTTCGACTTGTAGATCCGTTTTATCTTCGATTAAATCCGCTAACATATTTCCAAGAATCAACTGTTCCGTAAAGTTCTTCGATCCGATGACGATCTTATCTTCCTTGAGGAAAGAATAAGCGACTGTACCACCAACCAATAGGAAGACGATGCTTGCGATCGCGATCTTGCGTCCCGCTGACATCGCTTTACGGCGTTTCCGTGCCTTGTTTTTAATTCGACCATCCGCGAGCGGAATACCGTTCGGTGCCACCGAATATTCAATCCGGCTGACGACAAAGTCGATGACAAGGGCTAAAATACCAGCTGGAATCGCTCCGGCGAGAATCTGGTTATTATCAACCGTTTGAATACCTGAAAAGACGAGGTAACCAAGACCACCGGCACCGATGAATGCTGAAATCGTCATTAAACCGACCGCTGTGACGGCTGAAATCCGAATCCCTGCCATCATGATCGGTAAGGCAAGCGGAATCTGGACCTTACTGAGGATTTGACGATCCGTCAAACCAATTCCTTTTGCTGCTTCAAGCGTATCTCCCGGAATACTCGATAGACCTGTGTACGTATTTTTGACGATCGGCAAGAGTGAATAGAGCACGACCATGATGATCGCTGGTGTCGATCCGATACCGATGAACGGAATTAAGAAACCGAGTAAGGCAAGACTCGGGACGGCTTGCACGACGCTCGTCAGCGCGAGGACCGGTTTTGCGAACTTTTGATAGCGCGTGATTAAAATCCCGATCGGAATCCCAAGGACGACGGCGATGACGACGGCAAAGACCGTCAGCTGTAAGTGCTCCAGTAATAAGTCACCGATTTGATCGGTATTATTTTTTACATAATCAAAGAAACCGTTCATTGAACTTCCTCCTCATGAATGAATTGCTCACTCAAGACGGAAAGTAAGCTACTACGTGTGATTAATCCTCTTAGTTTTCCTGTTGCATCTGTTACCGGCAGATAACCTGTCTCTTCCTGATTCATGACTTCAAGGACATCAAGTAACGAATCGTGTTCATTGACGCCAACGATCTCGCCCTCCATTACTTCTTCAATCCGTTGGCTCTTATCCGGGATCGTCTGGATGTTCTTTAACTTAATCAGCCCTTGTAAAACGCGGTCACGATCAGTGATCAATAGACTGTCGACTTTTCGCCCACGCATGATTTCAATTCCCTGTAGCAATGTACGTTTGCCACTGATTGAAACTGGATCCTCAATCATGATATCTTCTGCCTTAATGAATTCTGGACTACTCCAAATTTTATTTTTTCCGATGAACGATTCGACATATTCATCTTTTGGATGACGCAGGATTTCTTCTGGAGTATCAAACTGAACGATCTCCCCATCACGCATGATACATATCCGATCCGCTAACTTGATCGCTTCATCCATATCATGAGTGACGAAAACAATCGTCTTTTTCACTTCCTCTTGTAAGTTGAAAAGCTCTTCCTGCAAATCATTACGAGTAACGGGATCGAGAGCACTGAACGGCTCATCCATCAGGATGACATCAGGATCATTCATCAGAGCACGCGCGAAACCTACACGTTGCTGCTGTCCGCCACTGAGTTCACTCGGATAACGATCAATAAATTGTCTCGGATCAAGCCCGACCATCGTTAATAGTTGTTCTGTCCGCTGATCCATCTCATCGTGATCTTTCCCCTCAAGTCCAGCAATCAATTGAATGTTTTCCCGGACCGTCATATGAGGGAACAGACCAGTTTGCTGAATAACATATCCCATATGGCGTCTTAATTCAATCGTATCCGTCTTCATGATATCCTTCCCATTGACCAAAATCGTACCTGAAGAAGGTTCGATCAATCGATTGATCATTTTAAGTGATGTCGTTTTCCCACAACCACTTGGTCCGATGAAAACAACGAGTTCACCCTTTTGAATCTCGAGCGATAAGCCTTTTAAGACGACATTTTCCTTAAACTGCTTGCCGACGTTTTTGAATTCGATCATTCCTTCTCACTCCTTTTTACTATTTCCATATATTATAGTTTCCCAAAAAGGTTACGGTTTAAACAAATTTCCATTAGATCAGTTTTATTTCTTTGAAAAAGGGGAAATTCTTAGTTCTTTTTTTAAAAATAAAGGGAATACCTAAATAAAGAGTACTGATAAAGCATGTTTTGATGAAGGAGGCCCTTAACGATGAACATCAAGAAACCCACCATCATGATGATCGGATTGCTTCTCCTAACCCCACTTTCAATTCCCTCACAGGTCGATGCAGCGAGTTCTACGTTTGTCACAAAAGGAACGACGACCAAAAAAGTCGTCGCATTGACATTTGATGACGGTTCAGATGGAACGAACATTGCCAAAATATTAAGTGTCTTAAAAAGTAATCAAGTGAAAGCTACTTTCTTTTTAACAGGCAGTGGTGCAAACAACCATCCTCAATCGATTAAAAACATCACAACCGCCTCTCCAACACATCAAATCGGCAATCACTCGTATTCACATCCGGATTTCACGACTTTATCAGCAAGCCAAATGACAAGTGAATTATCCCGGACGGAGTCGCTCATCCGATCCTTGACCGGAAAAACGACGAAACCGATTTTTCGGGCGCCGTTCGGTGCGAGTAACAGTAAGGTATTGAGTGTCGTCGGAGCGGCTGGTTATACGAAAACGATTCAATGGAATATCGATTCGACGGATTGGAAAGGAATCTCTTCAACAGCCATCTTGGATCGTGTGTTACCAAAAGTCGTTCCTGGATCAATCATCCTCATGCATACTGGGGCTGGTGCGAAAGGAACACCAACCGCCCTGCCGACGATGATTTCGAAATTAAAAGCAAAAGGCTATTCGTTCGTCACGATTTCAGAACTGTTGCGTTCTACGGTCCCAACCGGTACGACGTATACTGTCAAAGCGGGCGATACACTCTATTCGATTGCCCGTAAATACAATGTCTCGGTCTCTGCCCTCGCGAGTGCGAACAACATCACGAATTGGAGTCTACTCAATGTCGGTCAAGTCTTAAAAATCCCGACAACGACGTATACGGTTAAAGCGGGTGATACACTTTACTCGATTGCGACACGTTACGGCGTCACCGTCACAGCATTAATGCAGGCGAACGGCATCACAAATCCGAATCTCTTACTCGTTGGACAAGTCTTGAAAATCCCAAAATAAATAGACTGATCACAGCAAAAAAAACGATTCCTCTCTAGTCGCGAGAAGAATCGTCACATGTATGAAAAACCGGCGAAACGCCGGTTTTTTTGTCGTCAATCGCTTGACCCGTCACCTCTTATGACTCCGAACGGACCCCACTGATTCCAAGATCACACTGAACTAAGTCCGCATATGTTTGTCGACGGACGACTTCGCGGGATTCCCCGTCCTGAACGAAGACGAGTGCCGGACGTAAGAATTGATTGTAGTTGCTTGCCATCGAGAAGTTATACGCTCCCGTTCCAAATACAGCGAGGGTATCGCCACTCTTTGGCGTAACTAACTGCGCTTTTTCAGCGACGAGATCACCTGATTCACAAGCTGCTCCAACGACGGTCACTTCGGTCGTTTCGCCACTCATCCGGTTAGCGATGACGGTTTCATAAACCGCTCCGTAAAGTGCGGGACGAATGTTATCCGTCATTCCACCGTCCACCGAAAGATATGTCCGGACGCCTTCGATCTCTTTTATTGCTCCAACTGTATAAAGTGTCGTCCCTGCATTCGCAACGACCCAGCGTCCTGGTTCGATACCGATTCGCGGACGTTCGATGCCAAGTCGTGCCGTTTCCGTCTCAATGACATCCATGACGCGTGCGATCGTCGCTTCAAAATCAAGTGGCTGGTCGTCCTGCGTATAGGCAATTCCGAACCCACCTCCAACGTTGACTTCGCTGACTGTGAAATCATGTTGTACACGAATTGTTTCGACGAAGCCCATCATCGTCCGAGCCGTCTGTTCGAACAGCGACGGATCTTGGATTTGCGAACCGACATGACAATGGATGCCAAGTAACGATAGATGTTCTGATGCTAAAATTGCTTCGATTGCGTCCAAGTAATCTGACGCATGTGTCGAGAAACCGAATTTCGTATCGACACCACCTGTCTGAATTTTCGCATGCGCTCCACCGATGACTTGTGGCACGATCCGAATCAAGACATGAACCGTTCGACCAGCTTGTGCCGCAATCGCTTCCAGTTGTGCAATCTCTGCAAAGTGATCGATGACGATTCGTCCGACACCTTCTTCGACAGCATACTGAAGATCAGCCGTTGATTTATTCGAACCATGGAAATAAATTCGCTCTGCTGGAACGCCCGATTGACGGGCGATGAAGAGTTCCCCGCCCGTGACGACGTCAATTCCAAGACCATGACGCACGACTTGTTCATACACCGCACTGACAGTCAATGCTTTAGAAGCGAAGGAAGCATACGTATTCGGATACTTATCAAGGAAGTGTTCCCGGACGGTCGCCAGTCGATCCGTCAGCTCCCGTTCTGCCATCACGTACAACGGTGTTCCGTACTGTGCTGCAAGATCGGTCGCTGCGACACCATCGATGTGCAACGTGTTGTTTTCTTCTGTCAGGTATTGACTTCCATACATAATAAGTTCCTCCTTATAGATACTGATGCGTCAAACGCCAAGACCGGGCACACATCTGCTCTGAATTGTTCGCTGCTCCTGTCCGGGTGATATCGTCAATTTCAACGCCATCTCCATATAGCACAACTTCGTCTCCGGCTTCCACCGTTCCATCGACAGCGACGAACGTATGGCTCATGAATAGTTTATTGATAACTGGATAAGGCTTCCCTTTAATATGAACGGGTAGAACGGCCCGTCCACGGACAACACCGTCCCCATAGCCGACGGGCAAAATAGCGATCCGCATCGGTTCTGTACTCGTAAAATTCGTGCCATATCCCACGTGCTCACCTGGTCCGATTTCGCGAATTTCAACGACCTCCGTCGTCATCCGGAGCGATGGCACGAGCCAGTCCATCTTTTCGATCGGCGAATAGCCGAATAAGAAGATCCCGGGACGGACATAGTTACAAAACGCGAGACGCGGATCGTGTTTGACGATCGTTGCACTGTTTTCAGAGTGCATATACGTAAACGTATGGCGCTTTCGTAGTACATCGGCAATGGCGACGAAACGTTCGACTTGTCCATCGTGATCCGCATCCGGTTCATCGGCAAGTGGAAAGTGTGTATATAAACCCGTTAAAGCGAGCGAATCTGCTTGCGCAAGCGTAAGGACAGCTTCCGCTTCCTGAAGCGAACTGACACCAAAACGGTTCATCCCGACGTTGATCTTCAAATGTAACTCGACTCCCTGCAGCTGTTCATTGTGGAGAGCGAGCCATTCTAGCGATGAGACACCGAGTGCAATTCCGAAACGTCGTGCTGTTTCAAAATCCTCCGTCGGATTCATCACCAGTACATAACTGTCTGGAAAATTCGTTTTAATTTCAATGGCTTCATACAACTCTGCGACAGCAAAATGATGAACATCAGACGCCATCAGCGTCTCGACCATCTCGAGCATCCCTAAGTTGTATGCATTGTTCTTGACCACGGCAAAAATATGTTTACGTGACCGAGCGAAGACCGATGCGACGTTCTGTCGCACCGCCTTCCGATCGATCGTAACGAGTGTACGCGTCGTCATTCCGCAACAGCTGGAGTCACATACGTCAACCAATCCGCGTATTGCGGCAATTGACCTGTGACGGCTTGACGGTAAAGATCGAGCAATTCATCTGCGACGTTCCGTGTTCCGCCGTTGATGGAGATATGATCGATTTCGCCGACACTCGTGATTTCAGCAGCTGTTCCTGTTAAGAAGATCTCATCTGCGACATATAATTCATCGCGTCCGATGTGACGTTCGACGACAGGATAGCCTTGATCTTGTGCCAAACGGATAATGACTTGGCGTGTGATACCATCGAGTACTGAACAATCAAGTGATGGTGTATGAATCGTTCCGTTTTTAAGAAGGAAGAGGTTCGCGACACTCGCTTCACTGACATTTCCGTTCATGTCGAGTGCGATCGCTTCATCAAATCCATCACGGATCGCTTCACCTTTTAAGAGTTGTGAGTTCATATAGTTGGCAGCCGCTTTCGCTTGCATTGGCATCATCGTTGATGAGACGCGGCGATATGACGCGACTTTAGCACGGATGCCAGCGCCTTTATCGAAGTATTCCCCAAGCTCCCAGCAAGAGATGCCGACATGAACTGTCGTATCTTTCGCCATCAAGGCTTGCCATGGCGTACCGAGGAACACGAATGGACGGATATAACAAGATTCGAATCCGTTTTTCGCAACGAGATCAATCGTCGCCTGGACGAGTTCATCAACCGTATACGGAATCGTGACGTGGTAATAGGCGCAACTACGGAAAAGACGTTCGATATGTTCCTTCAATTGGAAAATCGCCGGTCCGTCCGGTGTCGCGTAGGCACGAATTCCTTCAAAGAATCCACTACCATAGTGAATCGCATGTGACATGACGCTCGTGTTCGCATCTTTCGGATCATGAAAGACTCCATCTAACCAAATTGCTTCTCCATACTGTGTATCCACTGCCATGTGTTTTCCTCCTCTTCGACGTCAATCAGAGTGAACGTAAATCATCCACCAATTGCGTCTTCTCTTCTGTTTTCGCATCTTTCTGTTTGATGACACGTGCAGGTGTTCCGGCAACGACGCTTCCAGCAGGTACGTCTTCTGTGACGACACTACCGGCAGCGACGACGGCATCTTTACCAACTTTGACGCCTTCAAGGATGACTGCATTCGCACCGATCAAGACACCGTCTTCAATGATGACAGGTGTTTTTGAAGGTGGTTCGAGGACACCCGCGACCACGGCACCTGCGCCGACATGAACGTTTTTCCCGATCGTCCCACGTGCACCGACGACAGCGTTCATATCAATCATTGTACCATCTCCGATCGATGCACCGATATTGATGATCGCACCCATCATGACGACCGCGTTATCACCGATGACGACATGATCACGAATCCATGAACCTGGTTCGATGCGCGCATTCAAGTGACGTGTATCAAGCATTGGTACCGCACTGTTGCGACGGTCATACTCCACGTGAACATCCGTGATGCGATCTGAATACTTTTCTAAGAAAGTAGCCGCAAGTCCTGCATCCGCGAAGAAAATCTTTGATTCATCTGATCCGAACGCTGTTGCACCTTCGATCGTCAAGCCCGCCAAATCGCCGTTGACGTAAAGTTTTACCGGTGTTTGTTTTTTAGCATCTTTAATGAATTTAGCAATTTCGTAAGCATCAGTGAGTAACATGTGAATCCTCCTGTGTGTAGAGCGTCTCTAATGTATAGAGTCCCGCTGTTTTTTGAATGAGTGCCTCAGCTGCTTTGATCGCACCAGAAGCAAATACTTTTTTCGATAATGCCGTATGTTTGATTTCAATCAATTCGTCGACACCTGCGAATAAGACTTCGTGTTCTCCGAAGATCGTACCGCCGCGCATCGCGTGCATCCCGATCTCGTTCGTCTCCCGCTTTTGCCGCGTTTGTGACCGGTCATATACCGGTGTGACGTCACGTGCCGTCTGAATCGTTTGCAATAACAACTCCGCCGTTCCGCTCGGGGCATCGACTTTTTGGTTGTGATGTTTCTCGAGCAATTCGATGTCATACGCTCCTGCTAGTGGCACAAGTGTCTTCAGCAGTTGCTGCACCATCGCAATACCATACGACATGTTATACGACTGGAAGATCGGAATTTCTTTTGCAGCGTCCTTGATCGATGCCAGTTCCGCCTCCGAAAAACCAGTCGTCGCGATGACGAGTGGTGTTTTTGTCGCCAACCCATATGCGAGCAGATCCGGTAGCAAACTCGGATGCGAGAAGTCGATGATCGCATCGACCGTTTCTGCCATCTCTGTTAGCTCGGCATATGAAGCGATCGTATCGGATGACTTCGTCCGGTCAACGATCGCTACGACACTTTGTGGTGCGAGTTCGACGACGTATTGTCCTGTCGCCCCATAACCGTGTAACGCGAATTTCATCGAACCACTCCTTTGTAAGCCCGCATCGTTTCGAGTAAGTGGACGTGTCCCGCTTCCGATTGACGCACGAGCGGCAAGCGCGGCGCACCGACAGCAAAACCGAGTTCTTCAAGCGATGCTTTGACTGGAATCGGATTGACATCACTGAACAAAGCACCGATGACCGGTAACAAGTCTGCCTGAATCCGGCGTGCCGTGACGAGATCTTGCGCGAGTAACGCCTCAGCAAGTGCTTGTGTCTCTGCTGGGTACGGGTTAGAGAGAACTGAAATAACACCCTGTGCCCCCCATGCCATATACGGCAGGATTTGATCATCATTTCCACAGAAGACCGCGAAGTCTTCCGGAATTGCCGCCATCAGTTCACCCATGAAGCTGACGTCTCCACTCGCTTCCTTAAACGCTTGGATGCGTGGATGACGTGCTAACGTCACTGCGGTTTCGACTGCGATCGCAACACCAGTCCGCGACGGAACGTTGTACAGCATGATTGGTAACTCGGTTGCATCAGCGACCGCCGTGAAGTGCGCGACGAGACCGGCTTGTGATGTTTTATTGTAGTACGGTGTGACGAGCATCGCTGCATCCGCACCGAGGCGTTCTGCGAGTAATGTCTTCTCGATTGTTACTGCCGTGTTGTTCGAACCCGTTCCGGCAATGACGGGTACTCGTCCTGCCGTGACTTGAACGGCAGTCGTCAATAGCTGTTCGAATTCCGTGTTTGTCAGTGTCGAACCTTCTCCTGTCGTTCCTCCGACGACAAGTGCCTGAATCCCCGCTGCGAGTTGTTGCTCGATCAAGCGTTCGAATACGTGTAAATCCAACTCGCCTGCTTCATTAAATGGTGTGACGAGCGCTGTACCTGCTCCTTTGAACATGAAGAACTCCTCCTTTTTTATGAATGAATCGACTGTTCGATTGCTTGGCGTGCGACTTGTACGGCGTTCGACGCGGCACCTTTTCGAATGTTGTCGGCTACACACCAGAGATGGAACGTGTTCGCGAGACTATCATCTTGTCGAATCCGACCGACGTAGACGTCGTCCGTCCCGCTTGCGTCAAGTGGCATCGGATAACGCGTATTCGCGACATCATCGATGAGGACGACGCCCGGTGCGCCTTCCAGTGCTTCACGGATCGCTGCAACCGTCGTCGGTTGTGTAAACGTGACGTTGATTGCAACCGAGTGAGAGTTCGTGACTGGAACCCGGACACATGTCGCACTGACAGGCAATGTTGGAAGATTGAAGATTTTCCGTGTTTCATCAATCATCTTCTGCTCTTCTTTCGTATAACCGTTCTCAAGGAACACATCGATATGCGGCAAGATGTTATCGTGAATCGGATGCGGATAATTGACGGGCTCTTCTCCGCGTGCCCCGCGTGCCAGATCCTCGATTCCTTTTTGACCGGAACCGGATACGGCCTGATACGTCGTATAGTTGATCCGTTCGAATCCCAGTGACTGGAGCGGTGCTAAAGCGACGACGGATTGAATCGTCGAACAGTTCGGATTCGCAATTAAGCGGTCTGTCGCTTGAATCGCTTGCGGATTGACTTCTGGCACGACGAGTGGAATCGTCTCCTGCATCCGGAAGGCACTTGAATTATCAACGACGAGTGTTCCGTTTTCAGCTAGTAATGGGGCATATTGCTCACTGATCGTTCCGCCTGCTGCGAACAACGCGACATCGATCCCGTCTTCCGTGATGTTTGGCGTCAGCGCTTGAATCGTAATATCTTCTCCCTTGAACTGCACCGTGTTCCCTGCTGAACGAGCAGAAGCGTAAGCGGACAGGCGGCTGACCGGGAAGTCCAGTTCTGCGAGTACTTGTAACATTTTTTGACCGACGGCGCCGGTTGCTCCGATGACGGCTACATGATACATGCTGTTTTCCTCCTTATAACTCGAACGCGTTTGCAATCGCTGCAACCGTCCGTTCAATGTCTGCTTGTGCAATCGTGTACGAGATGCTGATTTCTGATGTCGTGACTTGATAGAACGGGATATTCTCCGCTCGGAAGATCGCGAACAACTTTGAGGCAACACCTGTTGCATCCCGCATCCCGATTCCGACGACAGATAACTTCGCGTGCTGATCGTGGCGGTCGACCTTGACTGTCGTGAAGCGATCCATGATGTCTTTCAATGCTTCATCGAGGAACTCTTCCTCGTCGAGTGGACAGGAGAACGATAGGAAGATGTCACTGTCAAACGTCGTTTGACTGATCATGTCGATGTTGACGTGGCGGTTCGATAAGAGTTCGAAGATATCGGCTACTGCTGCGTTCGTTTGCGGTACGTGTTTGATTGATACCGTCAAGACGTTCTTCGTCACACTGACACTCGTGACCGCTTTTTGTTCCATTGTTTCCGTCGCTTCCATGATCCATGTTCCCCTTTTCGATTCAAGTGTTTTCCCGACGAAGATGTGTACGCCGTATTTTTTTCCTAGTTCGACACTCCGCATTTCCATGACCTTCGACCCGAGGGCGCTCATCTCCATCATCTCATCATATGAGATGTGCGGAATCGGTTGAGCAGTGGCATGGATTCGTGGATCAGCCGTATAGACACCGTCGACATCCGTGTAGATTTCACACCGTTTATCAAGGACTGCCGCAAGGGCAACAGCCGTTGTATCCGATCCACCCCGTCCGAGCGTCGTCACATCACCGAGTTCGTTGACACCTTGGAATCCGGCGACGATGACAACATCGTACGTTTCGAGTTTTTGTCGTAATAGATCTCCATCAATCTGTTTGATCTTACTTTTCGTATGCAATCCCATCGTGCTGATTCCCGCTTGTGCGCCTGTTTGCGATAACGCTTTGACGCCGAGTGAGTTGAGGGCGATGCTGAGTAATGAAATCGTCTGTTCTTCTCCGATGGCAAGCAGACGATCGAGTTCTCGCCGCTCAGGGCGATCCGTGATGGCTTGCGCCTGAGCGATCAAAGAATCTGTCATCTTGCCCATCGCCGAAACGACAACGACGAGTTTTTCACCTTCGGCTGCGCGACTCTTCAAATAATTCGCAATAGACTGAATCTGTTCGACAGTCGCAACCGAGCTTCCACCAAATTTAAGTACAGTTGTCACAATCCTATCTCCTTTGTCCCGATACAGAAAAAAACGACGGGCCGGTAGGAGCGTTCCTACGGCCCGTCGTTATCACGATCGGACAAACGAAGACAAAGTCATTCGTTCTTTTACGTAAGATAGCGCTCCGAAACATCGGTTTCGGCAGTACAACGGATCTTAACCGTTGTACCAGCAAATGAGAAGAAGCATCTTCTCGTTCACTTCGGCGGACTTCCCCTTTCACATCATTCAGCATGCTTGCCTTCAAGAATGATGCTACTCATGTCATCCGCGCCTCTATCTGTCGGTTGTTAGTTACAGTTATAGCAGACATCTTTTGTTAAATCCAGTTATTTGACTAATTTTTTTCAAAATCCGTCAAGTCGCAAGATGCTGCTTCGCGAGTTCGAGTTGCTTCGACACGGCAGCAAACCCTGTACCGCCGTAGCTTGTCCGGCGTGCCACTGCTTGAACCGGATCGAGGAGCGGATAAACGTCTTCTGTGATGTCTGGATGGAACCTTTGATACGTTTCGAGACTCAAGTCCTTCAGGAAACAACCGTTTTGCACACAGTAGAGGACGGCTTTCCCGACGATTTCGTGTGCTTCGCGGAATGGTATGCCTTTCGTCACAAGGTAGTCGGCGAGTTCCGTTGCATTCGAGAAGTCTTGCATTGTCGCCTTCTTGAGCGCTTCGGTCTTAAACGTCGCGGATTCAATCATTCCGGTGAAGATTTGAACGGACTTGAGAACGGTATCTGCTGTATCGAAGACTCCTTCCTTATCCTCTTGCATGTCTTTATTGTAAGCGAGTGGTAATGCCTTCATCGTCGTCAAGAAGCCCATCAGGTTGCCGTAGACGCGCCCCGTTTTTCCACGAATCAACTCAGCGAAATCAGGATTTTTCTTTTGTGGCATCATGCTCGAGCCTGTCGAGAAGGCATCGGATAACTCGATGAAGCTGAATTCTTGCGACGCCCAGATGATGATTTCCTCACAAAAACGCGAGAGATGCATCATGACGGTCGAGGCGATCCCGAGGTATTCGATGACGAAGTCGCGATCGGAGACAGCATCGAGACTGTTCGGATAAACCGACTCAAAACCGAGCAACTCGGCAGAACGGAAACGGTCGATCGGGAACGTGGTCCCCGCGAGCGCCCCCGCTCCGAGTGGTGATTTTCGGATCCGTTTTTGATTATCCGTCAATCGTTCGACATCGCGTTCGAACATCCAGAAATAAGCGAGCAAGTGATGCGCAAGCGAGATTGGTTGTGCCCGTTGCAAATGCGTATACCCCGGCATAACCGTCTCGATATGTTGCTCAGCTTGTTCCGTGATGACCGATTGGAGCTCGCGCAATGCCGTCGTCAACGCTTCGACATGCTGCTCCAGCCATAGATGTAAATCGGTTGCGACTTGATCGTTTCGGCTCCGTGCCGTATGCAGTTTCCCTGCAACTGGACCGATCTGTTCCGTCAACAAACGCTCAAGATTCATATGAATGTCTTCGTCCGCTAATGTGTAGGAATGGTCCTTTAACGTCGCTTCGAGTTGCTTTAATCCTTGCTGGATTTGTGTCCACTCATCTTGAGCGAGAATCCCTTGTTCAAATAACATCTGTGCATGTGCGAGACTGCCTTTCAAATCAACGCTTGCTAATTTTTGATCGAACGTGATTGATGCTCCGAAGGCTTCCGCTTGAGCGGAAGCACTTTCCGTAAAACGTCCACCCCAGAGTTTGGTCATTTCGTTACACCCGCCTGACGATGTACACTCGCATGCGTTGAAACGGCAAGACCGTGTAATTTGATAAAACCTTTTGCTGCTTCATGATCGAATGCATCTTCTTTCGTGTACGTCGCAAGTTTCTCATCATAAAGCGAGACAGCCGACTGACGACCTGTGACAGTTGCATTTCCTTTGAACAGTTTAACGCGAACTTCTCCTGTGACGTCCTGTTGTGTCGCCGTCAAGAAAGCTTTCAAGCCTTTTGTCAATGGCGCATGGAAGAGACCGTTGTAGATCGTTTCTGCATATTGTTTGCTGAGTAATGGTTTGAAATGCGCGACGTCCTTCGTCAATGTAATCGTCTCGAGTGCAGCGTGAGCTTTGAGTAAAACAGTTGCGCCTGGGCACTCATAGACTTCCCGCGATTTGATACCGACGAGACGGTTCTCGACGTGGTCGATCCGTCCGACCCCATGTGCTCCAGCGATGATATTCAGTTCCGTAATCAGTTTCGCTAATGGATACGTCGTCCCATTAATGGAAACTGGAACACCTGCTTCAAAGCCGATAATGACTTCTTCTGCCTGATCCGGAGCGTCTTCTGGTGCTACCGTCAACGCGTATGCGTCTTGTGGTGGTTCTGTCCATGGATTTTCTAGGACGCCACATTCATTACTCCGTCCCCAAAGGTTCATGTCGATCGAGTATGGGCTATCGAGGTTGATCGGGATCGGCACATTGTTTTCTTTCGCGTAGGCAATTTCTTCTTCCCGTGACCATTTCCATTCCCGAACCGGTGCGATGACTTCGAGTGACGGATCAAGTGCCGCGACCGAAACTTCGAACCGGACCTGGTCATTCCCTTTTCCGGTACATCCATGTGCGACCGCCGTTGCACCATATTCATGCGCGACTTCGACGAGTTTTTCTGCAATCAACGGACGCGAAAGCGCTGAGATCAACGGATAGGCATTTTCGTAATGAGCGCCATATTGAAGGGCTGGCAAGACAAAGTCTTGTGCGAATTCTTCTTTGACATCGAGAACGATTGATTCGATCGCACCGACGAGGAGTGCTTTTTCCTTGATGACGGATAAATCTTTTCCTTCTCCGACATCCATGCATAAGGCAATGACATCATAGTCCTTGCTCAACCATTTGATGGCCACCGATGTATCGAGTCCCCCAGAGTACGCTAAGATTAATTTTTGCTTTGACATGTATAATTCCCTCCTGGTTTTTAATTCATCTGTCTGTATAAAAATTCACTATGAATTATATATATACATAGAAAACAAAAAAAAGAAACCCTTTTTGCAGGATTTCTTTCAAAATAACTTACATTTTCTTCTCCATCGTCCGGTGTGGAATGCCCGCATCGTCGAATTCATCGGAGACGATCGTATACCCGAGTCCTTGATAGAACGGGATCGCCTGGACTTGTGCACCGAGTGTCAGCAGTTGTTTTCCTTCACGTCGCGCAATACGTTCCATCGCCTGCATCAACTCACCACCGTATCCTTTTCCTCGGGCTGTCGACAGCGTCGCCACACGTTCCACCTTCATCCGTTGGTCGTCATATGGACGTGTGCGACCCGTCGCAACCGGTCGACTCTGTTCATCGAGGACAAGCAGATGAATCGCTGTTTCATCATGTGTATCGTATTCAAGATGACGTGGTACGCCTTGTTCCTCGACAAAGACACGCTCCCGGATCATCCGAACGGCTTGTTGTTGTTCTGCTGTACGTACTTGAATGACTGTCATAACTGATATTCCTCCCGTAGTCGATCGACATATGCCATCGCATCATCCCGATTCGTAAATTGTGCTTGTGCCTGAACTGCACTTCCTCCACCTCGTCCATTGAATGCTTGGACATGCGCTTTAGCGAACTTCCCAAGATGGGGTTCCCCTGGACTACTCATCAGTAGTTTGTTTGTCGTCGCATTCCAGACGACGCCGACGCGTCCCGCTTCTTGGATCGCTTTAGCGAGTTGCTCGGACGTTTTGATTTCTTCATTCAGATGTTCAAATACCAGAATGTCTTCTTGTTGTTCTAAAGCTTGAGCGAGCGTGAATGTTGCAAGTTGTTCCTGGGCGTGTTCGACCTGTTTCGTTAAGCGTTTCTGTTCTTTTTGTACCGCTTGAATTGCTTCTGGAATTTGAACTGGTTTAACTGATAAAGCTTGTGCTGCTTCCCGCAAGGCATGACGTTCTGCCTGTAGAAGTTGATGTGCCCGTTCTTTTGCGACATAAGAAAGACGAATGTTCCCACGAATTCGCTCGACTCCAGTAAAAAGAATTAACTCGAGCTGTGCCGTCGAATCGAGATGCGTTCCACCACAAGCACTGTAGTCGAGTGTGCCGATTTGAACGACACGAATCCGTCCTTCGACTTGCGGTGTTTTTCGTAATGGTAAGCGTAGCGTTTCCGCCTCGTCATATTCAGTCGCCGTGATCGGCAATCCTTGTTCAATCACCTGTCGTAATCGTCGATCCAACTGCTCTTGTTGAACAGCTGTCCATTCAGGTGTCTCGATATCAAGCGTCGAGACCTCACTCCCTGTCCGAAAACTGAGTGTCTTGATATTTGATTCATCTTGTAGGATCGCAGAGATGACGTGTTGTGCCGTATGCTGCGCCGCATGATCGATTCGGACTGCGTCATCCACGATCCCGGTGACGTCACCTGTGAGCGGCGTCGCCAGTTGGTGCCAGACAATACCATCTTCGATTTGAACGTCAAGGACCGGTTGGTCGTTCAATGTTCCACAATCCGCTGGCTGTCCACCGCTCTCTGGATAGAAGTAGCTTTTCTCTAAAGCGACCCAATAACCATCTACTTGTTTTGTTGCGCGAATGGATGTCTGAAAGGTTCGGACATCGGATTCTATTTGTTCGGGGCGCATGCCTCGACCACCTTTCTCTGTCAGTTTCACTCTGTATTATGCCATATTTCATCCAGAACCGTTTGTCGGCTTGCCTTTTTCCTAGTACACTAGACGAAAGACTACCGATCGCGAAGGGACGAAATGCCGTGATTCAGCATATCAATAAAAATTCACCACTCCCCATCTACTATCAAATCGAAGCTGCCTTAAAACAACAAATCGAAAGCGGTGTTCTTCAACCTGGCGATCTGATTCCGTCCGAGCGCGAATTTGCGGAAGCGCATCAAATCAGCCGAATGACGGTCCGCCAAGCCATTTCAAACTTGGTCAACGCCGGTTACTTGATTCGTCAAAAAGGACGTGGAACATTCGTCGCGAACAAAAAAATCGTCATGCAACTTTCTGGATTGACGAGTTTCTCGGAAGAGATGGAGCACTTAGGCTTAGAACCGACGAGTGCGCTACTTTCCTATCAAATCATCGACGCCTCGATGACGATCGCGAATAAGCTCCGGATTCGCGAAGGGGCATCGGTATATGAACTGAAACGCTTACGTATTGCTGATGAGCAAGCGCTTGCTCTTGAGACCGTCTACATCCCAGAGCAACTCTTGCCTGGACTCGATCAAGACGTCGCGACCGCATCACTCTATGCATTTGCTGAAGCGAGTGGATTAAACCTCGGACGTGCGAGTCAAACGTTTGAATCACGTCTTGCGACGAAGGAAGAAGCGAGTCACCTTGGCTTGTCGACCGCTTCGCCTGTCTTATCCGTCGAGCAACTGACGTATCTCGCGACGGAACAACCGTTTGAATACGTCATCTCTGCTTACCGAGGAGACCGATATACCTTCACTGTCGAAATGGAGCGCCAACGCTGAAAAAACCCTCGAACCGCCGTGCTGTACGGTGGTTCGAGGGTTTTTCGTATATAGATTACTGCGCAGGGATCGTTTCTGTCTCTGGTGCTTGTTCTGTCGTATCTTGTGCAGCGTCCGTTTCATCTGCGATCGGCTTGACTTCTTGACCTTGCATCGCTTTCGCTAAGTTGCTCTTCACTTGCTCCAGTTGATTCGGATCGAGGTGGTATTCCCATTTCCCGCTGATGCCGATATAACCTTCTCCAGCGAGCTGATACTCCGTTGTGTCACGGAGTGCTGCAGTGAAATCTGCTAAGCGTGTGTAATCATTCGGTCCTAAGTTCGTTTCAACGTTATCACCAACGGCATCCAAAATATCACGGTATGCACTGAGCGAACGGAAACTTGCCGCTTCTTTTGCGACCGCTTGAATGACTTGCATCTGTTTTTGTCCGCGACCGATATCACCGAGCGGATCATCATGACGGTTCCGGACATAGGCGAGTGCCTGTTCCCCCGTCAAATGTTGCTTTCCTTTATCAACGGTGATGGTACCTGCTTTACGTTTTGAATCTTGTTCTTTAAACGCATACCGTACATCGATATCTACACCATCTAATGCATCAATCAATTGAACGAATCCTTGGAAATTAACTTTGATGACGTGATCGATTTGAATGCCGAGTAGGTTTTCTGTCGTTTCACGTGCTAATTTAATGCCGTTGTAGGAATTCGATTTATCCATCGAACCGAAGTAAAGGGCATGCGTGATCTTATCTTGCTCAACACCTGTCTTGCCGTAAGGGATATCATACTTCGAATAATCGATGTTCACGAGTGAATCACGTGGGATACTCGTCAACACTAATTGCTCCGTCTTTTTGTTCAAGATTCCGACGATCATGACGTCTGAACGAGCTGGTTCATGACGTTCCTTGCTTTTTTTCGTTTCATCCGTTCCGAGAATCAAGAATGATTCAGACGGAACATCATCATATTTAGAGCTCACCTTTGAGCCGGGAATCTTAATCTGCGTCTTTGCCAATGTTTCTTGCGTTTTGATAAAAACAGCTCCAGCATAACCAGAACCGATGATTGTGACGAGCAGGACGAGTGCAGCGACGACTTTCATGAACATCTTGCCAGCACTTGGCTGTCTCTTTCGTGCGGATCGCGTTTCCATCATGTAAACCCTCATTTTCATGTAAATTTTCCGTAAAGTTCGCTAATCTCCATTATCCGGACATTTAATGAAATGTCAATTTACGTTTCGATTAAAGAAACGGCACAGAATAGCTGTATCCAAAATAATGTAAGCTTCATAACTCGTCGCCTGATCCATATGAATGCTCCGGCATGTCCTTTTTCGTTATTTTCTCACCTGTCTGTCCTCAAAATATAAAATCGCATGATACCGGGCTTCGTTCACTGCTTTTAGGAATAACAAAAAAGATGCAGAGCCAATCCATCGATTGTTTCTGCACCTTGTGATTCATTCGTGTTTCTCCGTCATACTTTCATGAAATTCAAATATGCTGTCCGCCCTGTACGTTTAGCGTCATCTGACAATAAAGAGGCAGCCTCTTCGTCCAAGATCACCATAACATCGGCATGACGTTTGAGTACGGTCGCCGGACAATCCGTCGTCGCGATGCCTTCCATCATATCGCGAACGGCTTCTGCCTTTCGTTCGCTTGAAGCGACAAGAAGGATTTTTTTTGCTTCCATGATCGTACCGATTCCCATTGTGATCGCTTTCGTCGGTACTTCCTCCAATCGATCAAAGAAACGTTGATTTGCTTCTCGTGTCGATTCCGTCAATTCCGTCACGTGTGTCTTGGCATCGAACGGTGTACCTGGCTCATTGAAAGCGATATGTCCATTGGCTCCGATTCCGAGCAATTGGATATCGATCCCCCGCTCCCGGACGAGCGCTTCATATCGTTCACTTTCTTTAACCGGATCTTCCGTATTCCCGATTGGTACGAAAGATTCCTTGAAGCGTACGTCATTAAACAAGTGTTCTTGCATGAACGTATGATAACTTTGTGGATGCGCCGGGCTGAGACCGACATATTCGTCCAGATTGACCGTCGTCACATGTCGGCAGTCGAGCGAGTCCTTCCGCCATTCTTCATAAACGCCGACCGGTGAACTGCCTGTCGCAAGTCCTACTGTCAACCCTTCCGGATGACGCTCAATTTCCTGTTTCAGAAATTGATAGGCCACCTGTGCTAATTCTTCTCCTTTTTCTACGATCATCCATTTCATGAGGTAGACTCCTTTCCGTTCGTGATCCGGTATCGCGTACCACGATGAATCGCTTCTTGAATACGTAATCCCTCGTCGAGCAACACGATATCCGCATCCTTACCGACCGAGAGACTTCCCTTTTGTGTCAATTGAAGCTCTCTTGCCGCATTGACCGATGTCATGCGGACGGCTTCTTCGAGTGTACACCCTGTAAAGGCGATGATGTTTCGTAAAGCAGCGTCCATCGTCAGGACACTTCCGGCTAAACTGCCGTTCTCAAGGCGTGCCGCACCGTCTCGAACGAATACAGCCTGCCCCCCTAACTCATATTCACCCTCTGCTAACCCTTTCGCGCGCATCGCATCCGTGATGACGATCAATCGATCAGCGCCCTTCATCCGGTAGGCGAAGTCGACCATTTCCGGTGCACTATGAATCCCGTCCGGAATGATTTCGGCATAGACTTCCGGCGTCAGGAGACAGTACCCGACCGTTCCCGGCTCCCGGTGATGCAGTGCGCGCATTTGATTGTAAAGATGGGTACCATGCGTGACATGACCCGCTTGGTTTTGGGCATACGTCGCGTCCGTATGTCCGGCAGACGGAATTGCACCCGTCAAGCGCACTGCCTCTTCGAACGCACGCGCTCCCGGGCGTTCTGGGGCATAGGTCACGAGTTTGATCGTATTGCCAGCTGCTTCTTGCCATTTCAGGAACTGTTCGACATCCGGTTCAACGATATGTTCGTGCGGTTGCGCACCCGCATAATCCGGGTTGATGAACGGCCCTTCGAGATGAACACCGACAATCGTCGTGTCCTCTTCCTCAACGACTGTTCGCACCGTCTCGAGCGCTCGTGTGATGTTTGCCCAATCTTGGGTGATCGTCGTCGCTAAGAAGGATGTCACGCCTTCTTGTAACATCTGACGACTAAAGTCACGAAGACTATTCGCATCCCCATCCATGACATCGACATCATATCCTCCATGAATGTGTACATCGATCATTCCAGGGATGAGCGATTGATGATGCGCATCGATCGTCTCTTCTCCTGCGATCTTTTTAAATTCCGACATCAAACCAATCGCCTCGATCGTTCGACCGTAACGAATGAACCCATCCTCGATCGTCTGTTCTCCCGTATAAATCCGGGCATTGATGATTACTGTCATCTGCCGTCATCCTTTCTCTGTCCGTTCCATGACTTGCTTCCGTATTTAGTATAACGCTATTAATTCTAGTTGTATAGACCTTTGTACATTTCGATAAATTTTAAAAAGGACGATCCCGTTTGTCCACAGACAAAGGGTCGCCCTTTTTATACCCGTCGACTGTCGTCTTCATGCGTCAGTCGATCATGGTAATAAAATCCGGTCTTTTTTTCGAGAGATCAGACGCGTCGCTTTTAGGATCGCCATCGGTAACGATTGCCGCTTCCGGTAAGCCAGGTAACGTCCTTCCCACTTTGGATCGTACTTTTCTTTGTATCGTCGTAGACCCGTGAAACTATACATGTAGCGAATATTATTGAAGACATCCGCTGCCACACGTTCTTGCCAGAAGGACGTCTCGTCCTCACCGACGGACGAGAGCGGCGCCATTCCCATGTTGAATGTCCGGTATCCTTCATCTTTCGCATACTCGAACAGTCGGATGAACATCGCATCCATGATCCCGTTCGGTCCATCTGGTCGAAAACGCATCAAGTCAATCGACAAAACCCCATCTTGGTAAGCAGGCATGAATGTCATGAATCCGATCAAACGCCCTTCCGCTTCACGCATAATTCCGATTGGTGCCCGGTTTAAGTAGGGCTTGTGGAAGTAACCGAGTGAGAATCCTTTTTCAGACTTACCACCTAACCATTCATCCGAGACCTCTTGCAGTTCTGCTAATAATGCATCCGAAAAAGGTGGCTCGACCACTTCAAACGTCATTCCTTCTCGTTCAAAGCGATTTTTAATCGAGCGAAGTCCAGCCCGTTTTTTTCCTGATACGGTGAAAGACGGAATATCGACGATCGCCTCTTCACCCAGCTTAAAGAAGTTGAAGCCGAAATCATGATACAACGACATGTTTTGCGCTTGAATCTGATAGATGTTCGGAATGTATCCGAGATCTTCGACGCGGCGCAGAAACGAGGCAATGACTTGTGAATGCTCCTTTGGATCTCCACTTGGATCACCGAGCATCATGATCCGATTACCGGTCTGACTGAACTGGATGAACGAACGACCTGTTTCGGAAAAGAAGAAACGTTTATCGCCGAGAAACGCCAAATGGCTCAAATAATTCCCACCCTGCTCACGCAATACCGACTCGATCTTTTCAGCATCGAATCGCTCACCGAGCACCGGTTGATTAAAGGTGTTGAACAAGCGTATGAAAACTAATCCATACACGAGCGCAAAGATGGATGAACTCGCGGCAAACATGAAAATCTCATGCGACGGATACACTTCTGTTCCATCTGCCGACCCGAGTGCATAAAAAGCGTATCCGAAAAAGACGAACCCGCCAATGTACAACAGACCAACGAACGCGACCCGGATGAAACGCGACGTCGTAATCAATGTCCGCTCCCGGTGAAACGCGTTACGAGACATCAATAACAACGCAAGGACGACCACGACGGCAAGGAACGAAATCAGGTTAAATCCACGAAGTGCCATCCCGACCAAGGCGAAGAACGATGCGCCGTACATCATATATAAAGAACGCTTCGTTCGACGATAGAGCGCCGTTGATAAGAGGACGAATAATAGTCCGCCCATCAAGAAGAAGCTGTTCGCGAGCAACAACGCTTCGTGGGGCAATTTCGATTCCAGATACTCATACTGCGTGGAGACGGGCGGTAAAATCGCCAGTCCCCAAATCGTGATACCCGCGACAAGCGTGATCAACGCTAAAGTGAAGTGACGAATTTTACTGAGGAATCGCAATTGCAGACGCCAAATGACACCCCCGACCTCCACCGACGGACCAACGATTGGTTTATCTTCAATCATCTTGACGACTGGACCGCTGAACTCTCGAGCCGAGAAGACGACACCGATCAAGAATGGAATCAAGTAGTAGACGAGACGGTAAATCAATAATCCCGTCAAGACGATACCTTCTTCAACTCCGGCACGTTGCATACCGATCAAAAAGACTAAGTCGAACGAACCGAATCCGCCGGGTACCATCGAAATCAATCCGGCTGTCGCAGCGATGATGAAGACCCCGATGACTTTCGCAAAACTGACATCCGTTCCGAGTGCCGCCAAAATGAGATAAACGACGACACCGGCACTGAACCACTCCGCCAACGATACGACAGAGTATAGGGCAATCGATTTCGGATGAATGCTGCTGTTCCCACGTCGAAACGAGAACAATAGATAGAGCGGGAAGAATAAGGCAACACCGATGATGACAGGCCATAACCATTTCTTCATTTCAAGCACTTCAAACGCTGGGAAGATGTGCAAGAGGGATAATGTCGATAAGATTGACAAACCGCTAATCAATGTCGGCGCCATCCAACCGATCGCTTTCAACAGGCGTCCGCCTTCAACGAATGGTCGATACAGGGCGGACCGGATGGCCATCCCTGCGAGACCTCCGAAACCGATGATGCCATTAAAGGAGTTCGCAATCCAGGACGCTCGGAAAATTAGTCCGACTGGTGCTTTTGCTTCTAGCGAGCGCAACAAAAAGAAGTCATAAAAGAACATCGTCGAGACTGCCATGAGACCTGCGAGAATCAACAGGATGAACTGCCAAGATGGTACTTGGCGGATCGCTTGAATCGATTCCTTTAAAGACAAACTGCGTAATTCATTTTGTCCTTGATAAAAAATGAATCCGATCAAGACGATCGGCAAGATGATCTTCGCAATCGTCATGAGCCGTTGTTTTGAGAATTTCAAGATGCCAGCCTCCTTGATTTACGGATTAAGTACATAAGACGAACAAGCAATAGTGTCGCTCCGACCGCAAGACCGATGATCAACCCCCACCAGTATCCATCTGGTCCAAGTGCTGTGTAGCGTTCAAGATAAAAACCTAATGGTAGTCCAATGACCCAGTAGGCTACGATCGTCAATAAGAAGGTGACGTTGACGTCCTTGAACCCACGTAGTGCACCTTGCGTTGGTGCAGCGACGGCATCTGACAATTGGAAGAAAATCGCGAGAATCATAAAGTGTGCAGCTGCTTCGATGACTTTTGGGTCTCGACTATATAACGCTGCAAGTTCTTCATTCTTTAAGTACAACAGGATACCGGAAAACACGGAAACCGCAACACACATCGTCAATCCGATGCCAACATACTGAACCGCATCCTTGATCCGTTTAGCACCGACCTCGAAACCGACTGTGATTGTCAATGCGGACGCAGCGGACAACGGAATCATATAGACGAACGAGGCGAAGTTGATGGCAGCCTGATAGGCACCGATGATGACGTCGCCATACGCTCCAAGCAACAAGGTGACGGCTGAAAAAATACTGACTTCTGAAAAAATCGCGAGACCGATCGGAGCACCGAGTAGAATCAATTCCTTGATCCGCTTCATGTCCGGACGGTAAAAACGTCGGAGAACACCAAGACGCTGGAACAGCTCTCCTTTCATGACGACAGCGATGATTGCTAGACAAAGAATCCAGTACGTGATGGCAGTCGCAACTCCCGCACCGACACCACCGAGTTCCGGAAAACCGAAGTTTCCGAAAATGAATAGATAATTGAAAAGGACGTTAATGGGTAAAGAGATTAGTAGTAAGACCATCGTAATGTTCGATTTTCCTAATGAATCGATGAGTGTTCGTAAGACGAAGAAAACGAACATCGGCACGATGCCGAGCGCTAGCATCAAGAGATAGTTCCGTGCGACTTCGCGCGCTTCTACCGATAACTCCATCCGCTCGAGAATCGGATTGACAGCGAGAAGTCCGATGACGACTGTCAAACCGATGATTGCGACAGCGACGTACAACGCCTGCATGACGATCCGTTTGACTTCCCGCTCGCGTTTCGCTCCCATCGCTTGGGAAACGAGCGGCGCGACGGCAAGTAGAATACCAGTCAACCCTGTGTAAATAGGTGCCCATAGACTTGCTCCGACACCGACTCCAGCTAAATCAGCAGAGCCATATCGACCGGCCATGACCGTATCAAAAAAACTGATTAAATAAAACGCGACTTGCGTTACGAGAATTGGAAAGAAGATTTTCATGAATTGCTTCATCTTTCCTGAGAACGTAACTGTTTCTAACATGTTTCCACCACATTTCAGGAGGAGTCCTCCTTAATTTTAAAACGCATCATTCTTGAACTCTTACGAAATCAATCCAAGGAGGGATTCATCTCATGAACCATCGTGATACTGAAAAGCTGACTTTTGAACTACTCGAGACCTGGTCTACCTTCAATCATTATGCCAAAGAATCACAAACGTTTGAAAATCCGGAAGATATCCATCAAGCCCGAATTCGCTTGCGGAAACTGATCACGTTCGCTCGATTGGTCGAGTTGACGGAAGAACCCGTCTATTTGATTTGGAAGCGTCTGATGCACGCCTTCGGTGAAGTGCGCGATCTCGACGTACAGCTCGAAGCGACTTCAAAAAAAACAGAAATCGACCAATTGTTCGCAAACCATGTGGCTTTACAACTCCAAGGAAAACGTTCGACCTTGATTGAGACGATGCATCTCTTGATCTCAAATGAACTGGATCGATCCGTCCGTCGATTTTTAGCGAGTCCGATGACAAAACGCCTCAAGCGGATGTCAGAAAAAGAACTGATTCATGCCGCGGAGAAACGCTATGAGAAAAAACGTGAACAATTTGAAAAAGTACAACGAAAGGATAGTCCAAAACGTATCGAACGGATGCATGAGTTGCGTCTTGCGACGAAAGCGTACCGCTATACGGTCGAGTACTTGCGTCCCTATACGAATCAACCGAAGTCCGCTGTCGATCGTCTAAAAACAACCCAGACGCAACTCGGACATATCAATGACACGTATCAGCGACTGGAAAGATGGCGGTCATTCGAGGTTCCTACTGCTTATCAAGCAGAGCGCTTGCATCAGATCAAACGTTTAGAGGATGAACTGCGTAACGCACTCGATCAAGTCGAGATCGCTCACGGGTGACGTTGAACAAGTAGTTCAAGCATCTTTGTTCCTGCAATCGAATTGCCTTTCGCGTCAAGGGAAGGACCAAACACACCGATTCCGAGATCGGCCATATCGAAATCACTTCTACCACAGGCAACGATCGCACCGGAGACACCACTTTTTCCGGGAAGTCCGACTTGGACAGAAAATTCCCCAGATGCATCATACATGCCACATGTCGTCATGATGGCCCGGATGATTCGTGCGTTACGACGCGAGATGACTTGACGTCCGGATGGCGTTTTTCCAGATGTACTTAAAATTTTCCCCATCATGGCAAGTCCTTTACAGTTCGTCAAAATCGCACATTGTTTCGTGTAGACGTCGATGATCTCTTCAACGTTGCCTTCGATGACGCCGTGATAGCGCATGAAGTAGAGCAACGCTCGGTTCAAATCTGTCGTTTCGAATTCTGATTCAGCGACATCTGCGTCATATTTTACCATTTCTACTTTAATATCCAATAGTTTTGCGATGAATTGACGCAATTGCAGTAATTTATCCGCAGCATCCGTTCCCGGCAACATGCTAGTCACTGCTAGTGCTCCTGCATTGATCATTGGATTGAGCGGTTTTGACGGAATCGTCTCTTCAAGTTTCGCAATCGAATTGAACGCATCACCCGTCGGTTCCATCCCAACTTTCGAAAAGACATAATCTTCTCCGAATGTCTCGAGGACGAATGCCAGTGTAATGATCTTCGACACACTCTGTAATGTAAACATCGTGTCCGCATCACCTGCCGAAACGAACGTCCCGTCGGCATTACAGACAGCGATACCAAGTTGGGTCGGATCAACTTTCGCAAGCTCTGGGATGTAACTTGCGACTTGTCCAAGCACCGTATACGGACGACACTCCTCAATCAACTCCTCAAGTTGGGCTTGTGTAACATTCATGGCGTTCCCTCTTTCTCTTTTTTTCTAGCTTATCACGCATCTGGTGGATGCGGATATGGTTCTTCCGTAAACGCTAAAAGGAGTCGACTCGTTTCAGCCGAGTCGACTCCTTTTTCTAGCATCTGCTTTATCCGTTTACGACTAGTTCACCGTCTTCTACATCGATCGCAATCTGGGAACCATCTTGAATCGCCCCACTGATCAAAGCTCGGGCAAGCTTCGTCTCAATCGTCCGTTGCATATAACGGTTGATTGGACGCGCACCGTATTGCGGTTCGAATGCTTCTTCAAAGATCAGCGTCTTCGCAGCATCCGTGACATTAATCGTAATGCCGCGTCCAGACAAGCGAGAAGTCATCTTCTCGACCGCTTTGTCGATGATTCGTTCGATCTCTGTCCGGTGGAGTGGATGGAACAAAATCGTATCATCAATCCGGTTTAAAAATTCCGGTCGGAAGTGACGCTTCAGTTCTTGGCGAACGGCTTCTTCTTCCGCCGCATCGATGACACCATCTTTTGCTGCTTCAAGCAAGATGGGCGCACCGATGTTTGATGTCATGATGACGATCGTGTTCTTGAAGTCGACGACACGTCCTTGCGCATCTGTTAACCGACCATCGTCGAGCAACTGAAGCAAGATATTGAAGACATCCCCGTGCGCTTTTTCGATCTCATCGAATAGAAGAACCGAATACGGGCTCCGTCGGACGGCTTCCGTCAATTGACCGCCTTCTTCATAACCAACGTATCCTGGAGGCGCACCGACGAGACGGGAGACATTGTGTTTTTCCATATACTCCGACATATCGATGCGGACGATATGATCTTCACTATCAAACATCGCTGCCGCCAAGGCTTTTGCAAGTTCTGTCTTCCCGACTCCTGTCGGACCGAGGAACAAGAACGAGCCGATCGGACGATTCGGATCCTTGATACCTGCTCGCGCTCGAATGACAGCATCCGCGACGAGACGAACCGCTTCGTCTTGACCGAAGACACGCTCATGAAGCGTATCCTCGAGATAGAGTAGCTTTTCCCGTTCGCCCTGCGCAAGCCGCGTCACTGGAATGCCGGTCCATTTCGAGACGATGTCGGAGATTTCTTCTTCCGTCACCGCTTCCCGAACCAGTTCGTGGGAGACGTGTTCAGATGATTCTTCCGCGACTTTCAGACGCGCTTCAAGGTCTGGAATTTGACCGTACTTGATTTCTGATGCCCGGTTTAAGTCATAGCGCCCCTCGGCTTCTTGTAACGCCAGTTTCGCTTTCTCAAGATCCGCGCGTAACTGTTGGACACTTTGCGAACTCTCTTTTTCCCGTTCCCATCTTGTCCGAAGCGCACTCTCATCTTCTCGGGCAGAACTGAGTTCTTGCTGTAAGACGGCAAGTCGTTTCCGGGATGCTTCATCCGTCTCTTTCTTTAATGCTGCTTCCTCGATCTCGAGCTGCATGACCCGGCGGACGAGGGAATCGAGTTCAGCCGGCATCGACTCCATATCCGTCCGAATCATCGCACATGCTTCATCGACGAGATCAATCGCTTTATCTGGCATGAACCGATCCGTAATATACCGATCGGATAACATCGCCGCCGCGACGAGTGCATTGTCATGAATCCGCACACCGTGGTGAATCTCGAACCGTTCCTTTAATCCACGCAGAATGGAGATCGTATCCTCGACATCCGGTTCCGCGACGAGGACTTGTTGGAAGCGACGTTCGAGCGCTGGGTCCTTTTCGATATACTTCCGGTACTCGTCAAGCGTCGTCGCACCGATACAGTGCAATTCTCCTCGCGCAAGCATCGGCTTGAGCATGTTTCCGGCATCCATTGCGCCGTCCGTCTTTCCGGCACCAACGATCGTATGCAGCTCATCGATGAATAAGAGAATCTGTCCTTCGGCTTCCTTGACTTCATTCAAGACCGCCTGCAGGCGCTCTTCGAACTCACCACGGTATTTTGCACCAGCGACGAGCGCACTCATGTCTAAACTGAACAACTGCTTGTTTTTGAGACTCTCGGGTACATCTCCTCGGACGATCCGTTGCGCGAGTCCTTCAACGATTGCCGTTTTCCCGACACCAGGTTCTCCGATTAAGACGGGATTATTTTTAGTCTTCCGACTTAAAATCCGGATGACACGTCGAATTTCATCGTCACGACCGATGACTGGATCCGTTTTCCCGGACCGGAAGTCCGCTACGAGATCGCGTCCATATTTTTTCAGCACATCAAACGTCTCTTCGGGATTTTTCGTCGTGACCTTGCGATTGCCTCGCATACTGACGATCGCTTCCCGAAGTGTCTCTTCCGTAATGCCTTGACGACGTAAATATTGAGCTGCTGGACTTGATTGTTTGATCAGGGCTAATAATAAGTGCTCAACGGAGACGTAGTCATCCTGCATGAGTCGCGCTTCCGTTTCTGCTTCCGTCAACACGTTCAGCAACGAGCCCCCGATCCGTGGCGTCGTCGCCTGGGACAGAGCCGGAAGCTTACCAATCGCTTCGTCAATCGCTGCATTCAATGTCTCAATCCGTTGATTCAACTTTTCAAAAATGACCCGTGCAATTCCCTCTTCTTGAGCAAGTAAGGCAAGTAACAAATGCCACTCTGTGATTTCACTATGACGACGTTGTTTCGCAATCGCTTGGGCAGAGACGATTCCCTCATGTGCCCGATCCGTTAAACGTTCAAAATCCATCCTTGATCACTCCTTCACTGCAAGTTGACGTTCCCACTCTTCATAAAAGGCGCGGTCCATCTCAGGTAACTTGACTTCGAGTTGGACGAGTAATGCCCCACGATGACCATTCGCTTGACTCAGACCACGATTTGGAATCCGAAGTCGTGCTCCTGGTTTTGTGCCCGGTTTGACTTTCAGTTTAATTCGTTTTCCTTCAAGTGTATCTGCGACGACTTCTCCTCCAAGTACAAGTGTCGTCGGATGAACGCGGACGGTCGAGATGACGTCTTGGTCGACCCGTCGGAACTGATCGTCATCCTTCAGGTGAATCGTCACGTAAACATCTCCCGCGACACCTTGTCGGTTACGCATCGAACTTTTTCCACGTAAGCGGACTTTTTTGCCGTCATAGACATCTTTCGGTAGCGTCAACTGAATCGAACCGGTCGCAAGACGCACCGTGACTTTTTCATTCGTACTGAGATGACTGAGTGGAACCGTCAATTCAAGCTCTTCATCGGTCGACACTTCTTCCTGACTAAAGAACGAACCGAACATGTCCTCAAATCCGAACGATTGTCCAGGTCGTGTCCGTCCACCACCTCCGAACTGTCGGAACAGATCTTCATAATCTCCAGCGCCCCCAGCTCCAGCACCTGCCATCCGGTCGAAGTTACTGCCGTATCGATCGTACTGTGCTCGTTTCTCCTCATCCCCAAGCACATCGAAGGCTTCTTGGATATCCTTGAAGCGCTGGTCTGCACTCGCCTCCTTGTTGACGTCTGGGTGATATTGCTTCGCCAGTTTGCGGTACGCGCGCTTGATATCTTGATTCGATGCATCCTTTGCGACACCGAGTGTTTGATAATAGTCTTTTGCCATTCGAGTTCACTTCCTTTTCCTATACTTCATTACCTTAATTATAAAAGTCACATCTTAATTGGTCAAATATAGTCAAACTTTTTTTCTGACATTCTGTTCTCTTTTCACTTTACGTCCTTGCGACAAACAAGTTTCACCGGCTGAACCATGTTATACTGATAGCCAAACAGGAAATGAACGATGGGAGGATCTACAGATGGATGGTAAAACACGTAAAAATATCACACCTGGTCTTAAAGTCAGCATCGTGTTGAAACAAGATCAACGAACAGGTAAACGAACAGAAGGAATCGTTAAAGACCTTCTCACGAAATCACCGCAGCATCCGCACGGGATCAAAGTGCGCTTAGAAGACGGACAAGTTGGTCGTGTTCAAGAAATTTTAAGTTAAAAAGACAATAATCGCTCGCCCTGATTCCTTTTCGGAGTCAAGACGAGCGATTTTTTCATACTTCAGCAGTTTGTTCTAAATACCGCCACGTTGCTTCGACCAGAATACGCGCTGCGTCAAGCATCGCTGGCTCCTTAAAATCAAACTGGGGATGATGATGCGGTGGATACGAAGCGTCCCCGGCTCCTGTAAAGAAGAACGCACCGGGTACGTGTTGCAGATAATACGCGAAGTCCTCCCCGCCCATCGTCGGTTCAATTTCAAATACATGCTTGTCTCCTAAGATTTCTCGTGCGACGGATTCGATCAATACGGTGGGTACCGTATGGTTGACGACAGCTGGATACCCTTTTTCGTATGTAAATTGATACGTCGCTCCGACCGCCTGACAGATTCCTTTGATCGTCTGCTCCATCCGCTCAATGATTTCGTCCGCTGTCGCTTCATTAAACGTTCGGACCGTTCCTGTTAATGTCGCTTGATCTGCGATGACATTAAACGTATTCCCCGCATGCAACGTTCCGATGGTCACGACTGCCGGCTCTAGCGGATTAAGTTGACGACTGACGATCGATTGTAATTCCTTGACGATCGTTGCCCCGAGTAAGACAGCATCAATCGTCTCGTGTGGCTTCGCACCGTGTCCGCCTTTTCCATATAAGATCAGCTCGAACTTATCAGCCGCCGCCATGATCGGACCAGTCCGAACACCGACGTGTCCTAAATCGATCGTTGACCAAAGATGCGTTCCGAAGATGACATCGACTCCTTCGAGACAACCGTCCGCAATCATATCGCGTGCACCGCCCGGAACGACTTCCTCCGCATGTTGATGAATCAAGACGACGTTCCCCGGTAATGATTCCCGCTGTTGCATGAGCGTCTTTGCGACGGCAAGCAACGTCGCCGTATGACCGTCATGACCGCACGCATGCATCACGCCCGGAACTGTCGATCGATACGCGACCTCTTTTCCGTCAGCAATCGGCAAAGCATCGAAGTCGGCACGTAACGCGACGGTCTTCCCCGGTTTTCCTCCACGAATGTACCCGACGACACCACGTCCACCCACTCCTGTCTTGACTTCGATTCCGAGCGTTTTTAAATGTTGCGCGATATAACGCGGGGTCTCGACTTCGTGAAACGACAACTCTGGGTGCTGATGTAAATAGCGACGGCGCTCGACCATTTCTGGATACAACGCGTCTAGTCCGGCAGTTCGTTCTGACATATATGTATCCCCCTTATTTCTTTTGATGTAGTGTCTTAACGCTCTCCCGCGTGTATTGGAGACGTTCGAGTGTATCTTCATAGTGTCCCGCAGCATACGATAAGAACAAGACATCGATCGCAAATAGTTGGGCGAGACGCGAACTGAGCGCCGCACTACGAAGCGGTGCTTCCGGAGCGCGTGATGTCCAAAGCGCGATATCCGCTAGTTGGCTGATCCGGTTGTCCCCGAAACGTGTCAGACTGATGACCTTCAGCCCTTGGATTTTCGCCAAACGGATCAATTCGACGACCTCTTCTGTTTCTCCGCTGTAAGAAATCGCAAAGAAGACATCTTCTTTACGTGCATTCGCTAAGATCGTCGCAAGTAGATGCTGGTCCGTTTCTTGAATCGCTAGTTTCCCGACACGCGTCCATTTTTGAGCAGCGTCTTCGGCTACGACATGGGATGCCCCAATCCCATAAAAATAAATCGCACGCGCCTGATCAATCACATCAATCGCATCCGCAATCCGTTCATCATTCAACTGCTTCGCAGTATCCTGTAACGCTTGAATACTGTTACTAAGCGTTTTTTCAATCAAGTCGACGGGACGTTCATCCTTTTCGATATCGTGATACCCTTTTAAATCCGTCCGTGCTGTATCGGCAGAAATGCGCATCCGCAACTCCGGGTATCCTTTTAATCCAAGCGCGCGACAGAAGCGGACGACTGCAGCGGCACTTGTATCTGATTCTTCTGCAAGTTGGTGGATCGTCATGCGCGCAATTTGGTTCATATGCGTCAAGACATAGTCTGCGACTTTTCGTGAGGACGATGGTAGTTCCTCTCGAACTGCACCGATTTGTGAATAGATACCGCCTTTCATCTACATCTCTCCTTTATCCTCTTCTTAAAAGAACTGACGTTTCATCACTTACCTCGTCGTTCCTGTGTGTAGAACTGTTCTTCTTTCATTATGCTCTCTTCTACTGGCTTTCGTAAATCTAAAAAATGGGAAAGTGAAACAAAATACCATTCTTCTTCCATACCCTTCCTTTCTGATTCATATGCTTCTCTCTTCCAGCACCCGTCGTACAAAAAAGCGACATTCCGCCCATTGGAGGAATGTCGCTACATAAAGTGAATGGAGAAATCAACGAATCTTGACGATCGGTTTCTTTGTATCCGGATCGAGGAATAGCATCGCTTCCGTATCCCCGTTCAAGTTCGTCACAGTAATCGTCGTCGGAATGTTTCGATTATACTCCCAACGATTCTCAAGCAGGTACGTCACGTACTGAACGAATGCGACGAGTTCTGCTTTTCCGTAAAATTGAACGGGAATCTTCATCTCAAGCTTTTTCAGTTCATCTTCTTGATAGAAGCCTTCCCCCATCATACCGGTGTAGTTCGGGAAGTAGTCTTCTAGGCGGTCTTTGAATAAATCGAACTTCGCTGCATCATCTCGCACGTCATTCGTTGCGCGTGCTGACGGGTAGTAGTAATAGCGTTCATTGTAGTTTTTCCAGTCGTTCGCACTGATTTGATTCCCGCGACCGATGAATGCAGACGAGAGATAGTGACCGGAAACCGGTGACCCTTCTTTTTCCTGGAGGTAGAGGGCGACGTGAATCGGTGTCGTCTTCATCCCTTGTGTCTTACGCATCTTCTTGACTAAATCGTTTGCCATCCGCTTCCCTTCAGCAACGACTTTCTTTTCATCAAGTTTAACGGTATAGGTCGGTCCATAGTTTTCATCTTGGAAAACATACTCACTATTTAAGACGAGAGCGATTGATGTACCACCGAGTTCAAGCTTCTTATCTTCTTCAAGCATGTAGTCTTGCTCTAAGATATGCGATAGAATCATAGGTGACTTTTGATTTTTTTCTTTATATGACTTACCTGACGTGTAGGCTGGGTTTAAACCTTCAGGATCGCTGACGCCATCGCCTGCTTTCCCTTTTCGTAACAACCATTTTGCGATTTGGTCGGCTTCGAGTAACTGACCTTCTTGGTAATAGTATTTTTCCGGATCAAAAAATTGTGTCGAATGACGCATCAATCCTGTTTCGATTTCATCGAGTTCAAGACGCGAACTGACACGCTTTTGTGTCATTCCACGTGCAACGCTTGGACGAAACGGTAAGACCGTCCGGTAATACGAATCCGTCGTATCAATGGCTGGACTGACGACGGCTTGGACTTCCTTACCTTGTTCACTTTCAGTAATGACTTCTTTTGTATCGCTACTTGGCGAAAGGTCGAACGAACAAGCACCTAAAAATAACGTGCTCGATAACGTCAACACTACTGCTTTTTTATAGTTCATCTCTATTTGCACCCCATGTTTTCAAATCGTTCTCTTTATCATAACAGAATCGTTTTCCATCGGGGAAGGGCAAGTTTTCCCCTGTTTTTCAAAAAAGATGATGCGCCCTCACGCATCCGAAAGGACTTTTTATCATGACACGCCGTAAATTCATCGGTCTGCTTTTTTTACTGGCAGGCATCGCACTCATCGCTTGGCCCTTCGTCAGTGATTATCAGCGCGAACAAGAAGCTGAACATTTAAAGAAACAATGGACCAACAGTCTAAAAATCGTCGATGCAAAAGAAACCAAACAACCACTTGCAAAATCAGGTGTCGGATTACTCTCGATACCAAGCATTGATTTTGAACAAGTCATCTTAGAGGGGTCGACGACAGCGGTGTTGGACCGTAGTATCGGTCATATTCCGAAAACCGGATCGCCTGGAAAAGGCAATTATGCGCTCGCCGGACACCGAAGCTTCACGGAAGGTCTTCACTTCAATCGTCTGCCTGACGTCAAGAAAGGCGATACCGTTATCGTCACGACGAAAACACATCGGTATACGTACCGGATCACGTCAAGTCGTCTCGTCACACCGACGACGTTGTCCGTCCTCGATCAATCCGTCGTCTCCCCGACGATTACGTTGATTACTTGCGATCCACCGGAAACGGCAACGAATCGTCTCATCAAACAAGGTACCTTAATTCGAAGCGAGACGATTGCTTCGTGACAATTGGATCAATACGAATAAAGTAAGGCGGAATCCCGCCTTCCTTTGAAACTGAAGATAGTGTGCAATTTTTCTCTAACGAGAAGGATTGCGCTTTTTTGTTCGTCTCGAATCGTTTTCCTGGGACAAGCATCGCGCCGCTTCGCTTCGCTGCAGGGTCGCTCTTGCTTGTTTTTCCCTAGGAAGCGATGTCGAGGGAACAAAACGCTTCTCTGATACTTCTTCCCGATATAAAAAGAATGAAGCATTACACGCCACTCCTACAGGAAAAAGCGCAATTTTGCGCTGTCAGAGACAAACAAGACCCGTTTTCCTGCTCGAATGAAGCAGGAAAACGGGCTTGTGTCTCGCCTGAGGAAAGGGCGTGAAAAGACGCGTCATTTTTTGGAGTCAGCCTTTTTGTCTATAGTCTGAAAGGAAGACGGAATTTCGCCTTCCTTTTATTTGATCGTTCTCATTCATTCTGCTCACGCTTCGTGTTTAGCTAGTTCTTCTAACAGACGCGCTTCATCCCAAATTTCGATACCAAGCGATTCTGCTTTCGTCAGCTTAGAACCTGCCTTTTCTCCTGCGACGAGCACGTCTGTCTTTTTACTGACGCTTCCCGTCACATCGGCACCAAGTGCTTCAAGACGCTTCCCTGCCTCTGACCGTTTTAGGCTTTCAAGTGTTCCCGTCAAGACGATCGTTTTTCCACCGAGCGGTGCATTCGTCTGATCAACTCGTTCACCAAGGAACTGTTGATTAACACCGAGTTGTTCCAAATCACGAATCAATGCTTGTGCTTCTGGGTGCTCGAAGTACTTTACGATGGAGTCCGCAATTTTCCCACCGATACCATCGATCGCGACGATCTCCTCGTAGCTAGCTGCCGCAATCCCTGCTAACGAATCAAAACGTTCCGCTAAGAGATACGCCGCTTTTTGACCAACGAGTCGAATTCCGAGACCAAATAAGAGACGTTCGACTGAGTTCTGCTTCGAGGCTTCGATCGCCGCAAGTAATTTATCGACGGACGTCTCACCCATTCGGTCGAACGTCAACAACTCGTCGCGATCGAGTCGATATAAATCGGCAATCGTCCGGATTGCTTCATGGTCATACAATTGACGGACGACTTTTTCACCGAGACCATCGATGTTCATTGCTTGACGCGAAACGAAGTGAATAATACCTTCCATCAATTGCGCTGGACATTCCGGACTGACACAGCGGATGTCGACTTCGCCTTCGAGACGGACGAGTTCCGATTGACAGGCCGGACAATGGGTCGGGAAGACGATTGGTGTCTCTTCTCCCGTTCGCTCTGCCGTGACGACTTGTACGACTGCCGGGATGACATCTCCCGCTTTTTTGATGATGACCGAATCCTGAAGGCGGATATCTTTTTCAGCGATGAAATCAGCGTTATGCAGTGTTGCATACGTCACCGTCGATCCTGCAACGACGACCGGTGCAAAACGGGCACGCGGCGTCACTTTCCCGGTCCGACCGACACTGAAATCAACGTCTTCGACTGTCGTCATGACTTCTTCCGCCGCAAACTTATAGGCTGTCGCGAAGCGGGGACTTTTTGCTGTGAAGCCGAGCTCTTCCTGATCATCGTATCGATCGACTTTCAAGACGATTCCGTCGATCTCATATGGCAGGCTCGCGCGTGCTTCCGTCCAATGTGCGATGTAGGCAAGAATCTCTTCCACCGTCTCACACGTCTGCATATGTTGATTGGTCGGTAACCCAAGTGAGGCGAGTTGTGCCATCGCTTCGCTATGTGAACGGGCCGTCAACGTATTGACACCGACGCCATACACGAATAACGACAGATTACGCGACGCTGTGATCGACGAATCCAGCTGACGCAGACTACCTGCTGCCGCGTTACGCGGATTCGCGAACAATGTCTCTTCTCGGCTAGCCCGGTCTTCATTCAAGCGTTCGAACGATTGTTTCGGCATGTAAGCCTCACCGCGGACTTCGACCGTCTCTTCTGCCTGCAGACGAAGCGGTAACGCTTTGATCGTCCGTAGATTCTGCGTGATGTTTTCGCCGACTGTTCCATCGCCACGCGTCGCCCCACGGACGAATCGCCCGTCTTCGTATTTCAGCGAGATGGCAAGTCCATCGAATTTCAGTTCGGCGACATACGTCGTCGAACGTCCGAGCGACCGCTCAATCCGAGCGACCCATTCGCGAATTTCTGTCTCATCAAAGACGTTTCCGAGCGACAGCATCGGTAAGTCATGCGTCACCTTCTCGAACGCTTCAAGCGGTGCTGCGCCGACGCGCTGCGTTGGCGAGTCTGGCGTGATTAGTTCCGGATGTGCTGTTTCTAGCTCCGTCAGTTCACGGAGCAATTGATCGTACGTCGCATCTGGTACCGTTGGTTGATCCAGTACGTAATATTCGTAGCTGTAGCGATTCAATGTTTGACGAATCTCATCTATACGTTGGCTTGCGTCCATCTGTGGACCTCCCGTCATACCTTTTTAATCGGTGCGAATTTTGCGAGCAATCGTTTAATTCCGACTGCTGGGAATGCGATATCGATTTCAAGATTATCTCCTTCACCCCGAGTCTGGACGACTGTACCGAGTCCCCATTTCCCATGTTCTGCCTTATCTCCGACCGACCAACCGAGCGTTTCCGCACCTGACGTCTTCATCGCTGTCGGTTTACTGATTGAACGACCGATGACCGCTTTGCCTTGTGGGACAGGGCGATCTTCCCATGGGAGTGGCTTCGCTTTTTTACCGGTCCGCTCGATGACGACTTCCGGCAGCTCCGCTAGGAACCTTGATTCTTGGTTTGCGTTCGTTCGTCCGTACAGGGAGCGCATCCGCGCATGTGACAAGTAAAGGCGTTTCTCAGCACGTGTGATCCCGACATACGCGAGGCGACGTTCTTCTTCCATCTCGTCTTCATCTTGAAGCGAACGGCTATGCGGGAACAAACCTTCCTCCATCCCAATCAAGAAGACGACAGGGAACTCGAGTCCTTTTGCCGAGTGGAGTGTCATCAACGTGACTTGTTCTTCCGGATCCGTCTCGTCGAGTGAATCGACATCGGCGACGAGTGTCAAGTCAGTCAAGAAGGCGATGATCGTCCGGTCTTCCGGATCGGCTTTTGCCGTCTCCTTCTCAAAGTTCTGTGCAACGGTGATAAACTCGTTGATGTTCTCAAGACGACTCTGTGCTTCAAGCGTCTTATCTTCCTTCAGCACTTGACGATAACCCGATTTCTCAAGCACTTCTTCGACCAGTTCCGAAATACTGATGAATTCTTGCATTTGACTGAGTCCGAGAATCATCGTCCGGAAATCCGTCAATTTCGCTGCCGTTTTTGGTGCGATACTCGACAATTCGATATCGCGAATCGCTTCCATCAGTGACACGCCTTGTAAATCGGCGAAATCACGCAGCTTATCAATTGTCGTTGCGCCGATACCGCGTTTTGGTTCATTGACGATTCGCGCAAAGGACAGGTCTTCGTCCGGATTCGAAATTAAACGGAGATAAGCGAGCACGTCTTTGATCTCTTTACGATCGTAGAACTTCGTGCCGCCAATCATTTTGTACGGGACGTTCGATTTGAGAAGTGTTTCCTCGATCGCACGCGATTGTGCGTTCGTCCGGTATAAAATCGCGATATCACTCAGTTTCATCCCGTAGCGAAGTGAATTCCGAATTTCCTGGACGATATAAAATGCTTCTTCCCGCTCGTTCTCTGCCGTATGAACGATCAGCTTCTCGCCTTCGTCGTTATCCGTCCAAAGTTTCTTATCTTTACGTGTTGAGTTGTTTTGGATGACATGGTTGGCCGCTTCCAAAATTCGTTTCGAGGAACGGTAGTTTTGCTCGAGTAAGATGACGGCTGCATTCGGATAATCCTCTTCGAACGAGAGGATGTTCGCAATGTCAGCACCACGCCAACGGTAAATCGACTGATCCGAGTCCCCAACGACACAGAGATTCTGATGTCCCGAAGCTAACAGATTGACGAGATCATACTGGGCTTTGTTCGTATCTTGATACTCATCAACATGGATGTAGCGGAACTTCTTCTGATAGTACGCAAGGACATCCGGACTCTTCTTGAATAACTCTGTCGTTTTTCCGATTAGATCATCAAAGTCGAGCGCGTTGTTCCGGCGTAGGACAGCTTCGTATCCTTTATAGATTTCAGCAACGGTCTTCTCATACGGACTCGTCACGATCGAGGCGTAGAATTCAGCACTGCGTAATTCATTTTTCTGTGACGAGATGATCGTCAGCATCGATCGCGGATCCCATTTTTTCGGGTCCAAGTTTTGTTCCTTTAAGACGAGCTTGATCGCCGATTGCTGATCACTTGAATCAAGGATCGTGAAGTTACGATCGTATCCAAGCTGATCGATGTCGCGACGTAACATCCGGACACACATCGAATGGAAGGTCGAGACCCAAATATCGTTTGCGACACCACCAACCAAACGACCAATCCGGTCTCGCATTTCCCGCGCTGCCTTGTTCGTGAACGTAATCGCAAGGATGTTCCACGGCGCGACTTGTTTAGCCGCCATCAAATATGCGACCCGGTGTGTCAGGACGCGTGTCTTCCCGGAACCGGCTCCTGCCATGATCAGCAGTGGACCTTCCGTATGCTTGACTGCTCTTGCTTGCTCAGGGTTTAGTCCACTGACGAGCTGTTCACTCAAATTAAACATATCAATAGCCTCATTTCTTATATTCCGAACTTTTGTTCCTATATTTTATCGTGTCGCTGCGACGGTCGCAAGCGCTGCTTTTAAATCCTCATAAATGACGTTTCCAACGACGATCGTATCCGCATACTGCAACATCTCACGCGCCCGCTCCTCGGAGTCGATGCCGCCGCCGTAAAACAGGCGTGCCTGCTTCAACACATCGCGAACGGCTGCTACTCGTTCCGGTTCCCCGTAAACGCCACTGTATTCGAGATAGACGACCGGTAAGCGGAAGACGCTATCCGCAAGTTGTGCGTAAGCGACGGTTTCATCCAACGTTAACGGCTTTGCTTGTGTCACACGCGCGACCTTCGCATCAGGATTCAGGACGATATACCCTTCCCCAACAAGATCAGCGTGCGCCAGCATATGACCGACTTGTTCTAATGCCTCGACCTGTTTTTCGACGACATACTCTAATGTTCCCGCATTCAGGACCGTCGGTGTCAAATACGTATCGAATCCCATCGTCGCGGCTTCGAGTTCTGAAATCTCAAGTGCCACTGCGACTGGATATCGTCGCAAACGCATTAAGAGATCAAGCGTTGCATCGAGTGTGATGTCATCTGTTCCACCGACAAGAATCGCATCCGTTCCAGACGTCGCAATCGCCTGTAGGCTAGCATCATCAATTGGTTTTGCTGGATCTAGTTTAAAGACATGTCGCCATTCATTAAAAGGTAATAACACGGTTCGTCCCATCCTCTCTTTCTCATTCCACATTCAGTATAAAACAAAAAACCATCTCGCGCAGAGCGAGATGGTCAGACGTGTGTCCGTCGTTTCGTCAACAGTGACGCCAGTAACAACGCAAAGACCGCATATACCGGCACGAACGCCCACGGTTCTGCCAAAAAGAAGCCGAGTACCGGAACGTCCAGTAACGGTGAATCTGGCGAACAGAGCGCTCGCCCATTGACGAGCGCCAAAAACGGTAAGACAGGAACAGCAAAGATATACGCGAAGTTGATCCAAAAGGCACGTTTCATACAAGAGCCTCCTTATCCGATAATGACGGATTCCTTCGGATAGTTGTAGTTACGTTTCGGTTGGTTCGCTTTCAACAGAAGAACGAACGAGATGACACCGATTCGACCAATGAACATCAGCACAGACAACGTCCATTTTCCGATATCCGATAATTGATCCGTGATGCCGAGCGATAGACCGGTCGTACCGAACGCTGAACACGCTTCAAAGAACAGTACCAGGAACGGCGCGTCCTCAACGATCAACAAGACGATCAATCCAACCATCGTCACGCCAGTCGAGACGACGATGACGACAAAGGCCTTCCAAATATCCGATTGACCAATCTCACGACCGAAGATTTTAATCCCATACTCCCCTCGTATGAAGGCGATGACACTCAAGACAGCGACGGCGAACGTCGTCGTTCGAATCCCCCCACCAACGGAAGACGGTGACGCTCCGATGAACATTAAGAGCGACAAGACGAAAATCGAGGCTTGTGAGAAAGACGTGATATCGATCGTCGTCAATCCCCCGTTACGAGTCGTAACGGATTGGAACAAGGCGTCGACGAGCTTCTCATCGATTGGTAAGCCTTTAAAGGATTGGTTCCATTCGAATAGTAGTAGTGCTACCATTCCAAAGAGAACGAGAATGAAGAACGTCGACGCCGTCAATTTCGTGAACAGTGAAAAATGATACGGTTGACGTGTCGCTTGACGTGTCGCTCGGTAGGAAATATAACGTCTGACTTCGACGAGTACCGGAAAACCAATTGCTCCGAGCGTCAACAGTAAGATTTGCATGAAGACGACGAACAAATCCCCGCGAAACGGTAGTAACGATTCTCCCGTGATATCAAAACCGGCGTTCGTCGTCGCACTGACTGACCCGAACAACCCTTGAAGCATCGCTTCTCCGAACGTCGGAAAATACTTTGTGTAATACAGCCCGAGAATCAAAGCACCAATCAATTCAATCGAGACGATGATCAAGATGACTTCCCGAATATATTTGACGACACCTTGCATCGTCGTCTGGTTCTGATCTCGGACGACCAGTTGACGCTCCCGAAAACCGATTCGTTTTCCGAGAATGACCCACATCGCGATATGAAGTGACATCAAGCCGATCCCGCTGACTTGTACTAAAATCATGATCATGAAGTACCCGAACGTCGTAAAGGTATCCGAAACCGAGACCGTCGTCAGACCGGTGACACTAACACAACTGACCGCCATGAAGACCAGGTCCGTGAAGTTCCAATCGTAATTTCCTTTCGTCGACCACGGTAAGCCGAGCAGAATGATCCCGATGATGACCGCAACGAAGTAGATGATGACGAGCGACTGGATAGGCGTCAGCTTTCGAATGAAATGTTGAATTCTTTGTTGTAACGCAAAATCCATATCGGTGCGCCCCCCTTCATAGAAGTAGCGGATAACATTAGTTATCCGCTACTTCTTGCTCGATAAGACCTAGGCGGGCAAGCGCCAGATCATAACCGCCCGAACCGTAGTTCAAGCAACGTTTGACACGCGAGATCGTTGCTGTCGAAGCACCGGTCGCCTTTTCGATTTTGTGATACGTGTTGCCTTCACGTAATTGACGTGCGACTTCCAGACGTTGGGCGAGCGCCTGGATTTCGTTGACGGTCGCTAAGTCTTCGAACAACGTATAACAATCTTCTAATGAATCCATCTTCATGATGGCTGTAAATAACTGATCTAATTCTTTTCCACGCAATTTATCGAGTTGCATCTTGTGACTCCCTTTCCCATTCAATTGCTCTTTAATAGTTTAAAGCGCGACGATTTAAAATTCAAGCGTCATCGCAAAATCGCCGGGAAAAGGACTTTTTTCCGAAGGACTTCGTAAATACCTTGTGGTGTGATCCGCACATATGGTAGATGTGTAGACGCTAGGAATAGCAACGTATAGACCGGATCTTCAAAGGCATATCCACGGGCAAATAATGCCTCCCGTAAAGCGGTTTCTTGAACGATCAAATCCTCGAGTGGTAAGTCAGACGTCTGCCCCATTAAGGTCAATGGAACTTCAGCGATGACTTCTCCGTCTTCGACGAGAACGATTCCACCGCCAAATGTCTTCATCCGCTCAAACGCGACTTGAATATCTCGTTTTGATTTACCGATCATCAAAATATCACCACTAATCGAGTACGAACTGACGAGACCTCCGACTTGTGTCGCAAAGTTCTTCAAGACGGTATTCAAACGCCACTTCCCATCGCGGTCCAGTAGCATCAGGAAGGATTCATCGCAACCTGCTGGTAGCATAGGTACACTCGTGTCATGCTCGACTTGATAGAGCTTCATGATGACGGAATTGACCATTTCAAGACCAACCGGCATGCTGAATGAAAAATCCTGCTCCGTTAAGGAAATCCGGACTTCTGATCGTGGCATAAGGGCATAAGCAGCATCAAGCGCTTCGGCTGGGTAACATGGAATGTCGGCTTGACGGACCCATATGCCGCGTGCAAGTACAGCGACAGGTGTCGGAGCATCTTTTGCCTCAAGGAAATTGAGATGAGCAATCCGTCCTGGCGCGATACTTCCGAGTAGATGATCGAGATTAAAATGACGTGCTGCATTGTATGACGCAATCCGGTAGGCTTCTTCGACCGGAATGCCTGCCTCGAGCATCAGTCGGATTGTCTCATCCATCATACCCGCTTTATAGAAGTAGGGTGTCGAACCATCTGTTGTCACTAGTACCTTATCGAACTGCGTCAATCCAGCTTCGACAAGCCCCTTAAAGATATCCGGTAGATCCGGACGAATCGATGAATAACGAATCGTCGTCGTATAACCAAGTTCAAGACGTGTCATCGCTTCTTCGACCGTCATTGCCTCGTGATCACTCGTCACACCATACAGCGCCATCTTTGTCAGCGTCTTCGCTGAAGCACCAGGGAAATGACCTTCGATTGGTTTTCCAAGTTTGATCGCATCCTGCATCCAGTGGAGCAGTTCATCGTCCCCTTGCGAGAGACGTGGCCATCCCGTCAACTCACCCGCTTGGATGACTTGTGGATGTTTAAGCCATGCTTGAATCCGGCGATTATCGATCGAGATACTATCGGCATCAAGCTCGGTCTGCGCGTCGAGTCGTGCCCACCAGTACATCGAGGTCGGTAGGTCCGCCAGTGCCTCGACTTGAGCAAACGCTTGCTCCGTCGGCTCTAATAATAACAACATGTTGTCGTTGACGAGGGTCGATGTTCCTCGCTCTGCTGCGAATTTTGCAAGACTCGCTGGATTATAAAGTTGAAACGGATGGGCATGAGGTTCAATGTAACCGGGTACGATATATTGACCTGTCGCATCATGGTAGGCATCGGCTTGTTCCGGCATCTCTGGACCGACATAGACGATCCGGTCGCCACTGATCCAGATGTTCGCCGTCCGCCATGTTTTGACGCCATGATTTAGGTAAGTGGCATTCTGTATGACAAGTGTCGGTGCAAGCTTTCCGCTGATGACCGCTTGGTGTGTTCGTACTTCAGATTTCGTCCAAGGGGATCTTCCACAATTTTTTTTCACGAAAGCTCGACCTCCTTTATTTTATTGAAAACGCTTTCTTATAGTTCTTATACTAAAATGTTGCTAAGTAAGTTTCAAGAAGTTTTGCCCCGTTCCGGATTCATTTGGTCAAAATAACACAAATTCGCCATGGAAGACAAATCTTTTCGTGCACTTCGCCAAGAAATAAAAAAACCAGACGAGACTCTGTTGAGTGCGTCTGGTTCAACTATCATGATTCATGTGAGGCACGAAAGGCTTTTTGAGCGATATCAGTTCGGTAAAAGAATGGCTGATGCGTTACGTCTGGTAAGTTCGCATAGACCTGTTCGACAGCTTGCTCGATCGTCTCTGCACGACTGACACAGACGAGGACACGTCCACCGGCTGAGACAAGTTGACCGGATTGTTCTGCCGTTCCGGCATGAAAAACGAGAAGGTCATCCCCGATCTGATCGAGTGGAATCATTTGTCCCGTTTTTGGCGCTTCTGGATATCCTTCTGCAGCGACGACGACACCGACAGCTGCTTGGTCCGTCCAAACGACTTCTGGTGTCTGTCCGTCCATCAGTGGTTTGATGACATCAAGTAACGGTGTCTCTAAGCGTGGGAGAATGACTTCCGTCTCCGGATCACCGAACCGAGCATTGAACTCGATGACGAACGGTCCTTGTTTCGTCAACATCAGACCGGCATAGAGGAAGCCAGTGAACGGTATTCCTTCGCTTGCCATCTGATCAACGAGCGGCTGTATGATGCGATCAACAGCTTCTGTCGTCAACGCTGCTTCGTCCCACTGAGGTAACGGTGAATACGCGCCCATTCCTCCTGTGTTCGGACCTAAGTCACCGTCAAATGCCCGTTTATGATCTTGCGACAATACCATCGGAATGACCGTCTCTTCGTGGACGAACGCCATCAACGAACACTCTTCCCCGACCAAACACTCTTCGATGACGACACGGCTTTGCTGCCCGTATTCCCCGGCAAACGTATCGTGGATCGCTGCAAGTGCCTGGTCCACAGTTTCTGCGACCGTGACCCCTTTTCCGGCAGCGAGACCGTCGGCTTTAATGACAATCGGTGCACCCGCTTTGCGAACATACGCTTCTGCCTCTGCTGCTGAAGTAAAGACGGCGTGAGCAGCGGTCGGAATACCGGCACGCGCCATCAATTCCTTCGCGAACTGCTTACTTCCCTCGATTGCCGCAGCTTCCCGTGTCGGTCCGAAAACCTGCAGTCCCGCTGCCTGAAAGGCGTTAACGACCCCGAGAACGAGTGGTCCTTCTGGTCCGACGATCGTCCAATCAATCTGTTCGTCTTGTGCGAACGCCACGAGTTCATCGATGGCATTTTCGGCGATCGGAACACATGTAGCTTGTGTCATCCCGGCATTCCCAGGCGCAGCATACACTGTCTCGATCCGTTCATCCTGTGCCAGCTTCCAGACGAGCGCGTGTTCACGCCCTCCTTTACCAATCACCAATACCTTCATTCAAATCGCCTCCGCTTAGTGTTTGAAATGTCGAACGTTCGTAAAGACCATCGTGATGCCGTGTTGGTTACACGCATCAATCGACTCTTGATCGCGAATCGAGCCGCCTGGTTGAATGATTGCTGTAATGCCAGCTGCTGCAGCCGCTTCGACCGTATCGCCCATTGGGAAGAAGGCATCGGAAGCAAGGGACGCGCCGATCGCTTTTTCTCCAGCTTGCGTGATTGCAATGTTCGCTGAACCAACACGGTTCATCTGTCCTGCACCGACACCGACGGTTACTTCGTCTTTTGCAAGAACGATCGCATTCGACTTGACGTGTTTGACAGCGCGCCATGCGAGTTTCAAGTCTTCCCATTCCGCTGCTGTCGGTTTGCGGTCTGTCACGACACGTGCTGCTGCATCATCTAATGTCTCATCGTCACTGTCTTGGACGAGCATACCGCCGGCAACTGCTGTATAGCGGATCGCTTGGACACGTTTGACGTCGAGTTCAAGCAGACGGATGTTCTTTTTCGCTGACAATAAGGCGAAGGCTTCTTCCGTGAAGGACGGGGCAATGATGATCTCAAGGAAGATACCGCTTAGTTGTTCTGCTGTCTCTAGGTCGACTTCACGGTTCAAGGCGACGATGCCTCCGAAAATTGAAACCGGATCGGCTGCATGAGCGCGGCGGAATGCCTCTCCGATCGTTGGACCGACGGCAACACCACATGGGTTCATGTGTTTGACGACGACGGCTGCTGCTTCACGGAACTCGTCGAGAATTTCGAGTGCGGCGTTCGCATCTTGAATGTTGTTATACGACAACTCTTTACCGTGTAACTGTTTCGCTGAAGCGAGGGAAGCCCCACGGTAAATCGGTGTTTTATAAAAGGCTGCTTCTTGGTGTGGATTTTCTCCGTAACGGAGATCCTGGACTTTCTCAAGCGTGATCGTCAACTGGTCCGGGAACTTCTCGCCTGTTTGTGTCAAGAAATAATCCGCGATCAACGCATCGTACGCCGCTGTATGACGGAAAGCTTTCGCTGCAAGACGTTGGCGTGTCTCAAACGTTGTTCCACCTTCACGAACCTCAGCAACGACTGTTTCGTAATCAGCTGGATCGACGACGACCGTCACAGCCGCGTGGTTCTTCGCTGCAGATCGCAACATGCTTGGACCACCGATATCGATGTTCTCAATCGCATCCGCATACGCAACGTCTTCTTGTAAAACTGTCTGCTTGAACGGATACAAGTTGACGACGACGAAATCAATCGGTTGAATCTGTTGCGCAGCCATCTGTTCGCGATGGGATTCAAGATCACGACGACCAAGTAGTCCACCGTGGACCATCGGATGAAGTGTCTTGACACGTCCATCGAGCATCTCTGGGAATTGTGTGACTTCACTGATACCAATGACCGGAAGCCCAGCTTCCTCTAATGCTTGATGTGTTCCGCCTGTCGAGACAAGCTCGATACCTGCTTCATGAAACGCTCGTCCTAATTCGACGATCCCTGTTTTATCCGACACACTAATTAACGCTCTCATACGTTTGCCTCCTCTTTCATCCACTCTTCGATGACTTGCGGATACAGTCTATGTTCGACACGCTGAATCGCTTGTTGCAACGTTTCACGCGTCATCTCTTCTGTAATCCGGACGGCTTCTTGAGCCATGATCGGTCCTGTGTCCATGCCTTCATCGACTATATGAATTGTAACACCTGTGATTTTAACTCCGCCACGAAATGCTTGTCCGATCGCATCTTTTCCCGGGAAGGCCGGAAGTAGCGACGGGTGGATGTTGACGATCCGACCTGCGTATCGTCCGAGCAACTCTTCCCCGATCAATCGCATGTAGCCGGCGAGAATGATCCGTTCGACGCCTTTCGCTTCAAGACGGGCAATGATCTCCCGCTCAAAACTCGGTTTATCCGGATAGTCCTTCGCCCGAAAGACGAAGACGTCACATCCGCGTCGTTTTGCCCGCTCGATGACTGCTGCGTCCGGTTGATCGCAGACGATCAGTTCGATCGAGGCATGTAATGTTCCTGCCTCGATTGCTTCAAAAAGTGCTTCGACATTACTACCGCTTCCTGATGCAAAACAGGCGATCTTCATGCGTCGACTCCTTGAATCCGGACACCTTCTTGATCGGTCACCTGACCAATCACGTACGCCGTCTCATTTTCACGAGCGAGGCGTGCTGTCACTTCCGCGACATCTTCCGGTTTGACGATCAACATGAAACCGATCCCCATATTGAAGACATTATACATATCATGTCGTGGCAAATCACCCGCTTGCTCGAGCCAGTCGAAGACTGGTAACGTCGGCCACTTTTTCGGGTCGAACGATGCGCCAAGACCTTCTGGTAAGACGCGTGGTACGTTCTCGTAGAAACCACCACCCGTAATATGGACCATCGCTTGAATCTTTTCCGTCTCAAGGGCTGCTTTGACCGCTTCGACGTAGATACGTGTTGGCATGAGGAGCGCATTTCCGAGCGTATGACCGAGCATCATGACTTCATCTTCGTAGCGGAGACCGCTGTCAGCGACGATTTTACGGACGAGTGAGAACCCGTTCGAATGGACGCCGGACGAAGCGAGACCGAGAATGACATCTCCAGCTGCGACGTTATCACCTGTGATCAATTTTTGTTTCTCGACGGCACCTACAGCGAACCCGGCGATATCATATTCGCCGTCCGCATACATCCCTGGCATTTCCGCTGTTTCGCCGCCGATTAACGTACAGCCCGCTTGGACACATCCTTCAGCAACACCGGCGACGATCCGTTCGATCTTCGCCGGAATCGCCTGACCGAGCGCGATATAATCAAGGAAATAAAGTGGTTCCGCGCCTTGGACGATGATATCGTTCACACACATCGCGACACAGTCGATTCCGATCGTATCGTGTTGTTCCAGTGCGAAAGCGAGCTTGAGTTTCGTACCGACACCATCTGTCCCACTGACAAGAACCGGTTCTTTCAACTGCAATTGGCTGAGGTCGAACATCGCACCAAAGCTACCGAGTCCCGTCAATACTTCTTTGCGCATCGAACGGGCGACGTGTTTTTTCATTCGGGTGACTGACTCATATCCTGCTGTCAGACTCACACCTGCTGCTTCGTAATGTTTGCTCATGTTCTTCCCCCATCTATCAAAGTTTAGCTTCTAACTCGAGCGAACCGAGCGGTGTCGGATACTCTCCTGTGAAGCAAGCGGTACATTGTCCTTTTAACGGTCCATCGAACGGGCGATCGATGGCATCGACCATGCCCGGTACAGTCAAGAATTCAAGTGAATCCGCACCGATTTCCTGACGGATTTCTTCCGGCATCAACCGGGCAGAGATCAGTTCTTCCTTCGATGAAGTATCAATCCCGTAATAACATGGATTCGTAATCGGTGGTGCCGTGATGCGGACGTGGACTTCCGTCGCACCCGCTTCCCGTAACAAACCGACGATACGACGACTCGTCGTTCCCCGGACGATTGAATCATCGACCATGATGACACGCTTTCCTTGTACGACACCGCGTAGCGCGGACAACTTCATTTTGACCCCACGTTCCCGTAACTCTTGTGACGGCTGGATGAACGTCCGTCCGACATACCGATTCTTGATCAATCCCATCTCATACGGAATACCGCTCGCTTCCGCGTAACCGATCGCTGCCGAGATACTTGAATCCGGCACTCCGGTAACGACGTCTGCTTCGACCGGTGCTTCTTCATACATCTTTTTCCCAAGTGCTTTGCGTGCTGTATGGACGTTGACGCCATCAATGATTGAATCCGGACGTGAGAAGTAGATGTATTCCATCGAACACATCGCCCGTTCACGTGGTTCCATGTATTGACGAGACGACATGCCGTGTTCTGTGATCGTTACGAGCTCCCCTGGCTCGATATCACGAATGAACTCCGCGCCGACGATATCAAAGGCACATGTCTCTGACGCGAATACGATGCCGCCGTCCGGTGTCTTCCCGAGTGACAGTGGACGCAGTCCGTGTGGATCAACCGCCACGAATAACGTATCTTCCGTTAAGAAAAGAAAAGCGAATGCCCCGATGAGACGCGCGAGACTGTCAGCAATCCGGTCTTCGAGTGTGTCGAGCTTACTGCGTTTGACGAGATGGGCGACGACTTCCGTATCACTCGTCGTCTGAAAGATGGCACCTTCTGCTTCTAACAGGTGCTTCAGTGAATCGGCGTTGACGAGGTTTCCGTTATGTGCGAGGGCGAGATCTCCCATCCGCGATTTGAAATGCAGCGGTTGAGTGTTCTCAAGCGTGTTTCCTCCTGCTGTCGAATACCGGACATGTCCGATTGCATGATGTCCTTTCAGATTCGTCAGTGTCTCTTCCGAAAAGACTTCCGTTACGAGTCCTTGCCCGCGGTGCGGGAAGAGGCCGTCACCGTCACTCGTGACGATGCCTGCCCCTTCCTGTCCCCGGTGTTGCAAGCTATGCAAGCCGTAATAGGCGAGTTGCGCTGCATTCGGTTGTCCGAATATCCCGAAGACGCCACACTCCTCATTTAGTCCTTTGATGTCATATAACACGCGATTGCTCCTTCCCAGTCTCCCTGTAAGGTCGAACGGTCTGCTTCGATCCGTGTCTCTGCCGTTTCGATGACAAGAAGCTCATCGTTCGTGACGACACCGATCGATTGAGCACCGGTCCGTTGTTCGAATGCTGCAACGTGCGTTTGTGGCACAGTGACGACGAAACGTGATTGCGATTCACTGAACAGATGTAACGTTGGTCCATCAAACTGAACCGTCAACCCAAAGTTCGTTCCAAACGTCATCTCAGCGAGGGCGATTGCGAGACCACCTTCTGATACATCATGCATCGCATTGACTTCACCTGCTTGTACTGCTTGTTGTAACACTTGTAAGCGTGCATGTTCGACTGCTAAATCGATTTGTGGTGCGCGACCGAATGATTTACCGAATTGCATATATTGAAGCTCACTACCACCAAACTCGGCTGTTGTTTCACCTAACAGATAAATCTGGTCACCTGCTTGTTTGACGTGTTGCGTTGTGATCCATTCGGTCTGCTCGTGTAATCCGACCATGCCGACGACCGGTGTCGGGTGAACCGCTTGACCAGCTGACTCGTTGTAGAGTGATACGTTTCCACCGATGACAGGTGTCTCAAGGACACGACATGCTTCTGCCATACCGGCTGTTGCTTGCTGCAACTGCCAGAAGCCTTCTGGTTTATCCGGATTTCCGAAGTTCAGGCAATCCGTGATGGCAAGTGGTGTCGCCCCACTCGCAACGATATTACGAGCTGCTTCCGCAACGGCGATCTGTCCACCGACGTATGGATCCAAGTAGACGAAGCGACTGTTGCAGTCGGTCGTCATGGCGAGTGCCTTGTTCGTACCGCGGACACGGATGACGGCTGCATCTGATCCCGGTGCGACGACCGTCGATGTTTGGACCATATGATCGTACTGATCGTAGACCCAGCGTTTTGAAGCGATTGTCGGCTGACGGAGTAGTGCTCGCCATGTCTCAACAACGTCCTCGACGACTGGAAGTGTCTCTTCCATCGCTTGAAATTCTTCATAATACGCAGGAACGCGAGATGGTTTTTCATAGACTGGTGCTTCTTCCGCTAACGCGTCAACCGGAACTTCCGCCACGATATCCCCATGATGGATCAACCGTAAGACTTTCTCTTCAATGACTTCTCCGACGTGAACGGCATGGAGCCCCCATTTGCTGACGATTGCTTCAATCTCTGCTTCGCGCCCCCGTTTGACGACGAGTAACATTCGCTCTTGTGATTCTGAGAGCATCATTTCGTATGCTGTCATCCCTGTCTCCCGTTGCGGGACGTCATCGAGGTGCATCTCGATGCCCATGCCTGCTTTTGAAGCCATCTCTGCTGAAGAAGATGTTAGTCCAGCAGCGCCCATATCCTGCATCCCGACCAATGCTGGATGACCAACGATCTCAAGACAAGCTTCAATCAATAGCTTCTCCATGAATGGATCACCGACTTGAACAGCTGGACGTTTTGCTTCCGTATCTTCTCCGAGATCTTCCGAGGCGAACGTCGCACCATGAATACCATCGCGCCCAGTAGCTGCACCGACGTACATGACTGAGTTCCCGACACCTTTTGCCTGACCTTTTTGAATATCGGCATGGTTGATCAAACCGATACACATCGCATTGACGAGTGGATTTCCTTCATACGAACGATCAAATCCGATTTCGCCACCGATCGTTGGAATACCGACACAGTTGCCATACCCCGCGATCCCTGCAACGACTTGTTCAAACAGTTGATTGACACGTGGTGTACCGAGATGACCGAAACGGAGCGAGTTCATGAGCGCAACTGGGCGTGCGCCCATCGAGAAGATGTCACGAATGATTCCGCCGACGCCTGTCGCAGCCCCTTGATACGGTTCAACAGCGGATGGATGGTTGTGGCTTTCAATCTTAAAGACGACTGCCTGCTCATCGCCGATATCAACGACACCTGCTCCTTCACCCGGTCCCTGTAAGACACGTGGTCCAGTCGTCGGGAATTGACGGAGGACGGGTTTAGATGTTTTGTATGAACAATGCTCAGACCACATGACCGAAAACAATCCTGTTTCCGTATAGTTCGGTTGGCGTCCGAGTAAATCGACGACCATCTGGTATTCCGTATCACTCAAGCCCATCGTGGCATAGACGCGTTGCTCTTGAATCAATTCTGGTGTTGGTTCAGACTGTTGTTTTAGCATGGTGTGCCCCCTGTTTGACGAGTGAAGTAAAGAGTTTTAGTCCATCTGTTCCGCCGGTCAAGAGTTCGACCGCTCGTTCCGGGTGTGGCATCATCCCGAGAACGTTGCCGGCTTTGTTCGTGATCCCGGCGATATCACCGCGTGAGCCGTTCGGATTATCGACATACGTGAAGGCGATTTGTCCGTTCGTTTGCAGCATCGCGTAAGTCGCATCATCGCAGTAGTAATTTCCTTCGCCGTGCGCGATCGGAATCGAGATCGTCTCGCCTGGCAGATAATCCGATGTAAATCGTGTCTTCGTATTTTCAACCTTCAGTTCAACCGTCCGGCACATGAACTTCAAGCCGTTGTTGCGGTGCAAGACACCTGGCAAGAGTCCCGCTTCGACAAGGATCTGAAATCCGTTACATACCCCGAAGACCGTTTTCCCTTCTGCCGCAAAACGTTTGACCTCTTCCATAATCGGTGAGAAGCGTGCGATTGCCCCGCAACGAAGGTAATCTCCATAGGAAAATCCACCTGGTAACAGGACGCCGTCATAACCCTCAAGTGAGGTTTCGGTATGGAAGACGTATTCGGCTTCTTCTCCGAGCGCATCCTTAACCGCATGGTACATATCTAAATCACAGTTCGATCCCGGAAAGACGATGACCGCGAACTTCATGCTGGCGTCACCTCTTCGATCGTAATCTGATAATCTTCCATCACCGTGTTGACGAGTAGTTTTTGACACATCTCATGAATCATCGCTTCTGTCGTTTCCGTTTCAACGAGCAGTTCAATCTGTTTTCCGATTCGAACACTCTCGACACCCGTAAAACCAAGCTGTTGCAATCCGCCTTTTACAGCAACTCCTTGTGGATCTAAAATGCTTTCCCGTAATGCGATCGATACGATGACTTTTTTCATTGTGTGTTTCCCCCTAGGCGATTGAATAGTGTTTGGTATGTCTCTGTCAGTGAACCAATGTTGCGTCGAAAAACATCTTTATCGAGATGTTCTCCAGTTTCCTGATCCCACAGGCGGCATGTATCAGGTGAAATCTCATCAGCTAGTAGAATCGTTCCATCTGCCGTCTTGCCGTATTCCAATTTAAAATCAATCAACGTGATTCCGTTTTGACGGAAGTAAGGTTGCAAGACTTCATTCACGCGAAGTGCTTTGTCCGACAGCTCTTCTAGCTCCTCAGAAGTCGCAATCTTCAGTAAATTGATGTGTGATGAGGTGACAAGTGGATCGCCTAACGTATCATCTTTATAGTAGAACTCAACGATTGGTGTTTCGAGCACCGTACCTTCTTCGATACCGAGCCGTTTACTCAAGCTTCCTGCGACGACGTTCCGGACGACGACTTCGAGTGGAATGATAGTGACACGACGTACGAGCTGTTCGCGCTCCGAGACACGCTCAATGAAATGTGTCGGAATGCCCGCTTGTTCGAGGATTTCAAAGAAATGACTCGTCAACCGGTTGTTCAATTCGCCTTTTCCAGCAAAGACTTCTTTTTTCTCGCCGTTGAATGCCGTGGCTTCGTCTTTATAGACGATCCGGAGCACATCCTGCTCCTGCGTCGTGTACAATCGTTTGGCTTTTCCTTCATAAAGTGGTTGCATCGCTTTCGTCCCCCATGATCCTAAGATGTAGACGGGGCAAGTGCCCCGTCTCAGGTTGATTAGTTCAAGCCACACCGTTCAAAAATTTCATCGACGCGACTCGTATGGTACGTCGGATCGAAACACGCATCAAGCTCTTCTTCTGTGAAAAGCTGTTGAATGTCCTGTTCTTGCCACAATAAGTCACGGAACATGATTTGCTCTTCCCACGCCTGCATCGCACGCGGTTGAACGAAATCATACGCTGCTTCACGCGACCAGCCTTTTTCGATTAAAGCGAGTAAGACATGTCCAGAGAAGATGACCCCAAACGTCCGGTCCATGTTCCGCTTCATGTTGTCCGGGAAGACCGTCAAGTTCTTCACGATGTTTCCGAAACGGTTCAACATGTAGTTGAGCAGTCCTGTTGCGTCCGGAAGAATGATGCGTTCTGCCGAAGAGTGCGAGATATCCCGTTCGTGCCAGAGTGAGACGTTCTCGTACGCCGTCACCATGTGTCCACGGATGACTCGGGCAAGACCTGTCATGTTCTCTGAACCGATCGGATTTCGCTTATGCGGCATCGCCGATGATCCTTTTTGACCTTTAGCGAAGAATTCTTCGACTTCACGTGTTTCCGTCTTTTGTAGACCCCGGATCTCCGTTGCCATCTTTTCAATCGATGTCGCAATCAGAGCAAGTGTCGACATATAGTGTGCATGGCGATCACGTTGTAACGTCTGTGTGGAAACGGGTGCTGGTTTCGTTCCTAACTTTTCGCAGACGTATTTTTCAATGAACGGATCGATATTCGCGAATGTTCCGACGGCTCCTGACATCTTGCCGTATTCGACCGTCTCACGTGCTGCTTCGAAACGGACTTTGTTTCGTTTCATCTCTTCGTACCAAAGCGCTAGTTTCAGACCGAACGTCGTCGGTTCTGCATGTACGCCATGCGTTCGTCCCATCATGACCGTATATTTATGTTCGTTCGCTTTGACTTTTAAGATATCGATGAATCGATCGAGATCCGCAGCAAGAATGTCATTTGCTTGCTTCAATAGATACGAGAGTGCTGTATCGACGACGTCCGTTGACGTTAGTCCGTAATGAACCCATTTACGTTCTTCTCCGAGTGTCTCAGAGACAGCACGTGTGAAGGCGATGACATCATGACGTGTCTCTTGTTCGATTTCAAGGATCCGGTTGACATCAAAAGAGGCATTGTCCCAAAGTAATTGAACGTCCTCTTTCGGGATGACTCCTAGTTCACTCCATGCTTCACACGCAAGAATCTCGACTTTTAACCAAGCCTCGAATTTGTTTTGTTCGGTCCAGATCGCTTTCATCTCAGGACGTGTATACCGTTCGATCATTGAACTGTCTCCTTCCATATCGACAGGCGTTCGACTTCTGCCAAAGCATCGTCGACCGTGTCCGCAAGGATGTTTAAATGTCCCATCTTGCGACCTGTCTTGGCTTCTGCTTTTCCATATAAGTGAACTTTCGTCCGAGCGTTCAGTCTCGGCAGTTGCTCGTATAATGCTGTGACATGCTGACCCAGGATGTTCGCCATGACGACCGGTGTCGTCAGACGGGTATCACCGAGTGGGAGACCACTGATGGCACGGATATGTTGCTCGAATTGGGATGTTTCGCAAGCATCAATCGAATAGTGACCCGAATTATGTGGTCGGGGTGCTAGTTCATTGACGATCAGTCTAGAACCTACGACGAACAACTCGATGGCGAGTGTACCGATCAACCCGACAGCATCCGCGATCGATTCAGCGAGCGCAATTGCTTCTTGTTCGAGTGATTCGGAAATGCGTGCCGGTACGATCGATAGATGCAAAATGTTCTCTTGATGAATATTCTCACTGACTGGGAAAACACGAGTCTCTGTTGCGCTTCGAGTGACGATGACGGAAATTTCCTGATCAAACGGTAACCATTGTTCTGCGACATACTCAGTCGGTTCGAATTGTTTGATTGCCGCTTGGAACTGTTCTTCCGTCCGGATGACGGTCTGTCCTTTTCCGTCGTATCCGAATCGTGCTGTCTTCAAGACGAACGGTAATCCGAGTCGCTGTTTTGCTTCCTCTAAGTCAGCAGGATCTGTCACCGGATAGTATGGAGCGACGGAATGTCCGATGCGTTCAATCATCTCTTTTTCTCGAACTCGATGTTGCGTTTGAAAGAGGAGATCCGTTCCGTGAATCAGTTTCGTCCCGATCGCTTCAGCGACTTCTGTTGAGATATTCTCGAATTCGTAGGTGACGACATCTGATTCAGCTGCGAGCTGTTTCGCTGCCTCGACATCCGTAAAGGGAGCTTTAATATGTTGATCCGCCACTTGCGCACATGGTGCGTTGTCCGTTGGATCGAGTGTCAGAATCTCAAAGCCCATCTCACGGGCGGACAGTGCCATCATTCGACCAAGTTGACCGCCACCTAGTATCCCGATTCGTTTCATAACAGGTTTCCTCCAGATGCAATGACGTCTCCTTCGAGTTCGACTCGCATATGATCGAGCTTGCGGGCAAGTCGTTCATCTTGAATCGAAAGAATTTGAGCAGCTAGCAATCCGGCGTTTTTTGCGCCTGCTTCTCCGATGGCAACCGTTGCGACCGGTACACCACCTGGCATTTGAACAATCGAGAGCAAGGAATCAATTCCTTGGAGCGCTCTACTTTTCACAGGAACACCGACGACGGGTAATGTCGTTTTAGCGGCTACCATGCCCGGTAGATGAGCAGCACCGCCTGCACCGGCAATGATGACCTTCAGTCCTCGTTCACGTGCTGATTCAGCATAACGAAACATTAGATCCGGTGTCCGGTGTGCGGAAACGACTTTCTTTTCATACGGAATCTCAAGTTGCTCCAACACATCACATGTATGTTTCATCGTTTCCCAATCCGATTGACTTCCCATGATGACGCCGACTTCTGCATTTCCCATCGCTGTTTCCTCCTTTGTGCATAAAAAAAGCCCAAACCACGGCTAAAAGGGTGGCTTAGGGTATAAAAAGGTACGCCAAAGAAATATCGACGAACATCCATATACCCCATAGTCCAACGATTTAGGGTCGTTGGGTAGAAACTTGCAAGCCATATCCCTGCTATTATACGAGGTGTTTATATTCAATCATCCTGTCACGACTTCATCTTAACAAGTCCATCCCAAGGCGTCAACCAAAGGCGAACAATTTAATTGTCTGAAAATTTATCGTTCGGTTTTAAAAGCGGTTTTTCTGATTTCATCGATTGTCCTTTCGGAGTTTATTTTCTTGAAAGGCATCACATGGAATCAAGAACGAAAAGAGCACCCTCCACATGAATCGGAGGATGCTCTAGGCAGTTACTCATTCTCTTTCACTTTACAATCGAAGACGATTTGTTGACGAATTGGATACGGTTCGCCATTAGCGTCTAATCCAAAGATCGGTTCTTCTCGTCGGACCGTCGGGCGGTATCCCATGGCATCGATACGATCCAAACAAGCACCAATCGTCTCGTTCTCTTCGACGGCTACACGTAGTTTCGTTTTTTTCGCCATATCCCTGTTCAGTCCCTTCATTAAAATGGATACGTGTCTTTCTACAAAAAGACACAAAAAAGCGGCGGCCCTTGAGCGTATGCTCCAGAACCACCGTTT
>NZ_JAUZUW010000015.1:0-54210 GCF_031844245.1 Exiguobacterium sp. BRG2
TTTCTAAAAAGCCTTATCAGTTGCATTTCTTTTTTTAGATGATTACTATTAAATCAAACAATAGTCAAAGATGGTCAGAGAGGTGGTGCCAATGCAAAACATCACAGATATCATCGAAGCCTATTTAAAGCAAATTTTACACGACGAAAAGACGATTGAAATCAAACGTCAAGAAATTGCACAACGTTTTGACTGTGTTCCATCACAAATCAATTACGTCATCAATACTCGTTTTACGGTCGAAAAGGGTTATTTTGTTGAAAGTAAGCGGGGCGGCGGTGGATACATTCGGATTCAAAAAATCGTTGTGCTCGATAGTCACGATCTATTAGACGAAGTCAGTTCATGGATCGGTGATCATTTGACGGAACAAGCTGCAGAAGATTATTTGATTCGTTTGATGAACGAACAATTACTGACGCGGCGGGAAGCTATTTTGATTCAATCGCTGTTGCAAAAAGAGAGTTTGCCAATGGCGGTCGAAGATCAACACCGGATGCGTGCCCACTTGATGCGGACGCTTCTTCAAACCATGAAGCGACTCTAGTCGTGGGACATTGGAGGAATGCATGATGCGTTGTCAACGATGTGGCGAACGAGAAGCAATCGTCCGTGTCAAACTTCCACAAGAATCGGAAACCGATGAGAAGTTCTTATGCTCGGTTTGTGTGCGGGAGTTGGCACGTGAATACCAAGGGACGGCGTGTCCGTCTTGCGGTATGACCCGTCAACAATTGCTTCATCTTCGTAAAGTCGGTTGCCCGACTTGTTATTCATTTTTCAAAGACGAAGTCGACGGTATGGTTCGTCAGTTCCAACACGGTCATACGCAACATTATGGCTCGCGACCTGATGAGGAAACCGTTGAAAAACGATTGAACCAGCAACTCAGTCGACTCAAAGAGCAACTTAACCGCAAAATCTTAGCAGAAGATTATGAAGAAGCAGAAATCATAAAACAACAGATTGAGAGTGTCGAGGAGGATTTGCGTCATGTTTGAAGAGTTGCTCCAACACCCTTTAAGCGAATCGATGAATCAATCTTCTCCCTTTGACGACATCGTCGTTTCGACACGGATCCGATTGGCGCGTAATACGACACGTTATCCGTTCTCAACGATGTTGTCCGAAGCACAAGCCAATGCGCTCATTGAAGAGACCGAACGTCAACTAAACGGGATGAAAGGGTTCCGGTTTGGTCGCGTCGATCAAGCAGATGTTCTGACGCGAACCGCTTTAGTAGAAAAGCATCTGATCAGTCCAGCGTTAGCCAGTCATCCACGGACGGGACTCTTCATTAGTGAGGATGAGCAGATCAGTGTCATGGTAAACGAAGAGGATCATTTTCGAATCCAGACGTTATTACCTGGGCTACAGCTTGAAGAAGCGTTTCGGATCGCAAAACAAGTCGATCGCTTGATCAGTGAACGATTTAAAATTGCTTTTGATGACACACTTGGTTATTTAACAACGTGTCCGAGTAACGTCGGAACTGGTCTTCGTGCTTCCGTCATGTTGCACTTACCGGGACTGGTCCTGACGAATCAGATTCAAGGCTATATCAAACACTTACGACAGCTCGGATTCGCGATTCGTGGGCGTTACGGCGAGGGAAGCGATGCCTCTGGTCGCATGTTCCAACTTTCGAACCAACGGACGCTTGGGGCAAGTGAGGATATGCTGATCACGGACTATCAATTTGCCGTCGAAGCATTAATTGAAGCAGAACAGGCAGCACGAAAAGGATTATTGGAGATGTATCAAGAAGAACTAGAGGATAGACTATATCGTTCCTACGGTGTCCTGACATCAGCTCGACTGATTACAGCGCGGGAAGCAACGGAACGGTTATCGGATGTTCGCTTAGCGGACAGTCTGGGACTAGAGGTCAATCTTCCTCCAAATCTTTTTCATCAACTGCTCGTTTCATTACAAACAGGTTTTTTACAAAAGCATTTCGGGAAACAATTAACATCTAGAGAACGGGACATCGAACGGGCGAAACGAATCCGGACGATGTTAACCGAACAGACAAACAGGGATCACACACAAGGAGGTTTTGCATAATGATGTTTGGACGATTCACAGAACGTGCACAACGTGTATTGGCACTTGCTCAAGAAGAAGCAGTACGGTTGGGGCACCACAATATCGGAACAGAACACATTTTACTCGGACTTGTACGTGAAGGAGACGGAATCGCTGCGAAAGCCTTAACAGCACTCGGTCTCAGTTCAGATAAAATTCAGATGGAAGTCGAAGCGTTGATCGGTCGCGGACAAGATGGTGCAACGACGATTCACTATACACCACGTGCGAAAAAAGTCATCGAATTATCAATGGATGAGGCACGTAAACTAGGTCACTCTTACGTTGGAACAGAACACCTCTTACTCGGATTGATCCGAGAAGGAGAGGGCGTTGCTGCTCGTGTCTTAAATAACTTAGGCATCAGTCTTTCAAAAGCCCGTCAGCAAGTACTCCAGTTGCTTGGGAACAGCGAAACGACAGCAAACGCGTCGCAAGCAGGTTCAGGTGTCGCAACACCAACACTTGATGGCCTTGCTCGTGATTTGACTCAACAAGCGCGTGAAACACGTCTTGATCCCGTCATTGGTCGCGCGAAAGAGATTCAACGCGTCATCGAAGTCTTGAGCCGCCGGACGAAGAATAACCCAGTCTTGATCGGGGAACCAGGGGTCGGTAAAACGGCTGTCGTCGAAGGTCTCGCTCAACAAATCATCAACAATGAAGTACCGGAGACCTTACGCAATAAACGCGTCATGGTACTCGATATGGGAACACTCGTCGCCGGCACGAAATACCGTGGTGAATTCGAAGATCGTTTGAAAAAGGTCATGGATGAGATTCGTCAAGCTGGTAACATCATTCTCTTTATCGATGAGTTGCATACATTGATTGGAGCGGGTGGAGCAGAAGGTGCGATCGATGCATCGAACATCCTTAAACCATCGCTCGCACGAGGCGAACTCCAGTGTATCGGAGCAACGACTCTTGATGAGTACCGGAAATACATCGAAAAAGATGCGGCACTCGAACGTCGTTTCCAACCGATTCAAGTCGCAGAGCCAACAACGGATGAAGCAACACAAATCCTATTTGGTCTTCGCGATCGTTATGAAGCACACCACCGTGTGACGATCACAGACGAAGCGATTCAAGAAGCCGTCACCTTGTCGGATCGATACATTTCGGATCGTTTCCTTCCGGATAAAGCGATCGATTTGATCGATGAAGCGGCATCGAAAGTTCGGTTGCGTTCATACACAGCACCACCGAACTTAAAAGAAGTTGAAGCAAAACTCGAGGGTATCCGTAAGGACAAGGATGAAGCTGTCCAAAGTCAAGAGTTCGAAAAAGCAGCAAGCCTCCGCGACACGGAACAAAAATTACGCGATGAGCTTGAGCGTTTGAAAGAGGAATGGCAGAATAAACAAGGCAACGAAAAACTTGAAGTCACAAAAGATGACATCGCACAAGTTGTTGCCAACTGGACAGGTGTACCGGTCACGAAGATCGCGGAAGAAGAGACGGATCGTCTCCTTCGCCTCGAAGAAATCCTTCACGATCGTGTCATCGGTCAAAATGAAGCCGTTAAATCGATTTCAAAAGCGATCCGTCGCGCACGTGCTGGACTGAAAGATCCAAAACGTCCGATCGGTTCGTTCATCTTCCTCGGTCCTACTGGGGTTGGTAAAACAGAACTCGCACGTGCGGTTGCCGAAGCAATGTTCGGTGATGAGGATGCAATCATCCGGATCGACATGTCAGAGTACATGGAGAAACATGCAACGAGTCGTCTCGTCGGTTCACCTCCAGGCTATGTCGGTTACGAAGAAGGCGGTCAATTAACGGAAAAAGTTCGCCGGAAACCATACTCAGTCATCTTACTTGATGAAATCGAGAAGGCGCACCCGGAAGTCTTCAACATTCTCTTGCAAGTACTTGATGATGGACGCCTAACAGACTCGAAAGGTCGGACGGTTGATTTCCGTAACACGATCATCGTCATGACATCGAACGTCGGTGCAAGTGCTCTTAAACGTAATAAATATGTTGGCTTCGCTGTTTCTGAAGATACGGATCGCGAATACAAAGACATGAAAGATAAAGTCATGGAAGAACTCAAACGGGCGTTCCGTCCAGAGTTCTTGAACCGGATTGATGAAACGATCGTCTTCCACTCACTCGAGAAACAACACATCGAAGAGATCGTGAAGTTGATGGCGAAAACCCTTGAAAAACGTTTGGCTGAACAGGAAATTCATTTCGAATTGACACCAGCTGCCCTCTCGAAGATTGCCGATATCGGATACGATCCAGAGTACGGCGCACGTCCAATCCGTCGTGCCCTTCAACGGGAAGCGGAAGACCGGTTGTCAGAAGCATTGCTCGCAGGCGATATCCAAAAAGGAGAACGTGTTGCGCTTGATGTCGAAGAGAACGAATTCATCGTTCGCCGGAATCACGTGAGTTCTGCCGCAACGGAATAAGCACTGAGCACAGGGCCAGCTTTCGCACTTTCTGAGCGAAGCTGGTTCTTTTTTTGAAACAGAAAGGATGAATCGATTGGCTAAGTTAAAAACAAAATTCGTTTGTCAAAGCTGTGGGACCGAATCACCGAAATGGATGGGACGTTGTTCAGGATGCGGGGAATGGAACACGATGGTCGAAGAAGTCGTCGAAGAAAAAAAAGGACGGCGCGGTGCCGCTTTCGTTCATACGACGACAAAACAATTAAAGCCAGAGCGCCTCGCGAATATCGTTTCGCAAGAAGAGAGTCGCGTCTTTACCGGAAGTGGTGAATTCGACCGTGTTCTCGGAGGTGGTATCGTTCCAGGTTCGATGGTGCTAGTTGGAGGAGATCCGGGGATCGGGAAGTCGACGATCTTACTGCAGACGAGCGCACGTCTTGCCCAACGTGGCGAAAAAGTGCTCTACATCTCAGGAGAAGAATCGCTCAAACAAACTAAATTGCGCGCGGAACGGCTTGGCTTACCGACTCAGGATTTGTTCGTCCTTAGTGAGACGGATATGAACATGATTGAACGTGTCGTCGATGAAGAACAGCCACGTTTTTTAATCATCGACTCGATTCAAACCGTCTACATTGATGAAATCCAGTCTGCACCCGGCAGCGTGACACAGGTACGGGAATGTACGGCGATGCTGATGAAAATTGCGAAGAGTCGCGGGATCGCGATCTTCATCGTCGGTCATGTCACGAAACAGGGTTCGATTGCTGGACCACGGTTACTTGAGCACATGGTGGATGCTGTCTTGTATTTCGAAGGCGAACGTCACCATACGTTCCGGATTCTGCGTGCTGTCAAAAACCGATTTGGTTCAACGAATGAGATCGGAATTTTTGAGATGCGGGAGTCTGGTCTTGAAGAGGTCTTGAATCCGTCAGAAATTTTCCTCGAGGAGCGGACGTCCGGTGTATCCGGTTCGACGATCGTCGCTTCCATGGAAGGGACACGGACCGTCCTCGTCGAACTGCAAGCGTTGATTTCACCGACGTCATTCGGCAATCCTAGACGGATGGCGACCGGAATCGATCAAAATAAAGTAGCGTTATTGATGGCCGTCCTTGAGAAACGATCGGGTCTTCTCCTTCAGACACAAGATGCGTACCTCAAGGCAGCCGGTGGTGTGAAGCTTGATGAACCTGCGATTGACTTAGCGGTTTGTGTTGCCATTGCCTCTAGTTTCCGTGACAAGCCGACGCGTCCGACCGATGTCGTGATTGGTGAAGTCGGGTTGACGGGAGAAGTTCGCCGTGTATCGCGGATTGAACAACGTGTAGCAGAAGCAGCTAAACTCGGTTTCACGCGGGCGATCATTCCGAAAAACAACTTGGGTGGTTGGACGTATCCGGACGGGATTACGGTCGTCGGTGTCGAGAGTGTGGATGAAGCATTACGTGAAACGATTCCGTTTTAAGCTGGAATGACGCAAAAAATGGGGGAACTGTAATGGATATGTAAACAGTTTCCCCTCCTTCCGGCGTAGGTAGTTCAAATCAGTACATGTTACAATGAACTTAAAATAAGCAAAGGAGGTGAGAAGATTGAAAATCGTCATTCGGGTATTTTTTGCATTACTCGGACTTGCCCTCGGGATCTTGTTGCTTCCTCAGTTCTTCCAATTAATTGAAACGGCAACGAATACGACATTCCCCGCGTGGTTGATGAGCGAATACGTAACTGGAACGATTGGTGCACTCATATTCTTATTAATTGGATTATTCATTACGGATTCGGTAATTCGACTTCTCCGATTTTTAGAAGAACGGCTCGTCAAAGCCCCAGTGGCAGATCTCTTTTTTGGAACATTTGGTTTGTTGATTGGGTTGGTACTGGCTTTCCTCGTCAGTACATTGATTGATTTGGTAGGTATTCCTGTCCTCAGTAACGTCTTAACGATCTTCGTGACCGCGTTATTCGGATATCTCGGCTTTACAGTCGGGTATCGTAAACGTCATGAATTGACGAAAATCTTCTTACGTAGCAACCAAAGTGAGAAAAAGACGGCACCTGAAGTCGTCGCCCCAGTTAAGTCAAACAGTAAGGTACTCGATACGAGCGTCATCATCGACGGGCGGATCACGGATATCACGAAGACCGGTTTCGTCGAAGGAAAGCTGATCGTTCCGCAATTCGTCATTGGGGAGTTGCAGTACATCGCCGATTCTTCGGACACGTTGAAACGAAACCGTGGACGTCGTGGACTCGATGTCTTAAAAGAGTTACAAGAGATTCCCGGTGTTGAGGTCGAAATTTACGATGGCGACTTCGAGGATGTACCGGAAGTAGACATCAAACTGATTAAACTCGCGGAACTCGTCAAAGGGATCGTCGTCACGAACGACTATAACTTGAACAAAGTCTGTGAAGTCCGACATGTTCCTGTTCTTAACATCAATGACCTGGCGAATGCCGTCAAACAAGTCGTCATTCCAGGAGAAGAGATGACCGTTCTTGTCATCAAGGAAGGAAAAGAACAAAAACAGGGCATTGCCTATCTCGAAGATGGGACGATGGTCGTCGTCGAAGGCGGAAAACACCTCATTTCGAAAACGATTGGCGTCGTCGTCACGAGTGTCTTGCAGACGTCAGCTGGACGAATGATTTTTGCGAAACCACAAGAAAAATGAGACACTATGCCTAGAGAGACATCGAGAGGCATTCGGATAGACCCCGCAACGGATTCGATTTCATGATCGAGTCCGTTTTCGGTGTGATGGAATGGATCACGATGATCAGTGAGATAGAAAAGAGGGAATGAGATGTCTACAGCCACATATCGCGTCGTCATCCCCGCTGCCGGTGCCGGTAAGCGGATGGGCGCAGATCGTAATAAATTGATGCTTGAACTAAGAGACCGTCCAATCATCGCTTGGACACTGGATGTCTTCGAGGCAGATCCGGCATGTACGGAAATCATCCTTGCGATCAATCCACTAGAACAGGAATGGTTTACAAGTATTATCGCGTCTTATAAGACATCGATTAGACTTGTCACGGGTGGTGCCGAACGTCAGGAAAGTGTGCTTCGTGGTCTTGAGGCGTTAGAAGGCGAAGGAATCGTTCTGATCCATGATGGTGCCCGACCGTTCATTTCACAAGCAGCGATTCAGGCGGTTGTCCAAGCAGCAGTCCAAGATCAGGCAGCGATTCTCGCGGTACCGATCAAAGATACCGTCAAACGGATCGAAGCAAATCACATCAGTGAGACCGTCCCGCGGGAACGCCTGATGGCAGCCCAGACACCACAAGCGTTTGATCTTGCGACGATTCGCACGGTTCATGAAAAAGCGGCAACGAAATACCTAGGAACCGATGATGCAAGTTTGATAGAATGGGACGGAGGAAAAGTAACGATCGTCCACGGTCACTACGAAAATATCAAGATGACGACACCGGACGATCTATGGTTCGGTGAAGCGATTCTAATGAAACGAGGGAAATGACGATGATTCGAATTGGACAAGGTTTTGATGTACATGCCTTTGCAGAGGATCGGAAATTGATTTTAGGCGGCATCGAGATTCCGCACACGAAAGGATTGCTCGGTCATTCGGATGCAGACGTCTTGTTACATACGATTGCCGACGCGGCACTTGGTGCAATCGCAGCAGGAGATATCGGAAAACATTTTCCGGACACGGATCCGGAATTCAAGGATGCCGATTCAGCAAAATTGCTGCAGCATGTCTACGCGCTCGTTAAACAACAAGGGTATGAGCTTGGCAACCTAGATGCGACAGTCATCGCACAGGCACCAAAGCTTCGTCCGTACATCGACACGATGCGTGCGCGAATCGCGGAATTACTCGAAGCGGACATTGAACAGATCAATGTCAAGGCAACGACGACGGAATGGTTAGGTTTTACGGGACGAGAAGAGGGAATCGCTTGTCAAGCAGTGATTCTACTGAAACGAATCGAAGAATAAGGTATACTAGATAAGCGAATTTTAGTCGAAGGAGTGATTGGCAATGGCAGAAGTACGAGTACGTTATGCCCCAAGTCCAACAGGACACTTGCATATCGGGAATGCCCGGACTGCATTATTTAACTATCTGTTTGCGCGCCACTTAGGCGGTAAGATGGTATTACGAATCGAGGATACGGACCAAAAGCGGAACATCGCAGGTGGTGTCGAGAGTCAAATGAAGAACCTCGAGTGGCTCGGTGTCGATTGGGACGAAGGTCCAGATCGCGGTGGCGAGTACGGTCCTTATTCACAAATGGAGCGTCTCGATATCTATCAAAAGTACACGGACGAGTTACTTGAAAAGGGACTCGCTTACCGTTGCTACATGACATCGGAAGAGCTCGAAGCAGAACGCGAAGCACAAATCGCACGTGGAGAAGCACCACGTTATTCAGGGGCACACCGTAACCTGACAGCAGAACAAGAAGAAGCGTTCCGAGCAGAAGGTCGCACGCCGTCGATTCGGATTCGTGTACCGGAAGATGTCACGTATACATGGAATGATATCGTCAAAGACGACGTCTCATTCGAATCAAAAGACTTCGGTGACTGGGTCATCGTCAAAAAAGATGGCATTCCGACGTACAACTTTGCCGTCGTCATCGACGATCACTTGATGGCGATCAGCCATGTTCTTCGTGGAGATGACCATATTTCGAACACACCGAAACAGATGATGATCTATGATGCGTTCGGTTGGGAATACCCGACGTTCGGTCACATGACATTGATCGTCAACGAATCACACAAGAAACTCTCGAAACGTGATCACTCGATCATTCAGTACATCGAGCAGTATAAAGAGCTCGGTTATCTCCCGGAAGCAATGCTCAACTTCATCACGCTTCTCGGTTGGTCACCAGTCGGCGAACAAGAGATCTTCACGAAAGAAGAGTTCATCGAAATCTTTGACGCGGATCGTCTCTCGAAGAGTCCGGCTGTCTTTGACCAAAACAAATTGGCTTGGATCAACAGCCAGTACATGAAACACCAATCGTTCGAAGAAGTATTCGAAGCCAGTCTTCCGTTCCTACAAGAAGCAGGTCGCGTCGAAGCGTCACCTTCAGAAGAAGAGCTCGCTTGGGCACGTGATCTCGTCGCGTTATACCGCGAACAGATGACGCATGGCGCGGAAATCGTCAAGCTTTCAGAGATGTTCTTTGAGGACGAAGTGGTGTATGATGAAGAGGCAAACACTGTCTTGAGTGGCGAGATGGTTCCGACTGTACTTGCAGAATTCGCGAACCAGTTACGTGCTCTCGAAGAGTGGACACCAGAAGCGATTAAAGCATCGATCAAAGCGACGCAAAAAGCGACTGGTCAAAAAGGAAAGAACTTATTCATGCCAATTCGTGTCGCGACGACAGGACAGACGCATGGTCCAGAACTCCCGAACACGATTCAATTACTAGGAAAAGACCGTGTGCTTGCACGGCTTGAAGCAGAATAACGAAAGCGTAGACGAGGAAAGTAACGATGCGTCTTCTTCTCCAGAGACAAGCTCGAATGGTGCGAGGGCTTGAAGAAGCGAATCATGAAATGCCCCTCTGAGTGCTGCCCGAAATCCGTGAGAGTAGGCGCAGACGTATCTCCGGCGTTAACGGACGTCAAGAGGGACGAGTCAATCGTCCAAACAGAGTGGGACCGCGCTTCGTTAGCGTCTCTGTGCAGCAATGCATGGAGGCGCTTTTTCTTATGGAGAGGAGAACGTATATGACACGGATGCGAGAAGATATCCGCAATGTGTTTGAGCAAGATCCAGCTGCCCGCAGCACGTTAGAAGTCATTTTGACATACCCGGGCTTACATGCGATTTGGATGCATCGCCTGGCCCATCGGCTCTGGAACGCGAAGTTTCGCTTGCTCGGTCGATTGATTTCGCAATTCAGTCGCTTTTTGACAGGCATCGAGATTCATCCAGGAGCAACGATCGGACGCCGATTCTTTATCGACCACGGGATGGGTGTCGTCATTGGTGAGACGACGATCATTGGTGATGACGTCACGTTGTTTCAAGGCGTGACACTCGGCGGAACGGGGAAAGAAACAGGAAAGCGTCATCCGACGATTGAAGACGGCGTACTTGTTTCAGCAGGTGCCCGTGTCCTTGGTGATATCACGATCGGGGCATACTCGAAAATCGGTGCCAGTTCTGTCGTCTTAAAACACGTTCCTCCAAATGCGACCGTCGTCGGCATTCCGGGACGTGTCGTCATTCAAGACGGCATGAAGGTCGAAGCACCACTTGATCATCGTTTCCCGGATCCGGTCAGCGAATGCCAAGAGCGGATTGAAATGGAACTAGAAGTATTAAAACAAGAAATTGAACGGATTAAAGGAGGGCGACGTCATGATTCAACTGTACAACAGCATGACCGGAAAAAAGGAACCATTTAAACCATTAGAAGAAGGAAAGGTCAAGATGTATGTCTGTGGCCCGACGGTATACAACTACATTCATATCGGCAACGCACGTCCAGCCATCGTCTTCGATACGGTCCGTCGCTACTTCACATATCGCGGATATGAGGTCAAATACGTCTCGAACTTCACGGACGTCGACGATAAGATCATCCGGACAGCGAACGAACTCGGAGAAGATTATCATGCGTTGACGAAACGTTTCATCGAGGCGTATCACGCGGACACGGGCGCCTTGAATGTCCAAAAAGCGGACATCCATCCACTCGTCACGGAAACGATGGACGATATCATCGCATTCATCGAAGTACTCGTTGCAAAAGGCAATGCCTACGCTTCAAGCGGAGATGTCTACTTCCGGACGCGTAGTTTCAAGGATTACGGACAATTAAGCCAACAGTCAATCGACGAGTTGCGTGCAGGTGCACGAATCGAAGTCGGAGAGAAAAAAGAAGATCCGCTTGATTTCGTGCTCTGGAAAGCAGCAAAACCAGGGGAGCCGGCATGGACGAGTCCATGGGGCGAAGGACGACCAGGCTGGCACATCGAGTGCTCGGCGATGGCGAAGAAATACCTTGGGGAGACGATTGATATCCACGCTGGCGGACAAGACTTGAAATTCCCGCACCATGAGAATGAGATCGCCCAGTCTGAGGCGTGCAACTCGCAGAAGTTCGCGAACTACTGGATGCATAACGGGTTCTTGAACATCGAAAACGAGAAGATGTCGAAGTCGCTCGGTAACTTCCTGACAGTCCATGAAGCGATCCAAGCGGTCGATCCGATGGTGTTACGGTTCTTCATGTTATCGGTTCAGTATCGTCACCCGATCAACTATAGTCGTGAACTGATCGATCAAGCAGCGAATGGTCTCGCACGGATTCGGGAGTCGGTCGCAAACATCGAACACCGTCTTGAGATGACGGCCGATCTCGGAACAGGTGACGAGAAGTGGTTGAATCGTCTAGCGGCGATCAAGGAACACTTCATCACATCGATGGATGATGATTTCAATACAGCGAACGCTGTGACGGATTTGTTTGATCTCTCAAAAGAAGCCAACCTATACCTTGGAGAAGCGCATGTATCGAAACAGGTGCTCGAACAGTTCCTCGCACTCTTCTCGGAATTATCAGGCGTCCTAGGTGTGACGTTGACAGTTGATAAAGGCTTACTCGATGAAGAAGTCGAACAGTTGATCGAAGAGCGGAACACAGCCCGTCAAAATCGTGACTTTGCACGAGCAGATGCAATTCGCGACCAATTACGTGACCAAGGCATTCTGCTCGAAGATACAGCGCAAGGGATGCGGTGGAAGCGCGGATGAAGAACTACAAACAACTGAACGCACTCGCATTAGCGTACATGGGCGACGTCGTCTATGAGATTCGTGTGCGCGAGCGATTGCTCGAACAAGGCTACGTGAAGCCGGGCGAGTTGCATAAAGCAGCTGTCCGGTACGTTCGGGCACAAGCACAAGCGACGGTCGTGACACACTGGTTGAACACGGATGCGTTGACGGAAGAAGAGGCAGCGGTCGTCCGGCGCGGAAAGAACGCGAAATCCGGTTCTGTTCCGAAGAGCACGGACGTCCATACGTATCGCTACGCGACAGCATTTGAAGCATTGCTCGGTTATATTTATCTTTCAGAAGGAGGGGATCGCCTTGAAGAACTCATCGGACAAGCGTTCGAATTACTCGAAGCCGAAAAAACAGACGAATCCTAAGGCTACAAGCGCGAAGCCAAAAACGAAGGCACAGCGTCCAGCACCAGAGAAACGAAAAGCCGCTCCGGTCAAGGAACAGCCTGTCGTGATCGAGCCACTCGAAGAAGGACAAGATTTTTTGTCAGGTCGTAATCCGGTCCTAGAGGCATTACGGAGTGGACGAGAGATGAACAAGCTGTTCTTGCAAGAAGGACAACAAAAAGGACCACTTGCCGTCATCCATGCGATGGCGCAGGAAGCGGGCATTCAAATCCAGCTCGTCCCGCGTTCGCGGTTAACCGGTTTAGCTGGAACGGAAAATCACCAAGGTGTCGTCGCAGCGGTAGCGGCGTACGAGTACGCCGAGATGGAAGACATCTTCAAGCTGGCACGTCAAAAGGATGAAACACCGCTCTTGATCCTACTCGATGAACTGGAGGATCCACATAATCTCGGATCAATCTTGCGGACGGCAGATGCTGTCGGGGCACACGGGATCATCATTCCGAAGCGTCGATCAGTCGGATTGACGCAAGTCGTCGCAAAGGCATCAACAGGCGCGATCGAACATATTCCTGTCGTTCGCGTGACGAACCTTGCGCGGACGATGGAAGATCTAAAGAAACAAGGCATCTGGTTCGTCGGAACGGATGCGCGCGAAAGTGATGACTACCGGACGCTCGATGGGACGATGCCACTCGGAATCGTCATTGGAAGTGAAGGAAAAGGAATGAGCCGGCTTGTCCGTGAAAAATGTGATTTCCTCGTCCACCTCCCGATGGCGGGACATGTCACATCGCTCAACGCATCGGTTGCTGCTTCATTATTACTATATGAAGTCTACCGGACTAGAAAGCCGTATGCGCGATGAAATATGATCGTCTCATCGTAGATGGCTATAATATCATTGGCGCATGGCCAGAATTTCGGACGTTGCGGGAGCAAGATTTTGAATTGGCACGGGAACGGCTGATTCATGCGATGGCGGAATACCAAGCTGTCACAGGTCTCAGCGTTACGATCGTCTTCGATGCCTATCTGCAACCAGGACGTGAGTCTCGGATGCTAAAAAGCGGAATCGATATCGTCTATACACGGGAGAACGAAACGGCAGATGAATGGATTGAAAAGACAGCTGCTGATTGGTTACAGGACATCCGAGTCAAGTTGACGGTAGCGACGAACGACTACACGGAGCAATGGGTCATCTTCACGCTCGGCGCACTCCGCATATCGGCGCAAGAGCTCCGGCGAGAGTGGAAAGCGGCAGTCGCTGTCATCAAACAACAGACGACGTCTGCGAAGACGACGGCTCAACCGCGCTCGAAGATTGATTTACCAGAAGACGTCGTCGCACGTTTAGAAGCGATCCGTCGTCGAAAGAATTCAGATACATGATATGAACCATTCGTATGAGCAATCCATCGTTCTTCATTTGGAAGAATGGTGGATTTTTTTATAGAAAAGATACATGTTGGATGCAACAAAAGAGGTCATGCCAATTTTCATTGTCGTGCGACAGGTAATTATTGTATAATTAAAAACAATTGAACTATTCGTCAATGATGCTTGGAGGGATACAAGATGAGTTTGGTTTCGTTCGACCAGTTTGGGTGCATGACCGATGAAGCGCTTGTAGAACAAGCGAAAGAGTTCGACAACAGCGATGCGCTCGAATTTTTGATCGAGCGGTATCGAAATTTCGTGCGCGCCAAAGCCCGTTCTTACTTTTTGATCGGGGCAGACCGAGAAGATATCATTCAAGAAGGAATGATTGGTCTCTATAAAGCAGTACGGGATTACCGAACGGATAAGCTTGCCTCGTTTAAAGGATTTGCCGAATTATGCATCACGCGACAGATGATCACTGCGATCAAGACGGCGACACGTCAGAAACATATCCCGTTGAATTCGTACATCTCACTCGATAAACCGATCTATGACGATGAATCGGAGCGGACGTTACTCGATATCATCACGTCGACAGCACCTTCTGACCCACAAATCTTGATCGTCAACCGGGAAGAATATGCAGACATTGAATCGAAGATGGATGAAATTTTAAGCGACCTTGAACGCAAAGTCCTCGCGCTCTATCTTGACGGACGGACGTATCAGGAAATCTCTGACGACCTCGATCGTCATGTCAAATCGATCGACAATGCCTTGCAACGCGTCAAGCGCAAGCTTGAGCGTTATCTCGAAGCACGAAAGATGACGGTCTAACAGAGAGGTAGATTGACCGTAACCCCTTCCTATGCTACTGTATAACTAGCGCCTTACTAGCGAGACGCCGCTCATAGGCGTTTTTTTTTACGCTCTTTTTCGGAAGGAAAGTACCTCAACAGAAAAGAAGAGTGGCAAAGAAGGAGGACTTTGAGATGGCGAAGAAAGTAGGCCTTGCTTGTGATAATTGCGGTGCCCGCGACTATACGACGATGAAAAAAGAGGACGTCACTGTCCGCTTGGAATTGAAGAAATTCTGCCGTCGTTGTAACGCGCATACGATTCATAAAGAAGCGAAATAAAGCTTCATCTGTCCCGATTTATTACATCCTGGAGGGAAAGTACGATGAAATTTTTGCGTGACGTATGGAATGAATTGAAAAAGACGAGCTGGCCAAAACGGAAAGAGCTGACGAAATACACACTGACGGTCATCGGTATGGTGATCTTCATGGGTGTCTTCATCTTCGGCGTCGATTCAGGGCTTAGCGCATTGATGAGCTGGTTGATTAAGTAAAAAGAAGAGGTGGCCTACCATGGAGAAACAATGGTTTGTCGTCCAAACGTATTCCGGATTCGAAAACAACGTCAAGGCGAACCTTGAACGTCGGATTGAATCCATGAACATGGACGAAAAAATCTTCCGTGTACTCGTTCCGATTGAAACGGTACAAGAAGAAGTAACGAACAAAAAGGGAGAAACGAAAATCAAGGAACGTGAAGTCAAGATCTTCCCGGGATATGTCCTCGTTGAGATGGTCATGACGGATGATTCTTGGTATGTCGTCCGGAATACTCCGAACGTCACAGGCTTCCTCGGATCAGTCGGCGGCGGTTCAAAACCAACCCCACTTCTTCCGGAAGAAGCAGAAAATATCCTTGGATCAATGGGTCTTGTCGATCTGAAGAGCCGTTACGACTTCTCACTCGGACAAATCGTCCGAATCAAAGAAGGAGCTTTCGAAAATCTCGAAGGTACGATCGAGGAGCTTGATGCAGATGCTGAGAAAATGAAAGTCTCTGTTGATATGTTCGGTCGCGAAACGAAGGTCGAGCTTGATTTCGCACAGGTCGATAAAATCGATTAAGTTTCCTATTGCGAATGTTTTGTTTTAATGATACAATTTTTCGTGTTTGATGTTGTGCTTATTTCGATAAATAACTCGTCGAATAGAATGAGTGGGAGGACGCGCAACGTCCAATTAAACCACATTAAAGAATTAAGGAGGTGTGTCTCGTGGCGAAGAAGGTTATGAAACTCGTAAAACTTCAAATTCCTGCGGGCAAAGCAAACCCAGCTCCACCAGTTGGACCGGCACTCGGTCAAGCAGGTGTGAACATCATGGGCTTCTGTAAAGAGTTCAACGCTCGTACACAAGACCAAGCCGGCTTGATTATCCCTGTAGTCATCACGGTTTTTGAAGATCGTTCATTCACATTCATCACTAAAACTCCTCCAGCAGCAGTTCTCTTGAAGAAAGCAGCTGGAATTGAGAGTGGTTCAGGTGAACCGAACCGTAAGAAAGTAGCGACTGTCAAACGTGACAAAGTTCGTGAAATCGCTGAAACAAAAATGCCAGACCTTAACGCATCATCTGTTGAAACAGCAATGTTGATGGTTGAAGGTACTGCACGTTCTATGGGTATCGTAATCGAAGACTAATGTCTTTTTGATTACCATGAACAACGATGAGGGTCGCAGGCGGATAGTTTCTTGAAGCCTGCTACCCTTTCATTATGTGGGAGGATTTTCCGCACAACCACAAAGGAGGAACCTAAAATGGGTAAGAAGTACAAAGAAGCTGCTAAGCTTATCGATCGTACGGTTTCATACGAACTCGCAGAAGCTGTAGATTTGACTAAAAAATCTGCAACTGCGAAATTCGATGAGACTATCGAATTGGCTGTTCGTCTCGGAGTAGATCCGAAGAAAGCAGACCAACAAATCCGTGGAGCAGTCGTATTGCCACACGGTACTGGTAAAACACAAAAAGTTCTCGTCTTCGCGAAAGGTGAGAAATTAAAAGAAGCGGAAGCTGCTGGAGCAGATTACGCTGGTGATGCTGAGTACATCAACAAAATCCAACAAGGATGGTTCGACTTCGACGTTATCGTTGCGACACCAGACATGATGGGTGAAGTTGGTAAACTTGGTCGCGTTCTCGGACCAAAAGGTCTCATGCCAAACCCGAAAACAGGTACAGTTACATTTGACGTCACAAAAGCAATCAACGATATCAAAGCTGGTAAAGTTGAGTACCGTGTCGACAAATCAGGTAACATCCACGTTCCTGTCGGTAAAAAATCATTCGATAACGAGAAACTCGTTGATAACATCAACACAGTTATCGAAACTCTCGTAAAAGTTAAGCCTGCTACTGCTAAAGGTGTATACCTTAAAAACATCGCGATCGCTTCTACAATGGGTCCTGGTGTAAAAGTATCTTCAGCTGACTTCGCGAAATAATTTCGTCTAAAACGAACTTGACAACGTTCTAAGAACGCTGTTACAGTATAAAACGTTGATATATTTCGACATACCGTAGACAGAAGGTGCTCACATGGGCATAAATCCTTCCGAGGTGTTCTTGCTCAGAGAGCCTGTTTGTTCAGGTATCCTTTTTGACGATTACGCCTCCTCTGCTCTGCAGACGGAGGCTTTTTATTTGAAATCGAGCAGCCCCTCGCACCGGTACATTTCATCTACCAGGAGGTGCAACAGAAATGGCAAACGAAAAAGTTATCGCTGTCAAAGCGGATCTCGTATCTGAGATCGCTGAGAAACTCCAAGCGAGCGCAGGAACAGTTGTCGTCGACTACCGTGGTCTCACAGTAGAAGAAGTCACTGAACTTCGTAAACAACTCCGCGAAGCGGGCGTTGAATTCAAAGTTTACAAAAACGGTCTCCTCCGTCGCGCGGCAGTTCAAAGCAACCTCGAAGGTCTTGATGAAGTCTTCACAGGTCCTAGTGCGATCGCCTTCAGCAATGAAGACGTTATCGCGCCAGCTAAGATCTTGAACGACTTCGCTAAAACGCACAAGGCTCTCGAACTCAAAGGTGGTATCATCGAAGGCAAAGTCACTTCAGTAGAAGATGTCAAAGCCCTTGCGGAACTTCCATCACGCGAAGGTCTCCTTTCGATGCTCCTCAGCGTGCTTCAAGCGCCAATCCGTGGACTCGCGGTGGCAACGAACGCAATCGCAGAGCAAAAAGAAGAACAATCTGCTTAATTTCTGCTTAGCGGGATAGGCAACCAACACAATTTTCACACCCCAACGTGGGCTAAATCAAAGGAGGAAAACCATAATGGCTTTCAACAAAGAGCAATTTATCGAAGACCTCAAGGGCATGACTGTTCTTGAACTTAACGAACTCGTAAAAACAATCGAAGAAGAATTCGGCGTATCAGCAGCAGCTCCAGTAGCAGTTGCAGGTGCTGGCGCAGGCGCAGCAGCTGAAGAGAAAACTGAATTCGACGTTATCCTTACTAACGCTGGATCTGGTAAAATCAACGTCATCAAAGCAGTTCGCGAATTGACTGGTCTCGGTCTTAAAGAAGCGAAAGCTCTCGTAGACGGAACTCCAGCACCAGTTAAAGAAGGCGTTTCGAAAGAAGACGCTGAAGCAATGAAAGCTAAGCTTGAAGAAGCTGGCGCTACTGTAGAAGTTAAGTAATTTTCTTCTTCCGTAGAAACAAGAGAAGCTCGCATTGCGAGCTTCTTTTGTTTTCATCTTTTACATGAGAGGGGAAGGAAACATGGCGGATCATTATTATACGAATGACCCTTCATCGAAACGAGATCCGAAGACGTGGGAATATGTCCTGCGTGGTCAGAGGCTCCGCTTTACATCGGATCACGGTGTCTTTTCGAAGAACGGAATCGATTTTGGTTCCCGTCTATTGATCGAGGCGTTCACGGAACCGGCTGTAGCGGGAGACATTTTAGATGTCGGCTGCGGATACGGACCAATGGGCATCGCGCTCTCGAAGTCGACGGGTCGTCCGGCACACTTGATCGATGTCAATGAACGGGCGCTCGAACTAGCGGCAGACAATGCGCGCGCGAATGGTGTTTCCGTGACGACCGGTGTGAGTGACGGGTATGATGAGATAGGCGAATCGACATTCGCAGCGATCGTGACGAATCCACCGATTCGGGCAGGAAAAACGGTCGTTCATCGTATTCTCCGAGAAGCATATGATCACCTTGTCGTTGGCGGCGAACTTTGGGTCGTCATTCAAAAGAAACAAGGTGGACCATCAGCGAAGAAATTGATGGAAGACGTATTCGGTATGTGTGAGACAGTTACCCGGGATAAAGGGTACTCTATATTTAAATCAATTCGGTCTTGACAAATCGAAGGATTTGTCGTTGACCGCATGTTGTGTCTATGATAGTATTATAAAATGCCATTGGAGTGATTTTTGGATAAGATGTTTGAAAGCAGCTGGCGTTCTCGACTACAGATGATTGAGTAGACAAGACGTCGCTTTTTTGCGCTTATCAATCAAAAAATGGCTTCAATGTTCGATATTACACCCGTCCTTCTCTATAAGAAGAAGTGGGTCTGAGAGGTGAATCAGTTGACTGGTCAACTTGTTCAGTACGGTCGTCACCGTCAGAGAAGAAGCTATGCACGTATCAGCGAAGTATTGGAACTTCCAAACTTAATCGAGATTCAAACGAATTCGTATGAGTGGTTCCTGCGGGAAGGTCTCCGTGAGATGTTTCATGACATTTCGCCGATTTCCGACTTCACAGGGAATCTCGTATTAGAATTCATCGACTACTCGCTCGGAGAGCCAAAGTATTCGATCGATGAATCGAAAGAGCGCGACGTGACCTATTCGGCACCACTACGCGTTAAAGTCCGTCTTCAAAATAAAGAGACGGGTGAATTGAAAGAACAAGAAGTCTTCATGGGTGACTTCCCGCTTATGACGGAGTCGGGAACATTCATCATCAATGGAGCGGAGCGCGTAATCGTTTCGCAGCTTGTTCGTTCGCCAAGTGTTTATTACAACAATAAGTTAGATAAGAACGGTAAACGTGGATTCTCCGCGACAGTCATCCCAAACCGTGGTGCATGGCTCGAGCTCGAGACAGACGCGAAAGACATCGTTTATGTTCGAATTGATCGCACGCGTAAGATTCCAGTAACGGTTCTTTTACGTGCTCTTGGTTTCGGTACGGATCAGGAAATCATCGATCTTCTCGGTGATGATGAGTACCTCCGGAATTCACTTGAAAAAGATAATACGGAATCAACGGAAAAAGCCCTCATCGAGATTTATGAGCGTCTACGTCCGGGAGAGCCGCCGACAGTCGAAAACGCAAAAGCGTTGCTCGTATCGCGCTTCTTTGACCCGAAACGTTATGATTTGGCAAACGTTGGTCGTTATAAAATCAATAAAAAGCTTCATCTTAAGAACCGTCTCTTCGGTCAAAAACTTGCGGAAACGCTCGTTGATCCTGAGACAGGTGAAGTCATCGCGGAAGCAGGAACGGTCCTTGATCGTCGTATGCTCGATAAAGTCCTTCCATTCCTCGAAGGATCCGTTGGTTACATCGAAGCGACGCCTACAGGCGGCGTAACGCAGGGTGAGGCTTTCAACTTACAGTCAATCAAGGTGTTCGCACCGGACGATGCTGAAGGTGAACGCATCATCAATATCATCGGTAACGGTAACATCGATCGTGACATCAAGCACATCACGCCTGCTGACATGATTGCTGCCATCAACTACTTCTTCAACTTGTTGCATGAAGTCGGTACGACAGACGATATCGACCACCTCGGTAACCGTCGTCTTCGTTCAGTCGGCGAGCTGCTCCAGAACCAATTCCGGATCGGTCTCTCACGGATGGAACGTGTCGTTAAGGAACGGATGTCGATTCAGGATCAGAATGCGATCACGCCACAGGCCTTGATCAACATTCGTCCAGTTATCGCATCGATTAAAGAGTTCTTCGGTAGCTCGCAGTTGTCTCAGTTCATGGACCAAACGAACCCGCTTGCGGAATTGACGCACAAACGTCGTCTTTCAGCACTCGGACCTGGTGGTTTGACACGTGAGCGCGCTGGTTTCGAAGTTCGTGACGTACACTACTCGCACTATTCCCGTATGTGTCCGATCGAAACGCCAGAGGGACCAAACATCGGTTTGATCAACTCGTTGTCTTCGTACGCGAAGGTCAATGAGTACGGCTTCATCGAAGCACCATATCGTCGTGTCGATCCGGAAACGGGCGTCGTCACGGATGAAATCCACTACATGACTGCTGACGAAGAGGATCTCTACGTCGTCGCACAGGCAAACATGTTGTTGACGGAAGAGAAGACGTTCAAAGATTCACACGTCCTTTCACGTTTCCGTGGACAAAACTTGTCTGTCGAACCAGCACGTGTCGATTACATGGACGTTTCGCCGAAGCAGGTCGTATCTGCCGCAACGGCTTGTATCCCGTTCCTTGAGAACGATGACTCGAACCGTGCCCTCATGGGAGCGAACATGCAACGTCAGGCCGTCCCACTTCTGAACCCGGAATCTCCGATTGTCGGTACTGGAATGGAGTACGTGTCTGCGAAAGACTCAGGAGCCGCTGTCGTTGCGAAGCACGCAGGGATCGCTGAGCGTGTCACGGCGCGTGAAATCCTTGTCCGTCGTACGACGGAAGTCGATGGCAACATCGTTGAAGGTGAACTCGACCGTTACAAGATTCAAAAATTCATCCGTTCTAACCAAGGAACGTGTTATAACCAAAAACCAATCATCAAAGCAGGCGACCCAGTCGATAAAGGCGAGATCCTTGCAGATGGTCCATCGATGGACGGTGGGGAACTTGCGCTTGGTCGTAACGTACTCGTCGGTTTCATGACATGGGATGGTTACAACTATGAGGATGCTGTCATCATGAGTGAGCGTCTTGTCAAAGACGACGTCTACACATCGATCCACATCGAAGAATACGAATGTGAGTCGCGTGATACGAAACTCGGACCGGAAGAAATCACACGTGATATTCCGAACGTCGGTGATGATGCCTTGAAAAACCTCGACGATCGCGGAATCATCCGTGTCGGCGCGGAAGTCAAGGACGGCGATATCCTCGTCGGTAAAGTTACGCCGAAGGGTGTAACGGAATTGACAGCGGAAGAACGTCTTCTTCATGCAATCTTCGGTGAAAAAGCACGTGAAGTCCGTGATACATCTCTCCGTGTACCACACGGTGGTGATGGAATCATCCTCGACGTCAAAATCTTCGACCGCGATAATGGGGACGAGCTCTCACCTGGTGTCAACCAGTTGATCCGTGCTTACATCGTTCAGAAGCGTAAGATTCACGAGGGTGACAAAATGGCGGGTCGTCACGGTAACAAAGGTGTTATCTCGCGTATCCTTCCAGAAGAAGACATGCCGTACATGCCAGACGGTACGCCAATTGACATCATGTTGAACCCACTTGGGGTTCCATCACGGATGAACATCGGGCAGTTGCTCGAGCTTCACCTCGGGATGGCAGCACGTCAACTCGGCATCAAAGTCGCATCACCAGTATTCGATGGTGCGCGTGAGGAAGATGTTTGGGCAACGATTGAAGAAGCAGGTATGGATCGCGACGCGAAGACTGTCCTTTATGATGGTCGTTCGGGTGAAGCGTTCGATAACCGTATCTCTGTCGGTGTCATGTATATGATTAAACTTGCTCACATGGTCGATGATAAACTTCACGCACGTTCGACAGGACCATACTCACTCGTTACACAACAACCGCTCGGTGGTAAAGCCCAGTTCGGTGGTCAGCGTTTCGGTGAGATGGAAGTATGGGCACTTGAAGCATACGGCGCAGCCTACACGCTCCAAGAGATCCTTACAATCAAGTCGGATGACACGATCGGTCGTGTTAAAGCGTACGAAGCAATCGTCAAAGGTGAGAATGTACCACAACCGGGCGTACCGGAATCGTTCCGAGTCCTCATTAAAGAGCTTCAATCACTCGGTATGGACGTCAAGATGATGTCTGCTGATGATGAAGAGATCGAAATGCGCGACGAAGACGAGGACAATATCCCGAACGCGACTCCAGCACTCGAAGAAGTTCAAGCGCCTGTCGCACCAGTTGTTACTGAAGAGGAATAAGCGAAAGGGAGGTCCACCCCTTGGTAGATGTTAATAGATTTGAATATATGCAAATCGGCCTCGCTTCCCCCGAAAAGATCCGTTCATGGTCTTTCGGGGAAGTGAAAAAGCCGGAGACGATCAACTATCGTACACTCAAACCGGAGAAAGACGGTTTGTTCTGTGAACGTATCTTTGGTCCAACAAAAGACTGGGAATGTTACTGTGGTAAATACAAACGGATCCGCTATAAAGGAATCATTTGTGACCGCTGTGGCGTTGAAGTCACGAAGTCGAAAGTCCGTCGTGAGCGCATGGGTCACATCGAGCTCGCAGCACCGGTTTCGCACATCTGGTACTTCAAAGGAATTCCTAGCCGTATGGGACTCGTCCTCGACATGTCACCGCGTGCGTTAGAAGAGATCATCTACTTCGCGTCGTACGTCGTTACAGATCCAGGCGAATCGACACTTGAGAAGAAACAACTCCTTTCAGAGAAAGAATACCGTGCATATCGTGAGAAGTTCGGTCGTTCGTTCACTGCTGAAATGGGTGCGGAAGCAGTTCGTAAATTGCTCCGTGACGTGGAACTCGATAAAGAAGTCGCTGCATTACGTGAAGAGCTTCGTATGATTCAAGGACAACGTCGTACTCGTGCGATCAAACGCCTTGAAGTCCTCGATGCGTTCCGTAACTCAGGCAACAATCCAGAATGGATGGTGCTTGAAGTACTTCCAGTCATCCCACCGGAACTTCGTCCGATGGTTCAACTCGATGGCGGACGTTTCGCAACGTCTGACTTGAACGACTTGTACCGCCGCGTCATCAACCGTAACAATCGTCTCAAGCGTCTTCTTGACCTTGGCGCTCCGAACATCATCGTTCAGAATGAAAAACGGATGCTTCAAGAAGCAGTCGATGCTTTGATCGATAACGGTCGTCGCGGTCGTCCAGTTACTGGACCAGGTAACCGTCCACTTAAATCACTTTCACACATGTTGAAAGGGAAACAAGGACGTTTCCGTCAAAACTTGCTCGGTAAACGTGTCGACTACTCTGGTCGTTCGGTTATCGTCGTTGGTCCAAACCTGAAGATGTATCAATGTGGTCTTCCAAAAGAAATGGCCCTTGAACTCTTCAAACCGTTCGTCATGAAAGAACTCGTCTCTCGTGGCATCGCACCGAACATCAAGAGTGCGAAACGGAAAATCGAGCGCGTTCAACCTGAAATCTGGGATGTCCTCGAAGAAGTCATCCGTGAGCATCCGGTTCTCTTGAACCGTGCACCGACACTTCACCGTCTCGGTATCCAGGCGTTCGAACCAACGCTCGTCGAAGGACGCGCGATTCGCCTTCACCCACTCGTATGTACGGCATACAACGCCGATTTCGATGGTGACCAAATGGCGGTTCACGTACCACTTTCGGCAGAAGCACAAGCAGAAGCACGTCTTCTCATGCTCGCTGCACAAAACATCTTGAACCCGAAAGACGGTAAACCTGTTGTTACACCATCGCAGGATATGGTCCTCGGTAACTACTACCTCACGCTCGAGCGCGAAAATGCGATCGGTGAAGGGAAAATCTTCTCAACAGTGAACGAAGCGCTCATCGCTTACCAAAACGGTTATGCGCACTTCCATACACGTGTTGCGATTCCAGCCGGCGTTCTCAAGAACCCGACATTCACGGAAGAGCAAAACGAGAAATTATTGATTACGACAGTCGGTAAGTTGATCTTCAACGAGATCCTCCCAACGACGTTCCCTTACTTGAACGAACCAACGATGACGAACCTTCAAGAAGCGACGCCAGACAAGTACTTCCTTGAAAAAGGAACAGATGTCGTGGCAGAACTGAAGAACCGTCCGATCATCGACCCGTTCAAAAAAGGATTCCTTGGAAATGTCATCGCGGAAGTCTTCAAACGGTTTGAGACGACAGAAACAAGCCGTATGCTCGACCGCATGAAAAACCTCGGATTCAAACACTCGACTCGTGCCGGTATCACGGTAGGGATCGCGGACATCATCGTTCTTCCGGATAAACAAGAAATCCTTGTTGAAGCGCAGGACAATGTCGACCGCGTCATGAAATCGTACCGTCGTGGTCTCATCACAGAAGACGAGCGCTATGAGCGCGTCGTTAAATCGTGGAATGATGCGAAGGATGAAATTCAGTCTCGTCTGATGAAATCCCTCAACCGTCTCAACCCGATCTTCATGATGAGTGACTCCGGTGCCCGTGGTAACGCGTCGAACTTCACGCAGCTCGCTGGTATGCGTGGACTCATGGCCGCTCCAAGTGGACGGATCATCGAGCTCCCGATCAAATCATCGTTCCGTGAGGGTCTAACGGTACAGGAATACTTCATCTCAACACACGGTGCACGTAAAGGTCTTGCCGATACAGCCTTGAAAACGGCTGACTCAGGTTACCTGACTCGTCGTCTCGTTGACGTCGCTCAAGACGTCATCATCCGTGAAGATGATTGTGGAACGGATCGTGGTATCCGCGTCACAGCACTCCGTGAAGGAACGGAAGAGATCGAAAGCCTCTACGACCGCCTCGTCGGCCGTACTGCATTCGAAAACGTCGTTCACCCTGAAACAGGAGAAGTCCTCGTTTCAACGAACGAACTCATCGATGAAGATCTTGCGCGTGCCATCACTGACGCTGGTGTCGATAACGTTGAGATCCGTACTGCCTTCACATGTAACACAAGCCATGGTGTCTGTAAGAAATGTTACGGACGTAACTTGGCAACAGGCAACGACGTCGAAGTCGGCGAAGCTGTCGGTATCATCGCGGCACAATCAATCGGTGAGCCAGGAACGCAGCTTACGATGCGTACCTTCCACACAGGTGGGGTTGCCGGGGACGATATCACACAAGGTCTTCCGCGTATCCAAGAGTTGTTCGAAGCGCGTAACCCGAAAGGTCAAGCGGTCATCTCGGAAATCGATGGTCAAGTCATCGACTTCACGGAATCGCGTGACAAACGTGAATTGACGGTCCAAGGACTCAGCGAAACACGCACATACACGATCCCATTCGGTTCGCGTCTACGTGTTCAGCTCGGGGACGAGGTCAAAGCCGGTCAAGTCTTCACGGAAGGTTCGATCGATCCGAAAGAGCTCTTGAACGTTAAAGGTGTATCCGGCGTTCAGAACTACTTGCTTCAAGAAGTTCAAAAAGTATACCGGATGCAAGGGGTTGAGATCGGTGACAAACACGTCGAGGTCATGGTTCGCCAAATGATTCGTCGCGTACGTGTCATCGAGTCTGGTGAGACTTCACTCTTACCAGGTTCGCTCGTCGATATCAGCACGTTCAAGGAAGCTTGTAAAGAAGCGCTCCGTAACGGGAAAGCTCTCGCTTCGGCGAAACCAGTTCTTCTCGGTATCACGAAAGCGTCACTTGAAACAGATTCATTCCTATCGGCTGCGTCGTTCCAAGAAACGACTCGTGTCCTTACGGATGCAGCGATTAAAGGGAAGAGCGACTACCTTCGCGGCTTGAAAGAGAACGTCATCATCGGTAAGTTGGTTCCAGCTGGTACTGGGATGTCACGTTACCGTCAGATCGATCTCGAAGTAGCTGGCGAAGCACCTGTAGAAGCCGATTCTCCGGTAGAATAAAACGCCTTGACACGCCGGTATGGCGGTGCTACTATGATATAGTGTTGCCAACCGGCTGTGTTATTTTGGAGGATATCTTCATGTCTTACAAAAAAGTAGTCGGCGCAGATTTGAAGTTTGTCGGTCAAAAGCAAACGCTCAAAGCATTGCGATCTGGCAAGGCGTCGGAAGTGATCATTGCGGATGACGCAGATGAACACGTAAAACAAGCATTGCTCGAAGCGGCGAAACAAGCTAACGTTCCAGTCGTGAATGTTCCTTCTAAGCAAGAGCTTGGAAAAGCTTGTGGAATCGATGTCGCAGCAACAGCTGTTGCCATTAAGAAAGTTTGATAATGCGTTTTGTGTGGCGATGGAATGCCTGAGCCACGCAAAACGTTTCATTATGACTTTCGATGAACCACCCGGCTCGGTGGTTTTGAAATTTGTCATGAATTCAGGAAGGGAGGATCTCAAAGATGCCTACTATCAACCAATTAGTCCGTAAAGGACGTCAATCAAAAGTTGTGAAATCAGATTCGCCAGCGCTGAACAAAGGGTACAACAGCTTCATTAAAGCTCGTACTGACATCAGCTCACCACAAAAACGTGGTGTTTGTACTCGTGTAGGTACAATGACTCCGAAGAAACCGAACTCGGCTCTTCGTAAATACGCACGTGTACGTTTGACGAACACAATGGAAGTAACAGCTTACATCCCAGGTATCGGCCACAATCTTCAAGAGCACAGTGTTGTTCTTATCCGCGGCGGCCGCGTAAAAGACTTACCAGGGGTACGTTACCACATCGTTCGTGGTGCGCTTGATACAGCTGGTGTTGACGGCCGTATGCAAGGTCGTTCGAAATACGGTACGAAACGTCCTAAAGTTAAAAAATAATCTAGATATCTTAAGATATCACCTCACTATATGAAAGGAGGGACTCGGAATGCCACGTAAAGGTCAAGCAGAACGTCGTGATGTAATGGCTGATCCGATCTACAACTCTAAACTCGTTACCCGCCTTATCAACCGTCTTATGTTAGATGGTAAAAAAGGTACTGCTCAACAAATCTTATACAAAGCTTTCGAAACTATCGCTGAACGTTCAGGTCGCGATGCAATGGAAGTCTTTGAAGAAGCGATGAACAACATCATGCCAGTTCTTGAAGTTAAAGCACGCCGTGTAGGTGGAGCTAACTATCAAGTTCCTGTCGAAGTTCGCCCAGAGCGTCGTACGACACTCGCACTTCGTTACCTCGTGAACTACTCACGTCTCCGTAACGAAAAAACTATGGATGCGCGCCTTGCTAACGAAATCATGGACGCTGCAAACAACACTGGTGCTTCTGTTAAGAAGCGCGAAGATATGCACAAAATGGCGGAAGCGAACAAAGCGTTTGCTCACTACCGCTGGTAATTCCGAAAATCACCACCTCATGCATGCCATTTTCAATGGAATTATGAGGTGGCTTTCGGGTATAGTCATGACGTGTGGCAACACACGACCACTAAACTAAAATGCGAAAGGAGAATGTTTAAAGATGGCAAGAGAATTCTCCCTTAAGAACACTCGTAACATCGGGATCATGGCTCACATCGATGCTGGTAAAACAACAACGACTGAGCGTATCCTGTATTACACGGGTCGTATCCACAAGATTGGTGAAACGCACGAAGGTGCTTCACAAATGGACTGGATGGAGCAAGAGCAAGAGCGTGGGATCACGATTACATCGGCAGCAACAACTGCTCAATGGAAAGGTAACCGCGTAAACATCATCGATACACCTGGACACGTAGACTTCACAGTTGAGGTTGAACGTTCACTTCGCGTACTTGATGGTGCGGTAGCAGTACTTGACGCTCAGTCTGGTGTTGAGCCACAAACTGAGACAGTATGGCGCCAAGCTACAACTTACGGCGTACCACGTATCGTTTTCGTTAACAAAATGGATAAAATCGGTGCAGACTTCTTGTACTCGGTCGGAACGCTTCGCGAACGCCTCCAAGCGAACGCACACGCGATCCAACTTCCAATCGGTGCGGAAGATGAATTCAAAGGAATCATCGACCTCGTCGAACAGAAAACATACATGTACGGTAACGATCTCGGAACTGACATCGAAGTGACTGACGGTTTCCCAGCTGATCTCGCTGATCAAGCTGAAGAACTCCGTGGATCATTGATCGAAGCAGTTGCGGATTACGAAGAAGAATTGATGATGAAATACCTCGAGGGTGAAGAAATCACAATCGACGAGTTGAAAGCGGCTATCCGTAAAGCAACTCTGACAGTTGACTTCTATCCTGTACTCGTAGGTTCGGCATTCAAGAACAAAGGTGTTCAGCTCATGCTTGACGCAGTTCTCGATTACCTCCCATCACCAATCGACGTAAAAGCGATCTCAGGTATCGACATGGATACGGATGAAGAAATCGTGCGTGAGTCTTCGGACGAAGCACCATTCTCTGCACTCGCGTTCAAAGTCATGACTGACCCTTACGTCGGTAAATTGACATTCTTCCGTGTGTACTCTGGTACAGCTTCGGCAGGATCGTACGTTAAAAACTCAACAAAAGGCAAACGTGAGCGTCTTGGACGTATCCTTCAAATGCACGCAAACAGCCGTGAAGAGATCCCGATGGTATACGCGGGTGACATCGCTGCAGCTGTAGGTTTGAAAGATACGACTACTGGAGATACGCTTTGTGCAGAGAAAGACAACGTCGTTCTCGAATCAATGACATTCCCAGAACCAGTTATCTCGGTCGCTATCGAACCAAAAACGAAAGCTGACCAAGATAAAATGGGTCAAGCCCTCGCTAAGCTTGCTGAAGAGGATCCAACGTTCCGCACTGAAACAAACCCAGAGACTGGTCAAACGATCATCTCAGGTATGGGTGAGCTTCACCTCGACATCATCGTTGACCGTATGCGTCGCGAGTTCAAAGTCGAAGCAAACGTTGGTGCTCCACAAGTAGCTTACCGTGAAACGATCCGCCAAGCGGCGAAGATCGATTCGAAGTTCGCTCGTCAATCTGGTGGTCGTGGTCAGTATGGTCACGTCGTCGTAGAATTCGAGCCGAACGAAGAAGGCGCTGGCTTCGAGTTCAACAACAAAATCGTCGGTGGTGTTGTTCCACGTGAATACATCCCAGCGGTTGAAAACGGAATCGAAGAAGCACTTCAAAACGGTATCCTTGCTGGTTACCCGGTCGTTGACGTAAAAGCTTCACTCGTCTTCGGATCGTACCACGATGTCGACTCAAACGAGATGGCATTTAAAGTTGCGGCTTCAATGGCAGTCAAACAACTCAAAGATAAGAGCGGCGCTGTTATCCTTGAGCCAATGATGAAAGTTGAAATCGTCATCCCAGACGAATACATGGGAGACATCATGGGTGATGTTACATCACGCCGTGGTCGCGTAGAAGGTATGGAAGCACGCGGTAACGCTCAAGTTGTCCGTTCAATGATTCCACTTTCTGAAATGTTCGGATACGCTACTGGTCTTCGTTCACGCACACAAGGTCGCGGAACGTACTCGATGCACTTCGATCACTACGAAGAAGTACCGAAATCAGTTGCGGAAGAAATCATCAAAAAAGCGAACGGCTAATCCTTCACAGGTTGTCACGCTTTTATGATTAGTGTAAGCTAAGGAAGGTGTACGTTATCTTACGACTCACCTTCCTAGTTATAAAAAATTATTAGACACATAGAGGAGGAATTCAGAATGGGTAAGGAAAAATTCGACCGTTCTAAACCGCACGTTAACGTTGGTACAATCGGCCACGTCGACCACGGTAAAACAACTTTAACAGCAGCTATCTCAGCTGTACTTGCAAAAGCACAAGGTAAAGCTGCAACTAAGTTTGACCAAATCGATGGTGCTCCAGAAGAGCGCGAGCGCGGTATCACAATCGCAACAGCTCACATCGAGTACGAAACAGAAAAACGCCACTATGCACACGTTGACTGCCCAGGTCACGCTGACTATGTTAAAAACATGATCACTGGTGCTGCACAAATGGACGGCGCGATCCTCGTTGTTTCTGCAACAGATGGTCCAATGCCACAAACACGTGAGCACATCTTGCTTTCACGTCAAGTAGGTGTTCCTTTCATCGTAGTATTCATGAACAAAGTTGACATGGTTGACGACGAAGAGCTTCTTGAGCTCGTCGAAATGGAAATCCGTGAACTTCTTTCTGAGTACGACTTCCCAGGTGATGACCTCCCAGTTATCCAAGGTTCTGCTCTTGGCGCGCTTAACGGCGAAGCTAAATGGGAAGAAAAAATTCTTGAACTCATGGCAGCTGTCGATGAGTACATCCCAGAACCAACTCGTGACACTGAAAAAGACTTCATGATGCCAGTTGAGGATGTCTTCTCAATCACTGGTCGTGGTACAGTTGCTACTGGCCGCGTTGAGCGTGGAGTTCTTAAAGTCAACGACGAGATCGAAATCGTTGGTCTTCACGAAGAAACTAAAAAATCAGTATGTACTGGTGTAGAGATGTTCCGTAAGCTTCTTGACTATGCTGAAGCTGGCGACAACATCGGTGCTCTTCTCCGTGGTGTATCACGTGACGACATCGAGCGTGGACAAGTTCTCGCGAAACCAAACACAATCACACCACACAAAAAGTTCAAAGCGCAAGTTTACGTTCTTTCTAAAGAAGAGGGTGGCCGTCACACGCCATTCTTCGCGAACTACCGCCCGCAGTTCTACTTCCGTACAACTGACGTAACTGGTATGGTTCAACTTCCAGAAGGTACTGAAATGGTTATGCCTGGGGACAACATCGAAATGACTGTTGAACTCATCGCACCAATCGCTCTTGAAAAAGAAACTCGTTTCTCAATCCGTGAAGGTGGCCGTACAGTAGGCGCTGGATCAGTTACAGAAATCGTTGAGTAATTTTTAAGACAAAGGTCTTCCGTCTCCCGTGGCGGAAGACCTTTTTTCATTTCTTTGAAAACAGTCTTGCAACATGGTCTGACATCTTATATACTGAGGAAAGTGTTTGTGCGAGTGGTGAGAGACTTGAATACATATTCTATTTTATTAGTGCTTGCATTCTTGCTGGTGATTCAGTATGATAGAATATGTTGGTCACAAACACAACGCGATGAAGCGGGAGGTTATGACACACCAGGCGGCATTGCCATGGCTAGTGTGGAAATTTCCGCGGAGAATGTCTATTTACGAAATAGGCGAAAAGGAGGGAAATAACATGGCAAATGAAAAAATTCGGATCCGTTTGAAAGCATACGATCACCGCGTGCTTGATCAATCGGCTGAGAAGATTGTCGACACAGCAAAACGTTCAGGTGCTACTGTATCTGGTCCGATCCCACTCCCAACGGAGAAAGCGGTCTACACAGTACTTCGTGCCGTTCACAAGTATAAAGATGCTCGTGAGCAGTTCGAAATGCGTACACACAAACGTTTGATCGACATCGTTAACCCAACACCGAAAACTGTTGATGCGCTTATGCGTCTCGAACTTCCATCGGGCGTTGACATCGAAATCAAACTTTAATTTTTCTTCTATAGATAGTTGATACTAGCCAGAAGATCAAAATCATTCAATATTAGGAGGTGTATCTCATGGCTAAAGGAATCTTAGGAACTAAACTCGGTATGACACAAATCTTCAACGAGTCAGGCGAAGTCGTCCCTGTTACTGTCGTTTCAGTCGAAGGTAACGTTGTTCTTCAATTGAAAACAACGGAAGTTGACGGTTACGAAGCAGTCCAACTCGGCTTTGGTGATATCAAAGAAGGTCGTCAAAACAAACCGCAAAAAGGTCACGCTGCGAAAGCAAACGCGACACCTAAGCGCTTCATTAAAGAAATCCGTACATCAGTAGCAGATTTCGAAATCGGTCAAGAGATTAAAGCAGATACTTTCGCTGCAGGCGAAATGGTTGATGTAACAGGTACGTCGAAAGGTAAAGGTTTCGCTGGTGCAATCAAGCGTCACAACCAATCACGTGGTCCAATGGCTCACGGTTCGCGTTACCACCGTCGCCCAGGTTCAATGGGTCCTGTTGCTCCTAACCGTGTATTCAAAGGGAAATTGCTCCCTGGACGCATGGGTGGAGAGCAAATCACTGTTCAAAACCTTGAAATCGTAAAAGTTGATGCAGAACGCGGCTTACTCCTCGTCAAGGGTGCTATCCCAGGCGCACGTAAGAGCCAAGTTGTCATCAAATCTGCGGTTAAAGGCAACTAATCCGTTTGCAAGGAAAGGAGGAATAACGAATGCCTAAAGTAGCTTTGCTTAACCAAACAGGTACACAAGTTGGAGACATCGAGCTCGCAGATGCCGTTTTCGGAATCGAGCCAAATGAAGCAGTCGTATACGATGCAATCGTCATGCAACAAGCTTCACGTCGCCAAGGTACACATGATACAAAAGGTCGCTCGGAAGTTCGCGGTGGCGGCCGTAAACCATGGAAACAAAAAGGTACTGGTCGTGCACGCCAAGGTTCGATCCGTTCGCCACAATGGGTTGGCGGTGGAACAGTCTTCGGTCCAACACCACGTTCGTACGCTTACAAACTTCCTAAAAAGGTTCGTCGTCTCGCACTTCGTTCAGCACTTTCTTCGAAAGTCGCTAACAACGAGTTCATCGTTCTTGAAGGATTGACAATCGATGCTCCTAAAACTAAGGACATGATCGCAGTATTCGCTGCTCTTTCAATCGAACGTAAAGTTCTCGTCGTTACTGCTGATTACAACGAGTCAGTCGTTCTTTCAACACGCAACATCCCAGGTGTCACAGTCGTTGACGCTGCAGGTGTAAACGTCCTTGATCTTGTCGCTCATGACAAAGTCATCATTACGAAGGACGCTGTTGCGAGAGTAGAGGAGGTGCTTGCATAATGGCACACACACACGACATTATCAAACGTCCTGTCATTACTGAACGTTCAGTAAACCAAATGGCTGAGAAAAAGTACACATTCGAAGTAGACGTGAAGGCATCTAAGACTCAAATCAAAGATGCAGTTGAAGCGATCTTCGGAGTGAAAGTTGACAAAGTCAACACATTAATCTCAAAACCAAAAGCAAAACGCGTAGGTCGTCACGCTGGTTACACAGCACGCCGCAAAAAAGCGGTCGTCACGCTTACTGCAGATAGCAAAGAACTCGATTACCTCGGTTAATCGGAACTCTGTAGAAAAGGAGGGAACTCTCGATGGGAATTAAAAAGTTTAAACCGACCACTAACGGTCGTCGTAATATGACTGCACTCGACTTTGCTGAGATTACGGCTTCACGTCCTGAAAAATCGTTAACTGAAAAGCTTTCGAAAAAGGGCGGACGTAACAACCAAGGTCGCTTGACAGTACGTCACCAAGGTGGCGGACACAAACGTAAATATCGTATCATCGACTTCAAACGGAACAAGGATGGCATCGCTGGTCGTGTCGCTACAATTGAGTACGATCCAAACCGCTCTGCTAACATCGCATTGATCCACTACATCGATGGTGAAAAACGCTACATCCTCGCACCGAAAGGTTTGAAAGTAGACATGCAAGTCATGGCTGGACCAGAAGCTGACATTAAAGTCGGTAATGCTCTTCCACTTTCAAACATCCCAGTCGGTACGTTGATCCACAACATCGAACTTAAGCCAGGTAAAGGTGGTCAGCTCGTTCGCGCAGCTGGTACTTCTGCTCAGCTTCTCGGTAAAGATGGTAAATACGCGATCGTTCGTCTTCAATCAGGCGAAACTCGTATGATCCTTGCTACTTGCCGTGCAACAGTCGGCGCTGTCGGTAATGAAGAGCACGAGCTCGTCAATATCGGTAAAGCTGGTCGTTCACGCTGGCTCGGAAAACGTCCTACAGTTCGTGGTTCTGTCATGAACCCAGTCGATCACCCACACGGTGGTGGTGAAGGACGTGCTCCAATCGGTCGTTCGGGCCCACTTACTCCTTGGGGTAAACCGGCACTCGGATACAAAACTCGTAAGAAAAACAAAGCGAGCGATAAATATATCGTCCGTCGTTCTAAAAAATAATTACATGATTTCTGGACGGTTCGTAGGAACCGTTCCTGAATCATGCCAAAGGGAGGTACAACTATGGGTCGCAGCTTGAAAAAAGGTCCATTCGCAGATCACCATCTGCTCGCTAAGGTTGATAAAGCCAACGAAGCTGGTGACAAACATGTCATCAAAACTTGGTCACGCCGCTCGACAATCTTCCCAGAGTTCATCGGTCACACGATCGCTGTCTACGATGGTCGTAAACACGTACCGGTTTACGTGACAGAAGATATGGTCGGTCACAAACTTGGTGAATTCGCTCCAACACGTTCTTACAAAGGACATGCTGGAAACGATAAGAAAACGAAACGTTAATCTGAGGGGAGGTACTCATTATGCAATCAAAAGCATCGGCTAATATGGTTCGCATTGCTCCTCGTAAGGCACGTCTCGTAGTAGACTTAATCCGCGGGAAGCAAATCGGCGAAGCACTTTCGATTCTTGCTTACACGAACAAGGCAGCAACGCCAATCGTTGAGAAAGTATTGAAATCGGCAATCGCGAACGCTGAGCACAACTTCGACATGAACATCGAAAACCTCGTAGTCACTGAGGCTTACGTAAACGAAGGTCCAACGCTCAAACGTTTCCGCCCACGTGCAATGGGTCGCGCAAGCCGCATCAACAAACGTACGAGCCACGTTCACATCGTGGTATCTGAAAAATAAGGAGGGATTACCGTGGGTCAGAAGATTAACCCAACTGGTCTTCGCGTAGGTATCATCAAAGACTGGGAATCACGTTGGTTCGCAGATAAAGACTATGCTGATCTCCTTCATGAAGACTACGTAGTTCGTGAATATATCGAAAAACGTCTTAAAGACGCTAGTGTCTCTAAAGTAGAAATCGAGCGCGCAGCTAACCGCTTGAACATCTCACTTCACACTGCTAAGCCTGGTATGGTTATCGGTAAAGGCGGTTCTGAAATCGAAACACTTCGTAAAGACATCACTAACCTTGCAAAAGGCAAACGCGTTCACGTTAACGTCGTTGAAGTGAAAAACCCGGATGCAGTTGCTAAGCTCGTCGCTGAGAACATCGCTCGCCAACTTGAAGGTCGCGTATCGTTCCGTCGTGCTATGAAGCAATCAATCCAACGCTCAATGCGTTCTGGTATCAAAGGAATCAAGACTGAAGTTTCTGGTCGTCTTGGTGGCGCTGATATCGCTCGTTCTGAGAAGTATTCGGAAGGAACAGTTCCACTTCATACACTCCGTGCAGACATCGATTACGGTACTGCAGAAGCTGATACAACTTACGGCAAAATTGGCGTAAAAGTATGGCTCCACCACGGTGAAGTGCTTCCTACGAAAAAAGCAGCAGCAAACGAAGAATAATCCACATCCGTCTAGGGAAGGAGGCAACACAACATGTTGTTACCAAAACGTGTAAAATATCGTCGTGTTCACCGCGGCAACATGCGTGGTAAAGCGAAACGTGGTACTACAGTACACTTCGGCGAGTTCGGTATCCAAGCTCAAGAAGCTAGCTGGATCACTAGCCGTCAAATCGAATCAGCGCGTATCGCGATGACTCGTTATATGAAACGTGGTGGTAAAGTGTGGATCAAGATCTTCCCACACAAGCCATACACTAAAAAACCTCTTGAAGTCCGAATGGGTTCAGGTAAAGGTGCTCCGGAGGGCTGGGTAGCAGTCGTCAAACCGGGTAAAGTAATGTTCGAAATCGCAGGAGTATCGGAAGAGATCGCACGCGAAGCTCTCCGTCTTGCATCACACAAACTTCCAGTAAAATGTAAGTTCGTAAAACGTGAAGAAAATGGTGGTGATACGAATGAAAGCAACTGATCTCCGTCAGCAAACAACTGAAGAGCTTAACGGTAAAGTCGGTTCGTGGAAAGAAGAGTTGTTCAACCTTCGTTTCCAACTCGCGACTGGTCAGCTTGAGAACCCTGCTCGTATCCGTGAAGTGCGCAAGTCGATTGCACGCGCGAAAACCGTTCTTCGTGAACGCGAACTCGGCATCAACAACGCATAATTCACTCGGATTCTGAGAGGAGGAACACTCAATGGAACGCACTAACAACCGCAAAGTGTTAACTGGACGCGTCGTTTCTGACAAAATGGACAAAACGATCGTAGTTACAGTTGAAACAAAAGTAAAGCACAAGCTTTACGGCAAACGCGTAAACTACTCTAAAAAGTACAAAGCGCATGATGAAAACAACACAGCTAAAATCGGTGATGTTGTACGCATTCAAGAAACACGTCCATTATCTAAGGACAAACGTTTCCGTCTCGTAGAAGTCATTGAAGAAGCAGTAATCATCTAAACTCTAATTAGTTCGGGTGAATAAACATCCGGAGGGAGGTACAATCGTATGATTCAACAAGAATCTCGCTTAAAAGTAGCAGACAACTCAGGAGCTCGTGAAGTCTTGACGATCAAAGTCCTCGGTGGTTCTGGTCGTAAAACTGCTAACATCGGTGACGTTATTGTTTGTACAGTAAAACAAGCAACACCAGGTGGCGTTGTCAAAAAAGGTGAAGTTGTACGCGCAGTAGTCGTTCGTACTAAACGTGGCGTTCGTCGTAAAGACGGTTCGTACATCCGTTTTGACGAAAACGCAGCAGTCATCATCAAAGATGACAAAAGCCCACGTGGCACACGTATCTTCGGACCAGTCGCACGCGAACTTCGTGAAAAAGACTTCATGAAGATCGTCTCGTTGGCACCGGAAGTACTTTAATTCCAAAGAATTCCTACAAGGAGGTGCTCTAACGATGCATGTCAAAAAAGGTGATAAAGTTCAGGTTATGACTGGTAAAGACAAAGGCAAACAAGGCGTTGTCCTTACAGCTATGCCTAAAAAAGATCGCGTAATCGTCGAAGGCGTTAACATGATCAAAAAACACTCAAAACCTTCTCAACTCAACCCGCAAGGCGGAATTGTCGAGAAAGAAGCACCGATTCACGTATCGAACGTTATGCTCATCGACCCTAAGACAGGTAACCCAACACGCGTTGGTTTCACTGTGGTTGACGGCAAGAAAGTACGTATCGCTAAAAAATCGGGCGAAGCTTTAGATAAATAAGAAGATTTAAAGAAAGGAGGTCCACTTTCTGATGAACCGTTTAAAAGCTAAATACCAAGACGAAATCGTCAAAGTAATGATGGAGAAATTCAATTACAGTTCTGTAATGCAAGCGCCGAAAGTCGATAAAATCGTAATCAACATGGGTGTTGGTGACGCTGTTACGAACTCTAAGGCACTTGACATGGCAGTTGAAGAGCTTCAGCTCCTCACTGGTCAGAAACCACTCATCACGAAAGCTAAGAAATCAATCGCTGGTTTCAAACTTCGTGAAGGTATGCCAATCGGTGCGAAGGTTACACTTCGTGGCGAGCGCATGTACGAATTCCTCGACAAGTTGATCAACGTGTCACTTCCACGTGTACGTGACTTCCGTGGCGTATCGAAAAAATCTTTCGATGGCCGTGGTAACTACACGCTAGGCGTGAAGGAACAATTGATCTTCCCAGAGATCGACTACGATCGCGTATCGAAAGTCCGTGGTATGGACATCGTTATCGTAACTACTGCTAACACGGATGAAGAGTCACGTGAGCTTCTCACTGCACTCGGCATGCCATTCCAAAAATAAGGGAGGTCGACAACATGGCTAAGAAATCAATGATCGCACGTGAAGTAAAACGTCAAGCACTCGTTGAGCGCTACGCTGAAAAACGCGCAGAATTGAAAGCACAAGGCGACTACATCGGCTTGAGCAAACTCCCACGTAACTCTTCAGCGGTTCGTTTACACAACCGTTGTAGTATCACTGGCCGTCCACACGGTTACATTGGTAAATTCGGTATCAGCCGTATTAAGTTCCGTGATCTTGCTCATAAAGGTCAAATCCCTGGTGTTAAAAAAGCAAGCTGGTAATTCATTAAAGTTGTGAAAGGAGGTACATCGCATGGTTATGACAGATCCGATTGCAGATATGCTTACACGCATTCGTAATGCAAACATGGTTCGCCATGAGAAGTTGGAAATGCCAGCTTCTACAATCAAACGTGAAGTCGCTGAAATCCTCAAACGTGAAGGTTTCATCCGCGATGTTGAATATCTCGAGGACAGCAAACAAGGTACGCTCCGCGTATTCCTTAAATACGGCGCAAGCAACGAGCGCGTTATCACTGGACTCAAACGTATCTCGAAACCAGGTCTTCGCGTTTACGCGAAAGCTGATGAAATCCCGAAAGTACTCGGTGGTCTCGGAATCGCTATCGTTTCAACATCTAAAGGTGTAATGACTGATAAAGAAGCTCGCCAACAAAAAGTCGGCGGCGAAGTGATCGCATACATCTGGTAATACACGCATAAAAAGAACGGAGGTGTCTTAAATGTCACGTATTGGTAAAAAGCCAGTCGTCATCCCAGCAGGCGTTACAGTAACAGTTGAAAACAACACGGTTACGGTAAAAGGTCCTAAAGGGGAACTCTCACGCGAGTTCAGCCCAGCTATGGCGATCAACGTAGAAGGTAATGAATTGACTGTCACTCGTCCGAACGACGAGAAAGCAAACCGTACGATCCACGGAACGACTCGTGCGCTTATCGCGAACATGGTCGAAGGTGTAAGCAACGGTTTCGCTAAGACACTCGATATCCAAGGTGTTGGTTACCGTGCACAAAAGCAAGGTAACAAAATCGTACTCAACCTCGGTTACTCACACCCAATCGAGTACACTCCGGAACAAGGCATCGAAGTCGAAGTTCCTACGAATACGCAACTCATCGTTCGCGGAATCAGCAAAGAACGTGTTGGTCACGTCGCTGCATTGATCCGTTCGTACCGTCAACCTGAGCCGTACAAAGGTAAAGGTATTCGTTACAGTGATGAAGTCGTTCGTCGTAAAGAAGGTAAAACAGGTAAGTAATTCGCGAATGCGAATTGACCGGAAAGGAGTGGCATAAATGATCTCAAAGGCAGATAAAAACGCTACGCGTAAAAAACGTCATGGTCGTGTCCGTCGTACAATCATCGGGACTGCAACACGTCCACGTATGAACGTATTCCGTTCGAACAAGAACATTTACGTACAAGTCATTGACGATGCAACACATGCAACACTCGCATCTGCATCATCACTCGACCTTGAAAAAGGCAACACGACTGACGCTGCGGCAGCAGTTGGTAAGCTCGCAGCTGAGCGCGCTCTTGAAAAAGGTATCGAAACAGTCGTTTTCGACCGTGGAGGATATCTCTATCATGGACGTATCAAAGCTGTAGCTGAAGCAGCTCGTGAAGCTGGTCTCAAATTCTAATAGAAAAGGAGGGAACCTCTACATGCGCCAGTTAGAAATTAACATGGATCAACTCGAAGAACGCGTTGTTACCGTAAACCGCGTCGCGAAAGTAGTAAAAGGTGGCCGTCGCTTCCGTTTTGCTGCCCTCGTCGTCGTTGGTGACAAGAATGGTCACGTAGGTTTCGGTACGGGTAAAGCTCAGGAAGTGCCTGAAGCGATCCGTAAAGCAATCGAAGATGCTAAGAAAAACATGGTTAACGTTCCAATCGTTAACACAACAATTCCACACGAAGTCAACGGTGTATTCGGTGCAGGTCACGTCTTCTTGAAGCCTGCTTCTGAAGGTACTGGAGTCATCGCTGGTGGTCCAGTTCGTGCGGTTCTCGAATTAGCGGGAATCAACGACATTCTTTCAAAATCACTTGGATCAAGCACTCCAATCAACATGGTTCGTGCGACTGTCGAAGGTCTCACATCACTCAAACGTGCTGAAGAAGTTGCGAAACTCCGCGGTAAAACCGTCGAAGAACTTCGCGGTTAAGAAAGGGAGGGAAAACAGATGGCGAAACTCGCAGTTACCCTCACACGCAGCATGATCGGTCGTCCGGAGAACCAACGCGTTACTACTCGTACGCTTGGTCTCCGTAAGATGCACCAGACTGTTGTCGTACCTGACAACGCTGCTATGCGTGGGATGATTAACCACGTGTCACACTTAGTGACAGTAAAAGAAATTCAAGAGTAATAGTTCGATATAATTTTATGAGGAGGTGCCCCACTATGAAACTCCATGAATTGAAACCAGCTGCTGGTTCACGTTCAGAACGCAACCGTGTAGGTCGCGGTATGTCTTCTGGTAACGGTAAGACTTCTGGCCGTGGTCACAAAGGTCAAAAAGCTCGTTCAGGCGGTGGTGTTCGTCCAGGTTTCGAAGGTGGACAAAACCCACTTTACCGTCGTTTACCAAAACGCGGCTTCAACAACCCAACTCGTAAAGAGTTCGCGGTCATTAACCTTGACACACTCAACCGTTTTGAAGAAGGAACTGAAGTCACTCCAGAACTTCTTGTCGAGACTCGTGCAGTCAAAGGCATGAAAGACGGCGTGAAAATTCTTTCTAACGGTAAGATCGAAAAGAAACTAACAGTCAAAGCTCATAAGTTCTCCGACGCTGCGAAGCAAGCAATCGAAGCTGCCGGCGGTACGGTTGAGGTGATCTAATGTTTCAAGCGATCTCCAATATGTGGCGCGTAGCTGACATTCGTCGGCGCATTCTCTTTACCTTGGCATTGGTCATCGTGTTCCGGATCGGAGCACATATCCCGGTGCCAATGGTAAACACGGAAGTGTTCAAGATCGACCAGAATGGTATTCTTGGTTTCTTGAACTCGTTCGGTGGGAATGCTTTGCAGAATTTCTCACTCTTTGCGATGGGAATCATGCCGTATATCACGGCCTCGATCGTTGTCCAACTCTTACAGATGGACGTTGTTCCAAAGTTTGCCGAATGGGCAAAACAAGGAGAGGCGGGCCGTAAGAAGTTAGCAACGGTAACGCGCTATGGAACGATCGTACTCGGCTTAGTCCAAGCGTTTGGAATCGCGCTTGGATTTAACCGTATCTACCCAGGTCTTGTCGACGAACAGTTCGGCACCTGGACATACGTTATGATTGCACTCGTATTGACAGCGGGAACAGCATTCTTGATGTTCATTGGTGAACTCATCACGGAGAAGGGCATTGGTAACGGGATATCAATGATCATCTTCGCTGGGATCGTCGCGGGCTTCCCGAATGCATTCCGCCAGATTTACGAAACGAAGCTCCAAAATGCAGGGGATGCTTTGTTTGTAAACGTGCTTTATATCGTACTCTTGCTTTTAATCATCATCGCGGTCATCGTCGGAGTCATTTATGTTCAGCAAGCTGCACGTAAGATTCCGATTCAGTACGCTAAGCGTACGGTGAACCGGACACCAGTTGGCGGTCAATCGGCACACTTACCGATCAAATTGAACGCTGCCGGTGTTATTCCAGTCATCTTCGCGGTGTCGTTCATGGTGACGCCACCAACGATTGCGAGTTTCTTTGCAAGTGCGGAAACAGCAGCGAAGATCCGTGACATCTTCGACTACACGAGTCCAATCGGTATGTCGATCTATGTGGCACTGATCATCGCGTTCTCGTACTTCTACACATTCGTTCAGGTTAATCCGGAACAAATGGCAGAGAACCTTCAAAAACAAGGCGGATACATTCCTGGTATTCGTCCTGGTAAGCAAACGGAGCAGTACATCACGAAGATTCTATACCGTTTGACATTCTTCGGTTCACTCTTCCTTGCTGTCATCGCGGTGACGCCGACATTCTTCATTAAGTTTGCTGGCTTGCCGAACTCGGTGCAGATTGGTGGAACGAGCTTGTTGATCGTCATCGGTGTAGGACTAGAGACGATGAAACAGATTGAAAGCCAATTGGTTAAACGACACTACAAAGGCTTTATCCGATAAGGCGGGAGGAAGGGGACCATCCCTTTCCTTTCTGTTGTGTCTATAGAGCTATAGAAGTGGAGGCTACCGACATGAATCTAGTATTGATGGGTTTGCCGGGTGCTGGTAAAGGAACGCAGGCTGCGAAAATCATCGAAGACTATGCGATCCCCCACATCTCGACAGGCGACATGTTCCGCGCGGCGATCAAAGATTCAACGCCACTCGGACAAGAAGCGAAATCATACATGGATAAAGGGGAACTCGTTCCGGACGAAGTCACAATCGGCATCGTACGTGAGCGTCTCGCCAAAGAAGACTGTGCAAATGGTTTTCTCCTTGACGGTTTCCCGCGCACAGTGAAACAAGCAGATGCTCTTGAAGCATTACTTGAAGATCTGGGCAAACAAATTGATCACGTCATCCACATTGGTGTAGACCCGGAGAAACTTGTCCCTCGTTTGACAGGTCGCCGGATTTGCCCAACTTGCGGAGCAACGTATCATGTTCTCTACAACCCACCAAAAGTGGAGGGAATCTGTGATATCGACGGATCAGCACTTGTACAACGTGAAGATGACCAAGAGGAGACAGTACGTCGTCGCTTGGAAGTCAACGTCGCTCAAGCGCAACCTTTGATTGACTTTTACGCAGAAAAAGGGTATCTTCGTAATTTGGACGGTGATCGTCCAATCAACGATGTATATTCCGATGTTCAGGCACTCCTTGGTGATCAGTAATGATCATCACGAAAGCGCCGCGTGAAATCGACATCATGCGTAAAGCAGGACAAATCGTCGCCCGGACGCATAAGGAGCTTCAAGCTCATATTCGCCCAGGTATCACGACGGGGCAACTCGACGTGATCGCTGAACGCTATATTCGAAGTCAAGGGGCAACACCATCGTTTAAAGGGTATAATGGTTTCACGGGTAGCATCTGTGCTTCCGTGAACGAAGAGCTTGTCCATGGTATTCCGGGAGATCGTGTACTTCAGGACGGTGACATCATCTCGATTGACATCGGAGCAGAGTACAATGGGTATCACGGAGATTCAGCCTGGACATATCCGGTAGGTACAATCTCTGAAGAGACGAAGCGGTTACTTGACGTAACTGAAGAATCTCTGTATAAAGGATTGGAGCGCGCCAAAGCTGGCGTGCACCTGACAGATATTTCGCATGCGATTCAGTCACATGTTGAAGCAGCGAATTTTTCTGTAGTCCGCGAATATGTGGGCCACGGCGTGGGACAAAATTTGCATGAAGATCCGCAAATTCCACATTATGGACCACCGGGGAAAGGGCCGCGCCTGAAAACCGGCATGACACTGGCAATTGAGCCAATGGTCAATGTCGGGAAACGCTATGTTCGCACACTATCCGACAATTGGACGGTAGTGACGGTGGACGGTAGCATGTGCGCCCACTTTGAGCACACCATCGCCATCACAGACGACGGCTACGAGATCTTAACGGTCGATGCAGAGTGAGCTGTGCGCGTTATTGGTGTCACCTTTCTATAAGCCAGTATCCACTCGTGTTTGTGACCGATGATCTCTCAATGGCTCTTGTAGAAAGCCCCTAGCGCTACAAATCGTCTGGGCTCCCAATCAACTTTATAGAGAAAGGGGTATAATTGATGGCGAAACAAGATGTAATCGAAGTGGAAGGTACGGTTATCGAGCCGCTTCCAAACGCGATGTTTAAGGTGGAGTTAGAAAACGGCCACACGGTCCTCGCGCACGTCTCAGGAAAAATTCGGATGCACTTCATTCGGATCTTGCCAGGAGATAAAGTAACGGTTGAGTTGTCACCATACGACTTGACTCGCGGACGGATCACATACCGTTTCAAATAAAAACTCCGATTTTTTCAGGAGGAGGTATTCACAATGAAAGTAAGACCTTCGGTTAAACCGATCTGTGAAAAATGTAAAGTTATCCGCCGTAAAGGCAAAGTAATGGTTATTTGCGAAAACCCTAAGCATAAACAAAAACAAGGGTAATTAAACAAGGAGGTGCACACATGGCACGTATTGCTGGTGTAGATATTCCACGTGAGAAACGCATCGTCATCTCACTCACTTACATCTATGGTGTTGGTAAAACGACTGCTCAAAAAGTCTTGAAAGAAACTGGTATCTCTGAAGATACTCGTACTCGCGACTTGACTGAGGAACAATTGAACCAACTTCGTGATGGTTTAGACAAAATCAAAGTTGAGGGTGACCTTCGTCGTGAAATCTCACTCAACATCAAACGTTTGATCGAAATCGGTTGCTACCGTGGTGTTCGTCACCGTCGTGGTCTTCCAGTTCGTGGTCAAAACACTAAAAACAACTCGCGTACTCGTAAAGGCCCACGCCGTACAGTAGCGAACAAGAAGAAGTAAGGGAGGGTAAACTAAGATGGCAAAACGCAAACAGAACGTTCGTAGTAAACGTAAAGTCAAAAAGAATATTGAATCTGGTATCGTGCATATCCGTTCAACATTCAACAACACGATCGTTACGATCACTGATATGCAAGGGAATGCAATCTCTTGGGCAACTGCAGGTAACATGGGCTTCAAAGGCTCACGTAAATCGACTCCTTTCGCTGCACAAATGGCATCTGAAACAGCTGCTAAAACAGCAATGGATAACGGTATGCGTACTGTAGAAGTTAACGTTAAAGGTCCTGGTGCAGGTCGTGAAGCAGCTATCCGTGCTCTTCAAGCAATCGGTCTCGAAGTCACTGCAATCCGTGACGTTACTCCAGTACCACACAACGGTTGCCGCCCTCCAAAACGTCGTCGCGTGTAACCCGTCTTGTACTGCAGAGCGGGGATTCGAGTAGACTTTTGTTGATCGTTTGACCAAGCAAGGCAGTAGAAACGTACACAAGGCGGTTGGCGATTGAACGCGATGGCCAACATGACGATATTCAAGGAGGGGTTCAGATGATCGAAATCGAAAAACCGAAGATTGAAACGATCGAGTTAAGCGAGAACGCTACGTTTGGTAAATTCGTAGTTGAGCCGCTTGAGCGTGGATTCGGTACAACGCTTGGTAACTCATTGCGTCGTATCCTATTGTCTTCACTTCCGGGTGCTGCAGTCACTGCTGTCCAAATCGATGGCGTTCTTCATGAGTTCTCGACGATTGATGGCGTTGTAGAAGACGTTACCCAAATCATCTTGAACCTTAAGAAACTCGCCCTCAAAGTATACTCGGAAGAAGAGAAAACGCTTGAGATCGATATTCAAGGCGCTGGTGTTGTCACTGCTGCGAACATTACGCATGACAGCGACGTCGAAATCCTCAACCCAGAACTTCACATCGCAACGCTTGCAGAAGGTGCATCACTTCATATGCGTCTTACAGCACGCCGTGGTCGTGGGTATGTTCAGGCTGAAGATAACAAACGGGACGATATGCCAATTGGTGTCATCCCAATCGACTCAATTTACACGCCAATTCAACGTGTAAATTATCAAGTTGAAAAAACACGTGTTGGTCAAGATGCGAGCTTCGATAAATTGACGCTTGATGTTTGGACGGACGGTTCAATCCGCCCTGAAGAAGCAGTGTCACTCGGTGCGAAAATCATGACAGAACACTTAAACATCTTTGTTGGTCTTACAGACGAAGCGCTCCATGCTGAAATCATGGTCGAAAAGGAAGAAGATCAAAAAGAAAAAGTACTCGAAATGACGATCGAAGAACTCGATCTCTCAGTTCGTTCGTACAACTGTTTGAAACGCGCTGGTATCAACACGGTTCAAGAACTCGCGAACAAGAGCGAAGACGAGATGATGAAAGTCCGTAACCTCGGACGTAAATCACTCGAGGAAGTTCAAGCGAAACTCGACGAACTCGGACTAGGCTTGCGCAAAGAAGACTAATACTATTAATTGCACGAAGGAGGGAATCCATCCATGGCATACTCGAAATTAGGCCGTACAAGCTCACAACGTAAGGCACTTTTGCGTGACCTTGCGACTGATCTCATCATCAATGAGCGTATCCAAACTACAGAACAAAAAGCGAAGGAACTTCGTCCAGTCGTAGAGAAACTCATCACTTTAGGTAAACGCGGTGATCTCCACGCTCGTCGTCAAGTTGCATCGTTCGTTCGCCGTGAAGCTGCTGGTCAAAACGCAGAGGGCAAAGCACAAGACGCGATCCAAAAATTATTCGCTGATGTGGCTCCACGTTTTGCTGAGCGTCAAGGTGGTTACACACGCATCATGAAAATGGGACCACGTCGTGGTGACGGCGCAGAAATGGTCATCATCGAACTCGTTTAATCCTCATTAAATGATTCGCCATAAAAGGGCAGTGCGTATCCCGCTTCTGCCCTTTTGCTACAAAATGAAAGTATTGATTTGATGAAGGAGGAGAGATCATGGACAAGCTGATTGAACTGGAACAGGTCACCTATCGGTATCCGGAACAGGAGCAAGCAGCCCTACAAGAGGTCTCTCTGACGATTCGTTCAGGTGAATGGGTCGCCATCGTTGGTCACAATGGCTCTGGAAAATCAACGCTGACGAAATTGTTTAACGGATTGTTGTTACCGGAGACAGGGACCGTTACGGTTGCTGAGCGCTTTTCAAGTGCGAATCCGGAACAACTGTGGGAGATGCGTCGAGCGATCGGTATCGTTTTCCAAAATCCAGATAATCAATTCGTTGGCACGACCGTGCGCGACGACGTGGCATTTGCTCTAGAAAACTGGGGTGTGCCACGCGAGGAAATGGTTCGTCGTATCGACGACAGTCTAGCGCGCGTTGGCCTTACGGATTTTGTTGATCGGGAACCCCATCAACTATCCGGCGGACAGAAGCAGCGTGTCGCAATCGCTTCGGCGCTTGCGATGCGCCCTGATGTTCTCGTGCTCGATGAAGCCACATCGATGCTTGATCCATTAGCACGACAAGAGGTCATGTCGACCGTTCAAGAACTCCATGCGACCCACCCAATGGCGGTCATCGCGATTACACACGAATTAGACGAAGTATTACGGGCTAGTCGTGTCATCGTCATGGATGCCGGGAAAATCGTATTAGAAGGATCCCCTCAGGAAGTCTTTCGTCATGCATCGTTCTTAGAAGACATCGGACTCGATGTTCCATTCGTTGTTCGGGTACAGGAACGTTTACGGGCGCAAGGTCTCTCACTCGAGGAGACGATACTAGATGAAAGAGAATTGGTGAACCGTTTATGCCAATCTTAATCCAGGAATTAAATTATACGTATCAACTCAATAGTCCGTTCGAACGAGTCGCGCTACGTGATGTGAATCTTGAGATTCCGTCAGGGGCGCTTGTTGCGTTTGTAGGGCATACCGGATCCGGGAAATCGACGCTCGTGCAACACATCAATGGGTTGCTCAAGCCGACAGCGGGGAAGGTACAAGTCGATGACATCATCGTCGAACCGAAGAAAAAACAGGACCTCAAGCCATTAAGACGTCGCGTCGGGCTTGTTTTTCAATATCCGGAATATCAATTGTTCGAAGAGACGGTCTTAAAGGATGTCATGTTCGGTCCGATGAACTTTGGTCATGATAGTGCGACGGCTGAGCAATTAGCAAAAGAAGCGTTACGGACTGTCGGACTCGATGAAGTCTTTTGGAGTCGTTCGCCGTTTGACCTGTCTGGTGGGCAAATGAGGCGTGTTGCAATTGCCGGCGTACTCGCTAGTCAACCAGACGTGTTGATCGTCGATGAGCCGACGGCAGGACTCGATCCGCAAGGGCGCAAGCATATGCTGAGTCTGTTTGCCCGGCTCCATGCAGAGACCGGTATGACATTGCTCCTGATCACGCACGACATGGATCAGGTGCTTGAGTATGCCGAGCGTGTCATCGTCATGGAAAACGCCCAGGTGGCGTTTGACGGACTACCGCTTGACCTGTTTAAAGAAGAGACATTGCTCGAGCAATTCCACCTCGATCTTCCGCACGTCTTATCGCTTGCTTGGCAAGTCGCTGATCGGCGTGGATTGCAACGACCGGATATCCGGACGGAGACCAAGTTGATCGAGTGGTTGATGACGAAAGGGGTGAGCGAATGATCGTCGGACAACATATTCCCGGTCAGTCGTACTTGCACCGGTCGTCGGCACTTGCGAAAATCATCTTTGCTTTCTGCTTCATTCCGCTCGTCTTTCTCGCGAACAATGCAGCAACGAACATCTTTTTACTCATTTTTACGTTCGTAGCACTCATGAGTAGTCGCTTACCGCTTCGTTATGTTCTAAAGGGACTGCGACCAATTCTTTTCCTGATCGTCTTTACGTTCGTCATCCAACTGTTCTTTACGCGCGAAGGGGCTGTGATTTTCGAACTCGGCTGGCTTCGGATCTACGAAGAAGGACTTCGACTCGCGATCATCGTCTCATTACGTTTCTTCTATCTCGTCTCGATCACGACACTCGTCACGCTGACGACCTCACCGATCGAACTGACGGATGCGATTGAATTGTTGTTGAAGCCGTTCAAGGTCGTTCGTGTCCCGACGCATGAGATTGCGCTCATGTTATCGATTTCGCTTCGGTTCTTACCAACCTTAGCGGAGGAGACGGAGAAAATCATGAAGGCACAGCAAGCACGTGGTGTTGATTTGTCAGCAGGACCGATCAAGGAACGTTTACGGGCGATCATTCCGTTATTGATTCCGTTGTTCATCTCCGCTTTTAAGCGGGCAGAGGATCTTGCGACAGCGATGGAAGCACGGGGGTACCGTGGAGGAGAAGGACGGACACGTCTACGGGAATCCAAGTGGACGATGCGGGATACAGGTCTGATCATCCTACTCGCCCTCCTGATGATCAGTTTAGTAGGATTGCGAGGGATCGGTTAATGCGTCGTTTAAAATGTACGATTCAATATGACGGAACCGGCTACGCCGGGTATCAGGTGCAACCAAACGGAGTGACGATTCAAGAAGTGATTGAAACGACGCTTGCGCGGATGCACAAACATCCCGTCAAGATCATCGGGTCGGGACGGACGGATGCGAGGGTGCATGCCTACGGGCAAGTCATTCATTTTGATACGGAACTAGCGATTCCCCCGGAGAACGTCGTCAAGGCACTGAATACGCTCTTACCAGCGGATATTCGTGTCCGGAGCTGCGAGGAGGTCGAACCGACCTTTGAAGCGCGTTACGATGTCGTAGGGAAGGAATACCGCTATTTCGTCCGCCGCGAAGAAAATGCGTTTCGTCGGAATCTATCGGTTCATATTCCGTATCCGCTCGATCTCGAGCGCATCCGTCAAGGGATGGCACATCTCGTCGGAACGCACGACTTCAGTTCGTTCTGTGTCGCGAAGACGGAAACGGATAACCGGGTCCGGACGATTTACGAGGCAGAGTTGATGACAGTCGGTGACGAACTCGTCTTTCGGTTCCAGGGCAGTGGGTTTCTCTATAATCAAATCCGGATCATGGTCGGGACGTTACTTGACGTCGGACGCGGTCGTTTTGCACCAGAGGACATCAAAAAAATGTTGCTGGCAAAGGACCGAAACGTCGCAGGCGTGACGGCGCCTCCTCATGGACTCTATCTATGGGAAGTTTTCTATCCGGAGTGAAAAAAGGCAATTGACATTGGCTATTAAAAAACATACAATGTTTATTGGCATTTCATTTATTATGAAACCACAATCTTAGCCCCGTACACCTAAGATTATGATAGATTCACCTAGTGAATAAATGAAAAATCAAAAACAGAACTTTTAATTCCTTAGGAGGTATTTTACATGCGCACAACTTTCATGGCGAAAGCTACTGATGTAGAACGCAAATGGCTCCTTATCGACGCTGAAGGTAAAACACTCGGTCGCCTTGCGAGCGAAGTTTCATCACTTCTCCGTGGTAAGCACAAGCCTACGTTCACACCACACGTTGACTGTGGGGATAACGTTATCCTCATCAACGTTGAGAAAATCGTTTTAACTGGTAACAAACTCGACAAAAAAGTCTACTACCGTCACTCTGGTCATCCAGGCGGCTTAAAGCAGACTGTTGCACGCGATATGCTTGCTAACAAACCTGAGCGCATGCTTGAACTCGCGATCAAAGGGATGCTTCCAAAAGGTAGCCTCGGTCGTCAAATGTTCAACAAACTCCACGTCTACGCTGGAGCTGCACACAAGCACGAAGCACAACAACCAGAAGTTTACGAACTTCGCGGTTAATACGAATTTAGGAGGAACTACACGATGGCAGATGTACGTTACTACGGCACTGGTCGCCGGAAACACGCGGCAGCGCGCGTTTTCCTCGTTGCTGGAGACGGTAAAGTCACAGTTAACGGTCGCGATATCAGCGAATACTTCGGTTATGAGACATTGATCATGACTGCAAAAGAACCACTCGTAATCACAGAAACAGAAGGCAAGTACGATGTAATCGTAACGGTCAAAGGCGGCGGCTTCACTGGTCAAGCAGGCGCTATCCGTCACGGTATCTCACGTGCTCTTCTTCAAGCGGATCCAGAATTCCGCGGCGCACTCAAAGCGAAAGGCTTCTTGACTCGTGATGCTCGTATGAAAGAGCGTAAAAAATACGGTCTTAAAGCAGCTCGTCGTGCACCACAATTCTCGAAACGTTAATTCTTTTCGAATCCCTCTCACCCTTGTGGTGGGAGGTTTTTTTGTGCACTAAAAAACCGCTCTCCTGACGAAGTGTCAGAACAGCGATTCAAGTCAAGACGACGGAGTGGAGCGTAATCGGTGCAATGCCGTCAGAAGAAGATAGAGGATGACGATCGTCAGCGGGATGCTCCAAACAAAGACAGATTGTATGAATTGGATAGGTGTATGTGCCGTCGTTTGACCAACATGTCCCGTAAAAGAGGTTTCTTCACTTAAGACGGTTGCATTGTCCGGTAACTCCGTCTTGGTAGCGACAGTCGGTTGCAGCGTCAGATACAGGATGAAGCCAAGGTGTAAAAGACAGGTGACGCTAAGTGTCCAAATGATGCGTTTTTTCATAGGATGCTCCTTTTGATATGAGTTAAAATCATTCTGCATTCCATAAGTATAGCGGATTTTGTTTTCGGGAACAGGAGACAAAGGGGAGTGAGCATAGATGGCATTATCGATCAGCTGGTTACTCGAGCGAGCGAATCGGAAGTTGAATGCGTCGGGACTGTCACGAGAAGTCGCTAAACGGACGCAAGAGGTCATCCGGGAGATGCATGCGCAAGAAATTTATGTCGGTGTCGCCCAAGGATACCGATCGATCGCGGAACAGAATCGGTTGTACGCACAGGGACGGACACTACCGGGACCGATCGTAACGAATGCACGTGGGGGACAATCGAATCATAACCGTGGAATTGCCGTCGACCTCTTTCAATATTCAAAAGACGGTACACAAGCGCTATTTCAAAATGACCAAAGCTTTCAAAAGATTGTTGCTGCGATGAAACGACGTGGCTTTTCTTGGGGTGGGGACTGGACGAGCTTTAAGGATTATCCGCACTTTGAATTACTAGGAGTGTCTGAAGAAACGACGAATCGCTCTCGTGCGATCGTTCCGTATCCAGGTCGTCCGTTGTATCAAGGGGCAGCTAATATGAATCCAGGGGATATTGAGCGGATCCAGCGGGCGGTCAAAGCGGCGGTGACCCGGCGCTTTGATGCAGAGACGACTCAAAAGGTGCGCGCCTATCAGACACGTCAAGGACTCGATGTCGATGGTGTCGTGGGTCCTCGTACATGGAACCGAATGTTCTAAAGCGAGCGGATGATCGAGCAAAACGATGAAAACCGACATCGGACATGGAAAAGTCATCCTTTCCGGTGTCGAAATGTGCAAGCGCTCTCTTATTTTTGTTATACTGATAGGGATTAAATCGAACGTTTTCAGGGGGAAGGCACTATGTTGAATGAACAAGAAATTCGCGAGGTAGTCGGAACGCTCGTCGATCCGACGATTGACCGCCCGCTTGCAGATACGAACGGCATTCGTGACGTCCGGATTAAAGGTGATTATGTCAGTTTGAAAATCGCTTTAGCACAATCCGGTTCTGGGGAGCAACTTGTGCTCCAACAGCAAATCGTCAAGGAACTGAAAGAAAAAGGATTCAAGACGGTGGGACTTCGTTTTGAGGCACTCGGTGATCACGGGATTCAAGCAGCGACGACACCGTCAATTCTCAAACCGGAATCCGGTACGACGTTCATCGCGATCGCTTCCGGTAAAGGCGGCGTCGGGAAATCAACGGTTTCCGTCAACTTAGCAGTCGCCCTCGCGCGAGCAGGGAAGAAGGTTGGTTTGATTGATGCCGATATCTACGGCTTTAGTGTACCTGACATGATGGGGATTGAAACACGTCCGACTGTCGTGAACGACCGGATCGTTCCACCAGAACGCTTTGGCGTCAAGGTCATCTCAATGGGCTTCTTCGTCGAAGACAATGCACCAGTCATCTGGCGGGGACCAATGCTCGGGAAGATGCTCAACAACTTCTTCGCGGACGTCGAGTGGGGCGACCTTGATTACTTGTTGCTTGATCTTCCACCGGGGACAGGAGATGTCGCGCTCGATATCCATTCGATGCTCCCTAGCTGTCAGGAAGTCATCGTCACGACACCTCACGCAACAGCCGCTTTCGTTGCAGCACGTGCAGGGGCGATGGCGATCAAAACAAACCATCGTCTCCTCGGAATCGTTGAGAACATGGCGTACTTTGAAAGCAAAGTGACAGGCGAAAAAGAATATGTCTTCGGTAGTGGTGGCGGAGAGAGGTTGTCAGAAGCATTAAAAACCGATATTCTAGCTAAGATTCCACTTGGACAACCATATGCGAATGATGCGGACTTCGCTCCATCCATTTATCGCGATGATCATCCATTTGAGACATACTATAATGAACTCGCCACGCGTGTCATCGAAAAAGTAGAGGGATAAGAATGAAGATTAAAGGATTTTTGAAGCTGTTTTGGATGACGCTCCTAATCGGAACGCTCGCCGGCTTCGTGTTTAACTTGGTAGCAGAACCTGGATATATCCGGAATCAATCGATTAGCGGATATGTGACGGCTCTCTCCTACAGTAGTACGTGGACAGCCATCAGTTTGATGGGATTCTTCTCGTACTTGATCTTACATCGCGTCGGACTTGATCTGTTCCGCGGCGCAAAGCTTTGGAACCGTGTCCAGATCGTCTTGATCGCATTTGCGCTATTTGATGGCGTTTATCTACGTGGACTAGCATACGGTTTTGATAAGACAAGTCTCTATATTGGTGAGATGGTCGTCTTGCTTTTAATTGCATTCTTAGTCGCGCGGACGAAAGCACGGGAAACGAACTTTACAGCGTTCATTCCGACATTGTTCCTCATGACAGTCATCACGTTGATCGAATGGGTACCTGCTTTGCAGGCAACACAAGATAAGCGGATGTTATGGGCGGCGCTTGCGACACTTTTAATCTGTAATGCGTATCAGATTCTAATGCTGCATCGCTTGCAAGAAAAGCCCGCTTCTCAAGGACAATCTCAAAAACAGGCGTAACGAAAAAGACCCGCGAACGGGTAGTGTTTTACCGGTTCAAGCGGGTCTATCTTTTTTCTAAAGTTTTTTTAGAAAAACAGTTGACGAAAAAAACAAGAGTTGATATATTAATACATGTCGCTGAGGCACATGCCAAACGCGAGCGTCACAGACGAAAAAAACTTCAAAAAAGTAATTGACATCACATATTACTTTACTGTAAGATTTAAAAGTCGTCAAATGACATATTGG
>NZ_JAUZUW010000016.1:0-41394 GCF_031844245.1 Exiguobacterium sp. BRG2
AATCATTTTAGAGGAAAAGGAGTTTTTTCATGAAACACGAACTTCCTATTGTACATGCACTTCAACGCCATTTAGATCGAACGCCCATCTCATGGCATGTTCCTGGTCATAAGAATGGAACATTGACACCTCTTCCTGACTTCTTTAAATGGGACGTCACAGAATTACCTGGTCTAGATGATTTTCATCATCCGGAAGAGGCCATTGCAGACGCGATAGCTTTGTTGCAAAAAGTCTACGGTGCAAAAGCGAGTTATTTCCTTGTGAATGGTTCGACCGTTGGGAACTGGGCGATGCTTGCCGCTACAGCAACAAGAGGAGATCGTGTTTATGTACAGCGTAATTCCCATAAATCGGTGTTCAATGCGTTAGAATGGCTTGGGATCGAACCGATCTTTCTTGAACCAGACATCCATGAGGAAACGGGAATCAGTGGACATGTTTCACGTGAAACATTAAAGGAAGCGTTTACGAAATATCCAGGAGGAGTTGGCGTGTTTATCACTTCACCGACATATTACGGAGAAGTGGCTGATATCACGTCACTCGTTCAGCTCACGACGTCGCACGGACTCCCTTTATTAGTGGATGAAGCACACGGTGCACACTTCGGTAAAGCATTTGGTGTTCGTTCTGCATTTGAATTAGGAGCAACCGCTGTTGTCCAGTCTGCCCATAAAACGCTTCCTGCACTGACGATGGGAGCATGGATGCACGAGCGATTTTCGGAAAAGATGAGAAGAAAGTTACAGCGAGCGCTCCAAGCGTTTCAAACCTCAAGTCCTTCGTATTTGTTACTGGCTTCATTAGACTATGCCCGTTCCTATCGTGAACAATGGACAGTTGAAGGTATGTCAAATATTCAGGTTAGTCACGATGCGTTTATCGAATCACTTCAACGGTTCGATCATATGACCGTCCTTCGCTTCGATGATTGGTCACGGATGACATTAACGTATGAGGGATATTCAGGAGATGCGTTGTTGCACGCGTTACGAGCTGTTCAACTCGATGCGGAATTTGCTCTAGGAGATCACGTCGTCTGTATTTTGCCACTTCGTCCGCTAGCAAAGTCTGAGCAGGATGACTGGGTTCATCGTGTCGAACGCGCTATTCAAATGATGAAATCAGAAGGAATTCCTTTGAAAAGGTATATCGAGCAACCAATTATGGGTAAAATACAGGTATCTGCTTTAGCTTGTTCTTATGAACAGTTAGAACAAGCAACAGGTACGTTCCGTCAGCTGGATGAGTGTATCGGTCATGTTTCACTCGAAACCATTATTCCGTACCCGCCAGGCATTCCGTTGATCGTCAGAGGCGAACGCATTACGGCGGAACAGGTACTACGTTTACGACATTATCAAACCGTAGCCGTTCATTTGCAAGGGGGCGAACAATTGCAACAAGGAGCGTTACGCGTCATAGAGGAAGGGTTTGAAAGATGAAAGGTACGTTCATTACTGTCGAAGGACCGGATGGTGCCGGGAAAACGACACAACTACAATTGCTTAATGATGTGTTAAAAGAAAAGGGCTATAATGTCATGATGACCCGTGAGCCAGGTGGCACACGCGTTGGGAACGAAATTCGTTCATTGATTTTAAATCCTGATTTTGAAGAAATGAAAGAGATGACGGAAATTCTGCTGTATGCAGCGTCTCGTGCCCAGCATGTCGAAGAATTGATTCGACCGGCGTTAGAGGCAGGCACAATCATCTTATGTGACCGATTCGTTGATGCCTCACTTGCCTATCAAGGATATGGGCTTGGACATCCGATTGATCTCGTGCGTCATATTAATGATTCTGCAACAGGTGGATTAGCGCCAGACCGGACGTATTTATTTGATTTAACGGTAACGGATTCTAAAAAACGAATGATGGACCGGGGAGCACTTGATCGAATCGAGCAGCGAGATGATGCGTTTCGTGCCCGTGTCTATAATGGTTTCAAACAGATTGCGGCATCGGACCCAGAACGGGTACAGATTGTACAAGCCAATCGATCGATTGAAGTGATTCATCAGGACTTAGTGGAAGATGTCATTACGTATTTAGAAGAAAAGGAGAGATTCTCATGAAAATGGTCATTACGATTGTTCAAGATAAAGACAGCTTACGTTTGGCGGAAGCGCTTGTCGAGCATGATTTCCGAGCAACGAAACTAGCAACGACAGGTGGTTTTCTTAAAGAGGGAAACACGACGTTCATGATTGGTGTACAGAGTGAGCGTCTCGATGATCTGTTACGATTGATCAAAAAGAATTGTTCGAGTCGTGAACAGATGGTTTCTCCAATCTCACCAATGGGTGGTCATGCCGATTCTTATATCCCGTACCCTGTTGAAGTCCAGGTAGGCGGGGCAACGGTCTTCGTCTTGCCAATCGAAGGGTTTCACCAATTCTAATGCAGACGTTTCATGAACTGGAACAGACACAATCGGTCATTTCGACGATTCTTCAAAATTCGTTACGAAACGATCGAATCAATCACGCTTATATCTTCACTGGAGACTATGAGCCGCTTCTACTTGAAGCGGCTCACTTGTTCGCGAAAAGCCTTTTTTGTGAGGCCCCGGTCGATGTGGAGCCATGTGGTGTCTGTCGTAGCTGTCGGCGGATGGAAAGTGGTAACTTGGTCGATTATTATGAAATCGAACCAGATGGCGCGACCATCAAAAAAGAACAGATTCAACAATTGATGCATGATCTCTCACTCCGAGGACTTGAAGGCGATCGTCAGATTTATGTCATTACACAGTCCCATAAGATGACTCCCCAAGCAGCGAACAGTTTGCTGAAGTTCTTTGAGGAACCAGGAGAAGGAAAAGTGGCCTTATTGTTGACGAATCAACCTCAACTCCTTTTACCTACGATTCGATCGCGGGGACAGTTATTAAGTTTTCGTCCAGCGGATCGTCAAATGATTGGCGAGGTTTTATCTGAAAAAACGGGACGGGACCACGAGTTGACGCAACTGGCAGCGCGTGTCTATCCAAAAGTCGAGGATGCAGAAGAAGCATTACTCGAAGACTGGTTTGTAAATGCGCGAGCGTCAGTGTTACAATTGATGGAGGAATTAGCGAATCGTCCGGCTGATTTACCACTGTTCGTACAAGAGAAATGGATGGGACAATTCAAGAACCGTCAGGATGTCCGAATTGGTCTTGAACTCGTCACTTGTTTCTTCGAAGATGTCTTACGCCTGAAACTGAATCCGGCGTGGGAAGGTATGACCTATACGAATAGTAAACCCCAACTTGAACAGATGGGGTCCAAGAGCCAGACGACGATCACCCGCTGGTTACAAGCTGTGCTTGCCGCAGTCCGACGGGTCGAAGCGAATGTTAATCCCCAATTAACAGTTGAGCGTCTCATGTTTGACTTACAGAAAGGGTAGAGCGACATGCTAGAAGTAGTAGGCGTTCGCTTTAAAGAAGCGGGCAAAATTTATTATTTTGCACCTGGACAAGAGTCATTATCACGAGGACAAGCAGTCATCGTTGAGACGGTACGGGGCATTGAATATGGCGAAGTGGTCATCGCCGATAAACAAATGGACGAAGAAGATGTGGTGTTGCCACTGAAATCCATTCTTCGAATTGCTGACGATAAAGATGCAATGATCGTCCGCGAAAATAAAGTCGCAGCGCTTGATGCGCATGCGGTATGTGTCGAAAAAATCCGTGAACATAAACTCGATATGAAATTGGTCGATGTCGAGTACACGTTTGACCGCAATAAGGTCATCTTCTACTTCACGGCAGAAGGACGTGTTGACTTCCGTGAGCTCGTTAAAGATTTAGCGGCTGTTTTCCGGACACGCATCGAACTCCGTCAAATCGGTGTTCGAGATGAAGCGAAGTTACTTGGAGGCATTGGTCCATGTGGTCGTGTCTTATGTTGTTCATCTTTCCTTGGTGAGTTCGAACCGGTCTCGATCAAGATGGCAAAAGATCAAAACCTGTCGTTGAATCCGACGAAGATTTCAGGGGTGTGTGGTCGTTTAATGTGCTGTCTAAAATATGAGAACGATACGTATGAAGAGATGCGCCGTGACTTGCCGGACTATGGAAAACGTTTGACGGTACCTGAAGGCGAAGGACGCGTCGTTGGCTTGAACATCCTCGATCAAGTCGTTCAAATTGAACTGAAGGATCGTTCCCGCGTCTTGACGTATTCGATGGAAAAACTATTATCCGTTGGTGCCGTAAAACCAAAACGACCAAAAGAATAACGGGGTGCATACGCGTGGAGAGAGTCGATAAAAAAGAAATCATTACGCGTGTCGATGCGATTGAGCAACAGATTCATTTGCTGACTGAGCATCTGAGCGTGTTAAAGGATCAGCTGGCTTACATGATGGAAGAGAACCAACATCTGTATCTGGAGAATCATCATCTTCGGGAAAAAGTCGAACGCGATGAACAACAGCCGGTCACGGAAGCGGAAGAAGCGGAAGCAGGCGTTGGTGCGGGCTATGACAATCTCGGACGATTGTACCAGGAAGGGTTCCACATCTGTAACTTGCATTATGGACAAGTGCGAAAAGACGGCGATTGTCTCTTCTGCTTATCCATGTTAACGAAACATTGAGAGGCTGACTTCTACATGAGTCAGTCTTTTTTTCGGAAAGGAAGGCACGACATGTTTGAACTATTACCAGACGAACGACTTGATTATCTCTTAGGACAAGAAGGGAAGATCATTCAAAGTCCATCCGTCTTCTCCTATTCACTCGATGCGGCATTGCTCGCACGATTTGCATGGGTTCCAATTCAACAGGGGCGGATTGCCGATCTTTGCTCTGGGAACGGTGCGATCCCACTCTTTTTATCCTACCGGACGAAAGGGCAAATCACGGGTCTTGAAATTCAGCCGCGACTAGCGGAGATGGCACGACGTAGCATTAACTTGAATGAGCTGAACGACCAGATTGAGATGATTGATGGTGACGTCAAAGAGGCGGGGGCACGTCTTGGATACGGCATCTATGATGCTGTCACCTGTAATCCGCCTTATTTTTTAGCCAACGAGACATCAAACCAAAACCAAAGTGAACATTATACGATCGCAAGGCATGAAGTCCTCTGTACACTTGAAGACTGTATTCGTGGTGCATCTGATTTGTTAAAACAAGGCGGAAAGGCAGCGTTCGTCCATCGACCGGAACGACTGCTCGATATCGTCACTTTGATGCGAACATACCGCTTGGAACCGAAACGGATGCAGTTGATTTATCCGAAGGCAGGGAAGGAAGCGAACATGCTTTTGATCGAGGGGATCAAGGATGCAAAACCTGGACTGAAGGTTCTTTCCCCGTTCATCGTTTATGAAGCGGATAACTCGTATGCGGCTCAGATGAAGGAACTGTTCGATGTCTGAGCATGCAGTCTATATCGTTCGTTGCCAAGATGATACGTATTATACGGGTTACGCGGTAGACGTCACGCAACGCATCGCAACACATAATGCAGGCAAGGGGGCGAAGTATACACGTGCCCGTCTGCCGGTCGTCCTCGTTCATGAGGAAATTTTCGCGACAAAATCAGAAGCGATGAAGCGGGAATACGCGATTAAACAATTGACACGTTCACAGAAAGAGCGTTTGATTCAAGGAGGAACCTCATGAAAGCGACAAGTAGCTATCAACAGCAAGGAGCCGGTCTCTATATCGTCCCGACACCAATCGGCAATTTAGAAGACATGACCTATCGAGCCGTCCGGATCTTACAGGAATCTGATATCGTCGCAGCAGAAGATACCCGGCAGACGATGAAACTGTTTCGGCATTTTACGATTGAGACAAAGCTGGTCAGTTACCATGAACATAATAAACAAACAAGTGGCGAACGACTACTCGCTGATTTAGAGGCGGGAAAGCAAATTGCCCTCGTCTCCGACGCCGGGATGCCCGGTATTTCGGACCCGGGAAGCGATTTGATCCGCCAAGCGATCGCAGCAGATATTCCTGTCATCGTTCTTCCGGGTGCGAACGCTGCATTGACAGCCCTTGTCGCGTCCGGTCTGTCGACAGAACGCTTTTTGTATTATGGTTTTTTGCCACGAAAGAAAAAAGAACGCCGCGAAGCGTTAGAGCAATTGAAATACGAATCAGGAACACTCATCTTTTATGAAGCACCGCATCGATTAAAAGAGATGTTGCAAGGGATCGAAGAAGTACTTGGTGATCGCCAGGTGACGTTAGCCCGAGAACTAACGAAACGGTATGAAGAGTATATTCGTGGAAGTGTGAGTGAATTACGCGCTTGGGCAGCAGAAGACGTTCGAGGTGAGTTCGTCGTCCTTGTCGAAGGATCAAACGAAGAACGACCGGATGCCGTCATTCAAGACAGTGATCCCCTCGAGCAAATCCGTCGGTATATCGAAGAGGGCGAAAAACCGAATGCAGCGTTGAAGCGTGTCGCAAAAGAACGAGGACTGGATCGTCAGCAATTGTACCTCGCGTTTCACGAAGCAGATTAAAAAAAGAAGCCCCGTTAAGGAGCTTCCTTTTTTGTTTATTCGTTGCTTGCGTAATGACGATCGAGGAAATCTTTTAATTCAACGAGAACGCGTTGTGCGCCATCTGGTGAAAGAATCAATTTACCATCAGCCAATTTGAAGTTATCTTCTGATACTTCACCTGTCACTTGGCAAGTCATGTTTGGTTTATATTTTTTAAGGATGATCTGTTCGTTGTCGACATAGATCTCGAGGGCATCCTTTTCTGCGATTTGAAGTGTACGGCGTAATTCGATTGGAATTACGACACGACCGAGCTCGTCTACTTTACGTACAATACCTGTTGATTTCATTTTGTTGTTCCTCCTTTGATGTCATGGATCTCTTTTTCTTTTGAAAAATCGTCAAAATTCGACATCGTTTCTATAGAATGTAGAATACTAGACTTTCCAAAAGTAGTCAACCAATCTGATTAGCTTGAAATCAAAATGTCATTTATTTCTCAAAAAACCCATATTTGAAACGATTTATTAATATATTTTCCCTTTTTAAAGGAAATGAAACTATAGAGTGTGTTTTTTTGTAATTTGATGTCTGATGTCAAAAAATGTTTCGATTCGACAAAAAGTGAATTTCGACATCAGTCCCGTAACAGCGTATAATAGCCTATAATGAAGATGGAAATAAGAGAACGGAGGAATAACATGGCAAAGACATTTTATATCACGACCCCGATTTATTATCCAAGTGCAAAACTACATATCGGTCACGCGTACACGACGGTGGCTGGAGATGCAATGGCACGGTACAAACGACTTCAAGGATTCGACGTCCGGTATTTGACAGGTAGCGATGAGCACGGTCAAAAGATCCAGGAAAAAGCAGCAGAAGCAGGTATTTCGGAACAGGCATTCGTCGATGGTGTCGTCGAGCAGATTAAAGTCTTATGGGATCGTCTCGACATCTCGTACGATGATTATATCCGGACGACGGAACCACGTCACAAGAAAGTCGTCGAAAAAGTGTTCGAGACACTTCTTGAATCAGGCGATATCTACCTAGGTGAATACGAAGGTTGGTATTCGATTCCGGATGAGACGTACTATACGGAATCACAACTCGTCGACGGAAAGAGCCCCGATAGTGGACACCCAGTCGAACTCGTTCGCGAAGAATGTTACTTCTTCCGGATCAGCAAGTACGCGGACCGTCTGCTTGAGTACTTTGAAGCGAATCCGTCATTTATCTTGCCAGAATCACGTAAACACGAAATGATCAATAACTTCATTAAACCGGGTCTCCAAGACTTAGCGGTCTCACGGACGACATTCAACTGGGGTGTACAAGTCCCATCGAATCCGAAGCACGTCGTCTACGTCTGGATCGATGCGTTGACGAACTATATCTCGTCACTCGGTTATGGTACGGACGATCATGGTAATTTCGATAAGTACTGGCCAGCAGATGTTCATCTCGTCGGAAAAGAAATCGTTCGTTTCCACACGATCATTTGGCCGGCACTCTTGATGGCACTTGATCTCCCATTACCGAAGAAAGTCTTCGCACACGGTTGGTTGTTGATGAAAGACGGAAAAATGTCGAAATCAAAAGGGAACGTCGTTGATCCGATCCCATTGACGGATCGTTACGGTCTTGACGCCCTTCGTTATTACTTGTTACGCGAAGTTCCATTCGGTTCAGATGGTATGTTCACACCTGAAGCATTCGTTGAGCGGATGAACTACGATTTAGCAAACGACCTTGGGAACTTACTCAACCGAACGATCGCGATGGTCACGAAATACTTTGACGGTGAGATCCCAGCCTATACAGGCAATGTGACACCGTTTGATGCGACACTCTCGGATCTTGCAAGAGAAACGGTCACGAAAGTCGAAGCATCGATGGAACACATGGAATTCTCTGTCGTGCTATCGAACATTTGGCAATTAATCAGCCGTGCCAATAAATACATCGATGAGACACAACCGTGGGTTCTTGCAAAAGACGAATCCAAAACGGCGGAACTCGGTTCGGTCATGGTGCATCTCGTCGGCGTCTTACGTCACGTGGCGATCATGTTGCAACCGTTCATGACGCGTTCACCAAAAGAGATCTTCGCGCAACTTGGTCTCTCCGGACAAGCAATGGACTGGGCAGCGCTCGAGAAATTCGCAGACATCACACCAGGAACAAAAGTTGGTACAGCGACACCGATTTTCCCACGTCTCGATGTCAAAGAAGAGGTCGAAGCAATCGTCGACATGATGCATCAAGCTTCTGCAGCACGTGTGGAGGAAGAGGAAGTCGAAGAGGAGGATGAAGACATTCGTCCGGAAACGACGATCGATGTCTTTGATCAAATCGAGTTACGTGTCGGTGAAGTCGTGACGGCTGAAAAGATCAAGAAGGCGAAAAAACTACTGAAGTTACAAGTCGATATGGGCAAAGAAACACGCCAAATCGTCTCTGGTATCGCGCAGTGGTATGAGCCGGAAGACTTAGTCGGACGTAAGGTCATCGTCGTAGCGAACTTAAAACCGGTCACGTTACGTGGCGAACTCTCCCAAGGAATGGTCCTTGCTGCTGAAAAAGCAGGAAAACTTGAACTCGCGACGGTCCCATCAACGATGGCAAACGGCGCAAGCGTAAAATAAAACCGATGCCTGTGGACTTCATGTCACAGGCATTTTTTTAAAGAAGGAGTCGAATAAGATATGTTAATCGATACACACACTCACTTGAATGCAGATCAATTCGCGGAAGACGTTCATGAAACGATCGAGCGGGCACGTGCAAACGGCGTTTCACCGATGATCGTCGTCGGATTTGATCATAAGACAATCGACCGCGCGATGGAACTCGTCGAAGCGTACGATGATCTTTATGCTGTCATCGGATGGCATCCCGTCGACTCGATTGATTTTGATGAGGAAGCCTATCAAAAGGTCGAACGATTGATGGATCATGAAAAAGTCGTTGCGCTTGGAGAAATCGGACTCGACTACCACTGGGATACGTCACCGAAAGACGTCCAACAGGAAGCTTTCCGCAAACAGATCCGTCTCGCGAAGCAGAAGAAAAAACCAATCGTCATCCATAACCGGGAAGCGACAGAAGATACGTTACGTATTCTCGAAGAAGAGGATGCAAAAGAAGTCGGTGGTATTTTGCATAGCTACAGTATGAGTGCTGAATTGTTACCGCGTTGCCTAGCGATGAACTTCTATATTTCACTTGGCGGACCTGTTACGTTCAAAAACGCGAAAATGCCAAAACGTGTTGCACAGGAAGTACCGCTCGATCGTTTACTCGTTGAGACGGACTGTCCATATCTGACACCAACACCACACCGCGGTAAACGCAACGAGCCGGCTTACGTTCGATTCGTCGCTGAAGAAATTGCGCAGCTCCGTGGCATGATGTATGCCGATGTGGAAGCAGCAACGACGGAAAATGCAAAACGGGTCTTCCGTTTGCTATGATGCGTTCGTTGACGTTCATTACAATTGGGTGCAGCCTGCTACTTGCGGCTGCACTCGTCTATGGGATGATGGATCATCCACAAACCGTGACTGTTTTGATTGATGGACAAGAGCAGCAGGTGAAGACAACGGCTGATTCCGTTTATGGCGTTCTCAAAGAAGCCGGCATTACGACGCGTGACAATGATGTGATTGAACCGGCTCTTAGTGCCGACCTGCCGAAAAAACGATTAATCGTCATTCAGCGGGCAAAAGAAATCACATTGATCATGGGCTACGGTGAGTCCCGTCGCGTCCGGACGCAGGCGCGTCAAGTAAAGGATCTACTTGCAGAACGCGGTATCAAGAAAGCCGACACGGATGATATCTATCCGTCTTCTGACGCTGTATTGACGAGTGGTATGACGGTACGGTACCGCGAAGCTTTTCCCGTTGATCTCGTCGTCGGGGGAAAAGCCCGACAACTCTACACGTATGAAACGACGGTCCGCGAATTGTTAGAACGGGAAGGAATCCGTCTTCAAAAGGAAGATCGGGTCGCTCCAAATCCCGATACCCGCGTGACGGAAGGGACGTTGATTACGGTCAACACGACACGTCGTGCGACGTTGACACAGGATCAACTCGTTCCGTTTGAGATCGAAGAAGTCGAGGATCCGACCTTACCGGAAGGCGAGCAACTGGTGACGACATCAGGTCGTCCGGGTGTCCGAACGAAAAAGTATCAATTGACGTTAGCTGACGGTCTTAGTAAAGAGAAAAAACTGATCGATGACCAAGTGACACGGACGCCGATCAAACAAGTCGTCAAAGTCGGGACAAAACCGATTGAGACACCAATCGAAGCGCCCGTCTTCAACGAAAAACAAGCGACTAATCCGCTAACTGAAACACCGAAAGCCGATGCGGATCTTGATTTTGAGAGTGCGAAGAGCTTGATTGTCGAAGCGACGGCGTATACGAACGACCCAGCTTCGAACGGCAGTCGTTTGTACAATGGTCGTGCCTTGACAGCGACCGGGTATGACGTGACCGATACGATCACCTATCAAGGTTTGCCGATTATCGCGGTTGATCCGAAGGTCATTCCGCTTGGCACGAAGGTCTACGTCGAAGGGGTTGGTCTTGCGATCGCTCTCGATACAGGTGGTGCCATTAAAGGCAATAAGATTGATATTTTAGTCGATGGTGAACAAAAAGCAAAGACGTTCGGTCGAAAACAACTGCAAGTCTGGGTCATTCCTAGTGCAACGGAAGCGGACACGTGACGCTTCCTTGTTTTTTTCGTGGAAACAGGTACAATTACGAGAGTGTTTGAAGAAGGTGGAGAGATCATGCGGAAACGCTTAAAAGAAGTCATCGTCGTCGAAGGACGAGATGATACGACACGATTACAAGAAGTCTTTGATGTCGATACAATTGAAACGAACGGTTCAGCCGTTAATGAACAGACGATGCAACGCATTGAGAAGGCCCTCGAACGACGCGGTGTCATCATTTTCACGGATCCTGATTTTCCAGGAGATCGTATCCGTGCCCGAATCAATGAACGTGTACCAGGCTGTAAACATGCCTATCTTCCGCGTGCTCAAGCAAAAGATAAGCGCGGTAAAATTGGTGTTGAACATGCTTCACCTGCCGCAATCGAAGAGGCGCTCGCTGCTGTCTATGAGACGGAAGAAGCACCGGTTGCCGAAGTGACACGTGAGATGATTCTGGCAGCTGATTTGATTGGTGGACCAGCAGCCTCGATCCGTCGTCGTCGTCTCGGTCAGATTCTTGCGATTGGTGAACCGAATGCCAAACAACTCGTCAAACGTGTCGCATCGATCCGGATCACGCTGGCGGAATGGGAAGCAGCGTTGAAACAATTAGAGGAGGAAGAAGTTTGAAAGACATTGCTACATTGCACCGGACGAAAGAAATTTTAGCGAAACATGGCTTTTCGTTTAAAAAATCGTTAGGGCAAAACTTTTTAATCGATTTAAATGTATTAGGAAACATCGTCGGAGCAGCTGGATTAACGCCTGAGAGTGGCGTACTCGAGATCGGACCAGGAATCGGCTCATTGACGGAACAATCGGCGAAACAGGCGAAAAAAGTCGTTGCTCTTGAAATCGATCAACGATTGTTACCGATTCTTGATGATACACTTGCACCATATCCCCATACGAAGGTCATTCACGGTGATGCTCTTGAACTCGATCTTTCGACGATCGTTGCTGAAGAATTCACGCAAGAAGGCATCACCGACATTGCCGTTGTCGCGAACCTCCCGTATTATGTCACGACACCGATTATCATGCGGATCCTTGAAGCGAAAGCACCGTTTCGGACGCTCGTCATGATGATTCAAAAGGAAGTCGCTGAACGAATCGGTGCAAAACCAGGCACGAAAGCATATGGGTCTCTATCGATTGCGATTCAATACTATGCGGAAGCTGAAGTCTGCTTCACGGTCCCAAAACAAGTCTTCATTCCGGCACCAAATGTCGATTCAGCAGTCATCCGTTTGAACATTCGAAAAGAGCCAGCGGTACAGACACAGGATGAGGCACTCTTCTTTGAAATCGTCCGAGCAAGTTTTGCACAACGTCGGAAAACGATTTTAAACAACTTGACGACACACTTCGGGAAAACGGAAAAAGCGGCGGTCGAAGCGGCGTTATTAGAAGCTGGAATCGAACCGCGTCGTCGCGGAGAAACGCTCAGCCTGAAGGAATTCGCACAGTTAGCGGATGCACTTTTGCCAATTAAAAAACGTTGACGGATACGAGTAGAACAGATATAATATTTCCCCTTTCTAATATTTATTTAATATGCTATAATAAATATTAGTGAGGTGAAGCGTATGCCAAAGACGTTGAACGAAATCAGACATGTTTTCGAAACACATGTTGGTGAAAGACTGACGCTAAAAGCAAGCGGCGGTCGTAAAAAGGTCGTAACCCGAATCGGAACGCTCGTTGAGACGTATCCTTCGGTGTTTGTAGTCAAGCTAGACGCAGAGCGCCACAATGTCGAGCGAGTTTCTTATAGCTACGCCGACGTGCTAACAGACTCCGTACAAATCGAATTTGCGAATTCGTAAACTTACCTTCCGAAGCGGACAAAATGTTCGCTTCTTTTTTTGTGGAAAGGTTGATACAATTCCTACAGGAAACGAACTAGAGGAGGAACGGCACGATGACGATTATTGTAAAGGCTCCGGCCAAGATCAACCTAGTCCTAGATGCGACGGCAAAGCGCCCGGACGGCTATCACGATGTACATATGGTGATGACGACAGTCGATTTGGCAGACCGTCTAGAATTGACGGAGCTGCCGTCAGGAGAAATTCGAATGAATGCCCAGCACGCTTACGTTCCGAACGACGAACGTAATCTTGCGTATAAAGCAGCAGCGATCTTAAAAGAAAAATACGACGTCAAGACAGGGGTAGAAATCTTCTTAGAGAAACACATTCCAGTTGCAGCCGGACTCGCTGGTGGATCCAGTGACGCGGCAGCGACGTTACGCGGATTAAATGAGTTGTGGCAACTCGGTTTGACGCTTGAAGAGTTGGCGGAAGTCGGCGCAGCAGTGGGCTCTGACGTCCCGTTTTGTGTCATGGGTGGAACAGCGATTGCAACGGGTCGCGGAGAGAAGCTAGAAAAACTTGTCTCACCACCCCCATGCTGGGTTGTTCTTGCCAAACCGACGATCGGTGTTTCAACAGCTGACGTCTATGGTGCCCTCGACTTGAACACGGCAAAACGTCCGAACGTCGAAGCAATGATTGATGCGGTGAAGGCGCAAGATTTCCAAGCCATCTGCCAATCACTCGGTAATGTACTCGAAGCGGTCACGTTGCCGATGCACCCAGAAGTCGAGCAAATTAAGGAATTCATGGCAAGTTGTGGCGCAGAAGGCGTCTTAATGAGCGGAAGTGGTCCGACGGTTTTTGCTCTAACGGAGCATGAAAATCGGGCACAGCGTCTCTATAATGGATTACGCGGCTTTTGTAACGAAGTCTACGTCGTTCGTCTTTTAGGCGAAAACCATTGATAATATCCGTATGAAAATGATATATTCACTATTGAATATTCGGAATTACGGAGAGGTGGAACGAAACAAATGAAAATTCGGAGAAGTGGTCGATTGGTCGACATGACGCGGTACTTGCTTGACCATCCCCATCATCTCGTCTCATTGACGATTTTTGCAGAACGTTATAAATCGGCGAAATCGTCGATCAGTGAAGATTTAGATATCGTCAGCGAGATGTTAGAACATGAGGGAACAGGTCGTCTCGTTACAGTACCTGGTGCTGCGGGTGGCGTCATGTTCATTCCGACGTGGAGCAGTAAGAAGGCGTTACCGTTCATCGATGATCTATGTGAACGTGTCGCTCGTCCAGACCGACTGTTACCGGGGGGATACCTTTATTTGACGGACTTACTTGGAGATCCGAAGATGGTCAAACAAATGGGACAAGTGTTTGCATCTGTCTTTAGCCAAAAGAAAGTCGATGTCGTCATGACGATCGCAACGAAGGGGATTCCACTTGCTTATGCAGTCGCTGAGCAACTTGGTGTACCGTTCGTCATCGTGCGTTCAGATAGTCGCGTTACGGAAGGATCAACGGTCAGCATCAACTATGTCTCGGGTTCTTCAAAAGCGATCCGGACGATGGCACTCGCGCGTCGAAGCTTACCACGTGGAGCGAATGTCTTATTAATTGATGACTTCATGAAAGCCGGCGGAACGATTCGCGGAATGATGAGTCTCTTAAGCGAGTTTGAAGCAAAGGTCGCAGGTGTTGGTGTTTTAATCGAGGCAGAGGGTGCTGAGAAGAAGATGGTCAACGAATACGTCAGCTTAATGAAATTAGCGGACGTCGACGTCGATCTTGGTCAAATCCAAGTTAAGCGTGGAAACGTCGACCACTATTTCTCAGAAACTGAGACTACCTGAAATTGACAGCCGCATGGATTGTAACTATACTGTAATTATCAAACTTTTGGAAATTATGCGTAAAAAGATTGGGAAAGACTAAACCTTTGTTTGTTTTAAGCCGTAAGTAGAAGTAGACAACGAAGAGTTGTGACAACGGTTAAAGGGGTGCGGACAAAATGAACGTTACGAACGTTAAAATTCGTCGCGTCGTAGCAGAGGGTCGAATGAAAGCACTTGCCTCTATTACGCTCGACCACGAATTCGTGGTACATGATTTGCGTGTCATCGAAGGGAACAGTGGTCTCTTCGTCGCCATGCCAAGCAAACGAACGCAAGAAGGTATCTTCCGGGATGTCGCTCATCCAATCAATGCATTAATGCGAAAAAAGGTCGAAGATTCAGTACTCGAAGCCTATGCGGCACGTGAGGATCAAGAAGAAGGCATCGGTTACGAAGTCTCTTCTGCCCAAACGGCAGATCAAGCATAAGAAAAAGACAGGTTTTCTCTTCTTGGGAAAACCTGTCTTTTTTCTCGATTTTTCATCGATTCAGCTTCGACCCATCATTGAATAACGATGCTATTTTCGTTATAGTTGGAACGAGTGTACTATTTCAGAACGAAATCAACACTAATTTACGTGGAGGAGCGACAAGGATGAATCATTTCGCGGTAATTCTAGCAGCGGGTAAAGGAACTCGGATGAAATCGAAGCTTTACAAAGTACTTCACCCAGTCGCTGGGAAACCTATGGTACAGCACGTCGTCGATCAATTAGCGACGCTCGGCGTCAAGCGACAGGTCGTCATCGTCGGTCACGGTGCGGAATCCGTCAAAGAAGTGCTTGGCACATCGGTGGAATACGCACTTCAAAGTGAGCAGCTTGGCACAGGACATGCTGTTCAAATGGCAGAACCCGTACTCGGGAACGAACAGGGAGCAACGCTCGTCGTCTGTGGCGATACACCACTCTTGACGAGTGACACACTGGCTTCATTGTTACAACACCATGCGGAGACAAACGCAAAAGTGACCGTCTTGACGGCACTCGCTGACGATCCGACAGGTTACGGACGTATCGTTCGTGGCGAAGACGGAAACGTCTCGAAAATCGTCGAGCATAAGGATGCGAATGCAGAAGAGCTCGCGATTCGTGAAATCAATACCGGTACGTATGTATTCGATAATGAGATGTTGTTCGCGACGCTGAAGCAGGTTAAGAACGATAATGCGCAAGGTGAGTATTACTTACCAGACGTGATTGAGATTGCAAAGGCAGCAGGCGAGACGATCGCAGCGTATGCGGCACCTACGTTCGAAGAGACGATTGGTGTCAATGACCGCGTCGCACTTGCACAAGCAGAAACGTCGATGCGTAAACGAACGAATGAGTACTGGATGCGTCAAGGTGTCACATTCGTTGATCCGTCTTCGACGTACATCGGACCAGACGTCACGATTGGTTCAGATACTGTTCTCTATCCTGGTACGCAGTTGCTCGGTCAGACGGTCATTGGTTCAGAATGTACGATTGGTCCGAACTCGGATATCCGTAACACTGAAGTGGCAGATGGCGCCATTGTTCGTCAATCCGTCGTCACGGATAGTAAGATTGGTCCAGCGGCACAAGTCGGTCCATTTGCGCATTTACGTCAACAAGCGGTTCTCGGTGCGAACACACGCGTCGGAAACTTCGTTGAGATCAAGAAATCAACATTTGGCGAAGGTAGTAAATCAGCCCACTTGAGCTATGTCGGAGATGCAACAATCGGAGAGAACGTCAACCTCGGTTGTGGATCGATCACGGTCAACTATGATGGAAAAAATAAATTCCAGACGATCATTGAGGACGATGCCTTCATCGGCTGTAACGTCAACTTGATTGCACCGGTCACGGTCGGCAAGAATGCCCTTGTTGCTGCCGGATCAACCGTCACAGACGATGTGCCGGAAAACGGTCTCGCGATCGCACGGGAACGTCAAACGACGAAACCCGATTATCGTTAATTCATTACTTGTCGCTCTACTCGTCTAAACCCAAACAAATGGAGGCCACCTACACATGTCTACTGTCTTAGAACATGAAATTCGTATTTTCGCACTCAACTCGAACAAACCACTGGCAGAGGAAATCGCTAAAGTCATCGGAATCCCGGTGAGCGAAAGTTCAGTCAAACACTTCAGTGATGGCGAAATTTCGATGAACATCGAAGAAAGTGTCCGAGGGGATGATATTTACATCGTTCAATCGACAAGCCAACCAGTCAACGAAAACCTGATGGAACTTCTCATCATGATCGATGCACTGAAACGGGCGTCTGCACGGACGATCAACGTCGTCATTCCGTATTACGGTTATGCGCGTCAAGATCGCAAAGCACGTTCACGTGAGCCAATCACGGCGAAACTCGTTGCGAACTTGCTTGAAGTAGCAGGGGCGACACGCGTCGTGACGATGGATCTCCATGCAGCACAAATCCAAGGGTTCTTCGATATTCCAGTAGATCAATTGATGGGTGTACCGCTTCTCGCTTCATACTTCGAGAAAAAGAACATCGATCCAAACGAACTCGTCATCGTTTCTCCAGACCATGGCGGTGTCACACGGGCACGTAAATTAGCAGAGCAATTAAAAGCACCAATCGCGATCATCGACAAACGCCGTCCGAAACCGAACGTCGCAGAAGTCATGAACATCGTTGGTCAAGTCGATGGCAAGATTGCCATCATCATCGATGACATCATCGATACAGCGGGTACGATCACACTTGCAGCGAACGCTTTGATCGAAAACGGAGCGAAACAAGTCTATGCATGTTGTACACACCCAGTTCTTTCAGGTCCGGCAATGGAACGGATCGAGAACTCAGCGATCGAAGAACTCGTTGTCTTGAACACGATCGATTTAACAAAACGCGAATGTGCAAGCAAAATCAAACAAATCTCTGTGGCACGCTTGCTTGCAGAAGCAATCATCCGTGTACACGAACAGAAATCAATCAGCCCGCTCTTCAGCTGATTGCTTGATGCATACGAACGATGTGGTCCGGTTTATTGAAATCGGACCCCTTGTTCGTTTACTTTTTTAAACAGAAATGAGGAATCGGTATGAAATGTATCGTCGGATTAGGGAATCCTGGCGCGAAGTATGCGAATACGCGCCACAACATCGGTTTTCTTGCGATCGATGCCTTAGCGGAGAAACACGGGATCACGCTTTCAGAATCGAAGTTTAAAGCCCTCTTCGGAACGGGAATGATAAATGGAGAACGTGTCGTGCTCGTCAAGCCATTGACGTATATGAATTTATCAGGTGAAGCGGTACGACCGTTACTTGATTTCTATAAGATCGCGGTCGAGGATGTGCTCGTCATCTATGATGATCTGGATTTACCACTTGAGAAATTGCGCTTGCGTTCGAAAGGCAGTGCAGGCGGTCATAACGGCGTCAAGTCGTTGATCCAGCACCTCGGTACGCAGGAAATCAAGCGTCTTAAACTCGGTGTTGGTCGACCACCGGCACCCATCCAAGTCATCGACTGGGTGTTAATGAATTTTTCGAAGGCGGAACAAGGAAGTCTGCAACACGTACTCAATGCGTCTGTCGATGTAGCGACGGACTTTATAGACACCCCGTTTCTCGCTTTGATGAATCGGTATAACTGAACGCAACGCTTTGGGGGTTCCAAAGCGTTTTTGCTGTCGTGTTTTAGGAGGAAGAAGATGAAACAATTACAAGAACTCTTACTAGCGATTCCTGAAATCAAGACGGTTCGGGAACGTTTCCGGGACGGTGTCAACGCTCAGTTGATCACCGGTCTGATGAACAGTGGAAAGGCATTGTTCGTAGCCGGGATTTATCAGGAGACGAAACGTCGATTCGTACTCGTGACACATAATATGTTCCAAGCACAAAAACTGTACGATGATTTGATTGAACTCGTACCGGAAGAAGACGTCATGCTCTATCCGGTCGATGAGACGTTAGCAGCAGAACTTTCTTATGGCGCAAGTCCAGAACTGCGGGCGACGCGGATTGAGACTCGTCATCGTTTACTGACGACGGACGACGGAATTTTGATCATTCCGCTCGTCGGTTTACGTCGATATGTTCCGGATGCAGAGACGTTCTTGTCACACGTCAAACAGGTGAAGCCGGGCGACATCTTATCGATTCCGGACTTCGTCCAAGATTTAGTCGATGCGGGGTACGAACGGACAGCGACTGTGACGACACCAGGTGAGTTTGCCGTTCGCGGGAGTATCATCGATATTTATCCGCTTACGGTCGAACGCCCATACCGGCTCGATCTATTCGACGAGGAAGTCGACTCGATCTATACATTCGATGCGGAGACCCAGCGTTCGCTTGGCGTCGTCGCAGAAGCATGTTTGATGCCAGCAGCCGAACACTTCGCGACCAATGATCAGTTAAAGGAGGCTGGCGAAAAAGTCCGTCGTCTTTATGAGGTGACGAAAGAGCGCGTCCAAAGTACGGAAGTCCTCGCGGCACTCGAAGAGGGGGTCGCTTACGACGTCGAGTTGTTAGAAAACGGCGATCGTCCGAAACAGTTCGCGAAGTATGCACCAATCCTCTACACGTCGACGTTACGTCAAGACGTGACGGGCAGCGTCTTGATCGTCGATGAAGTCGCGCGGGTTGAAGAAGCGGCAGAAGTCCAGGATGCAGAGGAAGCAGAATGGATGGCGTCGCTCATCGAACGCGGACAAAGCGTCAGTGATTACGTCCTGTCCGTTCCGATGACACATGTCTTTGAAGGACAACCCTTGTTGTACCTCTCGCTCCTTCCGACTCGTCGGAGCGGTGTACCGGAAAGTGCGGCAATCCATTTCAGCATCAAACCGATTGCGCCGTTCCATGGTCAGATGGAACGCCTGAAGCAAGAAGTCGAGCGATATCGTCGCGCTGACATGTGGATGGTCTTCTTAGCGAGCAACCGAGAACGTGCCGAGCGGATGCGCCAGACGTTATCCGATTATGGGGTTGAAGCCTCGATCGTAACAAAAGAAGGCATCACTCGTGGTCAACCCGCGATTCTGATCGGCGGAATCCATGGTGGATTCGAGATGACGAATGCGCGTCTCGTCGTCATCACGGAAGAAGAGGTCTTCAAGCAACCGGCGCGTCGCCGGAAGCAAACGACGAAGCTGACGAACGCTGAACGGATCAAGAGTTACCAAGAATTGAAGACAGGCGATTACGTCGTCCATATTCATCACGGGATTGGGCGGTACCATGGAATCAAGACGATTGATGTAGCCGGTAATCATCAGGATTATCTCCATCTCGTTTACGCGGGAGAGGACTCGTTGTATGTTCCTGTCGATCAGATCGACTTGATTCAAAAGTACGTCGGCGCTGAAGGAAAAGAGCCGAAGATCTATAAACTCGGTGGAACGGAATGGAAAAAGGTCAAAGCGAAGGTCCAAAAATCGGTCGAGGATATCGCTGACGAGTTAATCAAGCTTTATGCGGCTCGCGAGGCTGCCGTCGGTTTTGCGTTCCCAGAGGATGACGATAACATGCAAGCATTCGAGGCTTCGTTCCCGTATGAGGAAACGGTCGATCAATTGCGATCGATCGCTGAGATCAAGAAGGATATGGAACGTCCGCGTCCGATGGATCGTCTATTATGTGGCGACGTCGGATACGGGAAAACAGAAGTTGCGATTCGTGCAGCCTTTAAAGCAGTCATGTCTGGAAAACAAGTGGCGTTGCTCGTACCGACGACCGTCCTTGCACAACAACACTACGAAACGATGCTTGAACGATTCAGTGAATGGCCGATTCGAGTGTCGGTCATGAGCCGGTTCCGTTCGCCGGCAGAATTGAAGGCAACGAAACAAGGGTTAAAAGAGGGAACAATCGATGTCGTTGTCGGAACACACCGTGTGCTGTCGAAAGACGTCCAATTCGCTGATATCGGATTGTTGATCATTGATGAAGAGCAACGATTCGGTGTTAAACACAAAGAACGTCTGAAACAGTTGAAGACAAACGTCGATGTCTTGACGTTGACAGCGACACCGATTCCGCGGACATTGCACATGTCGATGATCGGAATCCGTGATCTCTCCGTCCTTGAGACACCACCGGAAAACCGTTATCCGGTTCAGACATACGTCATGGAATACGACGGAATCGTCATGCGGGAAGCACTCGAACGGGAACTCGGACGTGGTGGACAAGCATTCTTCCTCTACAACCGTGTCGAGGGCATCGAGCGAAAGGCAGAAGAGATTCGCGCCCTCGTACCGGAAGCACGAATTGTCACGGCTCACGGTCGAATGACGGAAACCGAACTCGAAAGTCAGCTAATCGCCTTCTTCGAAGGAGATGCCGACGTCCTTGTCAGTACGACGATCATTGAGACGGGGATTGATATCCCGAATGTCAATACGTTGATCGTTCATGACGCCGATCAAATGGGCTTATCACAGCTTTATCAATTACGTGGTCGTGTCGGTCGTTCAAGTCGCGTTGCCTACTCGTACTTTACGTACCGTCCACAAAAACGATTGACGGAAGTGGCAGAAAGTCGTCTGCAGGCGATCAAGGAGTTCACGGAGCTCGGGAGCGGTTTTAAAATCGCAATGCGTGACTTGTCGATTCGCGGTGCCGGGAACTTACTCGGTTCGCAACAATCTGGATTCATCGATTCTGTTGGTTTCGATCTCTATTCGCAGATGCTTGCAGAAGCAGTCGAGGAGCGGAAAGAACGGATGAAAGGTAAAAAACGCATCCAGAAATTCGTTCCTGAGTTCACATTCAGCCTTGATGCCTATATTCCATCGCACTACATGACAGACTCCGAACTGAAAATCGAGTTCTACAAACGCTTGAAATATGTCGATACTGTCGATAGTCTCGAGCAGCTCGAAACGGAAATGCTTGAACGATTCGGTGAGTTTCCGGATGAGGTCGCGCGTTTGATCCAATTGACACGGATGCGGATTTTCGCGGAACGGGCGCGTGTCGAGCGTGTCAAACAAACCGATCCGAAAATCGAGATCGTTTTGTCGCTTCAAGCAACACAGCAGCTTGACGTGGCGGACTTCGTTAAATGGACTGTCCCACTGGGACGTGGTCTTGGAATGGGACAACAAGAGCAGAAACTCGTCTTAACCCTCAACCGCAACAAACAGTCGACGCAACAGATGACGATGCAGGCAGAACAATTATTGGCGGAACTTGATCGCCGGCTCGTTGCGCGATGAATAGACGAACGATTGCGCAAGGCGCAGCACTGCTTGCGATCTCTAGTTATATCTCAAAATTGCTCAGCTTCTTTTACCGGATTCCGTATCAGAACCTCGCTGGTGATTTCGGGTTGTACGTCTACCAGACCGTCTATCCATTATTTGCGATTGCGGCAGCGCTCGGCATTTATGCGCTGCCTGTCATCGTGGCGAAGTTGACGCTTCACCACCCGGATGAGAAACGAGAAGTTCTCTGGTCGATTTTTTATGTCTTACTTGCCATGACCGTCTTTTTCGGTCTGCTCGGATGGTGGATCGCCCCGACGCTCGCTGGGTGGTTCGGGGATGCAAAACTGGTTGTGCCCCTGCGTGCGGTAACATGTACGTTTTATTTACTACCCGTGATTGCTGTTCTACGAGGAATGTTCCAAGCAGATCTTGAGATGCGACCGACGGCTGTATCCCAAGTCTCTGAAAATGCCGTCCGTGTCGGACTATTGTTGCTTGTGACGTATATCGGTGTCTCGATGCAAGCGGACCCCTACTGGATTGGTGCGAGCGCTCATTTAACGGCGATTGGCGGCAGCATCGTTTCGTTATTCGTCTTGTTACGCTTTGCGAAAGGAAAAATCGGTCGTCCGGTATTTTCGAGTATTCATATAAGACGTGTCGGAAAAGTGCTCGTGACAAGCGGTGTAGCGGTTAGTATCGCGTCACTTGCCTTGTTGCTGATGCAATTGATTGATGGATTAACGTTCGTCAATCTACTTGGCAATACGACGGAGACAAAAATCGAAAAAGGAATACTCGACCGTGGGTATCCGTTACTGCAATTCGCGATTCTGTTTGCGACGTCGATGAGTCTTGCAAGTGTGCCAGCCTTGTCGACCGCATACCGGAAACACGATCCACAGATGGTGCGTCAACAACTCGAGACATTACTCCGTTCCGGTTTATTGATTGCCGCTGCAGCGACAATCGGACTAATGGGTGTGATGCGTCCGCTCAATATTGCGTTATATCAAAATGATCAAGGAACAGCGGGATTGATTTGGCTCGCGGCGACGGCATTTGCCGCATCGATCGCGATGATGATCGTCTCTTGTCTCCAGTCGGTTGATGCTGAAAAATATGCGCTCATCGGTGTTCTTATCGGATTAGGGGCGAAGCTTATTCTGAACCTCTATTTCATTCCCCGATATGGTATGATCGGGGCGGGTATGGCGACATTTGGCGGTTTTGCCGTCATGGCGGCAGCACAATGGATTTTATTGAACCGGAAGTTCGGTCGTGTATCAGCAGGAAACGCCTTTTATCGAAGACTGGTCTTACCTGTGCTTACCATGGGTGTGTTTCTGTATCTGATCGAGACGTTTTTCCAGCTGTTTGAGCTTGAGACACGAATCGGTGCGGCACTCGAAGTCGGCGTTCTTGTCGTCGGTGGTGCCATCATTTATGGCAGTATGGCGTTACGCTTTCGTGCCTTATCAGAACAAGAGTGGGCGTTATTGCCTTTAGGAGATAAGTTATATCAGATGTACCAATGTAGGAGGAGCATATGACACACCGAATTACGATCGTCGGTCTTGGCGTCGGCGAACTCGAACAATTGCCATTTGGCATCTATCGATTACTAAAAAACACGACACAACCTATTTATTTGCGGACAGTGGATCATCCAGTCGTTTCAGAACTTGCAGCAGAGGGAATGAACTTTACATCATTTGACTCAGTTTACGAACGACATAGTCGGTTTGAGGACGTATATACAGAAATCGTCGAGGAATTGCTTCGTCTTTCTGAAACGACGGATATCATCTATGCCGTTCCAGGACATCCATTAGTCGCTGAGAGTACCGTGCAACAGTTGTTGCAACGGACAGACAATGTCGATGTCGTAGGGGGACAAAGTTTTCTCGATCCGATGTTCGCTGCACTTGGTGTGGATCCGATTGAAGGATTCCAGTTACTTGATGCAACGGCATTTGCCGTCGATGAAGCACAGATTCGTCAACATCTACTGATTGGGCAAGTCTATGACGCGCTTGTCGCTGGCGACTTAAAAGTCCAGTTGATGGAACGTTATCCGGACGAACATCTCGTCACTCTTGTCACTGCAGCAGGTACGAGTCAGCAAACCGTCCAAAACGTACCGTTGTATGAACTCGATCATGTGACGACGCTCAGTAACTTAACGACGGTCTATGTACCACCGGTTACGGATGAGCAGACGTTGAATCGTGACTTCGCGACCTTAAAAGAGATTATCGCTCGTTTACGCGGTGAAGGTGGTTGTCCGTGGGATCAAGAGCAGACACATGAGTCCTTAAAACGACATTTAATCGAAGAATCTTACGAATTACTGGAAGCAATCGACCTTCAGGACGATAACTTAATGATAGAAGAGCTAGGAGATGTCCTCTTACAGGTCATGCTCCATGCACAAATTGGTCTAGATGAAGGGTATTTTGATATTCGGGACGTCATTGGAAGCGTCAGTGATAAGATGATTCGTCGCCATCCGCATGTCTTCGGGGAAACGACTGTTGATTCTTCAGCAGACGTCGTTTCGAACTGGCAAGACATCAAAGCACAAGAAAAACCGGAGCGGACTTCTTTGCTTGATGGTGTGACAAAAGGAGCACCTGCTTTGATGCGCGCAGAAGACATTCAAAAGAAAGTGGCGAAAGTCGGTTTCGAGTGGGAAGATGTCGAGGGGGCACTTGAAAAAGTGATCGAAGAGTTACGTGAATTGAAAGAAGCAGCCCCAGAAGAACGACTCGGAGAATTTGGAGACGTCCTGTTCTCGATAACACTCGTCGGAAAATACCTCGGTCTATCGGCAGAAGAAGGATTACAACGAACGAATGATAAATTTATTCGCCGTTTTACACGGATGGAACAACTAGCGGATCGACCGCTCGTTGAGATGACGCTTGAAGAGCAAGATTCACTCTGGCATCAAGCGAAGCAGGAGGAACAGTCATGAGACTTGATAAATTTTTAAAAGTATCGCGTCTGATTAAACGACGGACGCTTGCGAAAGAAGTCGCCGATCAAGGTCGGATTACGATCAATGGTAATGTAGCGAAAGCAAGTAGCACGGTAGCAGCAGGTGATGAGATGACGATTCGGTTCGGAAATAAGATCGTGACAGTTGCGATTTCAAGCATTAAAGAACATGCGAAAAAAGAAGAAGCATCAGATATGTATGAAATCATCCGTGAAGAAAAGGTGAATTCCGAAGAATCGATGTAATTTACCGGAAAAAGGAAGTATACTAAAGAGTGTCAGGGATGACCACTCAGAAAGAGGAGGGATGATATGCCAACACCGCTCGAATCAGGGCGTCAAACGCCAAAGATCAAGCCGCTCAATGACCGTAAGAAGCAATTGAGTCAGAATGCTATTGAAAACCGTCGACGTCTCAAAAATCGCTTTTTCTTGTGTCTGACCGTCTTTTTGCTCATCTTTTCCCTCATGGGGTGGTCATACATGGAAAAACGGCAATTGATCGCAGAACAAAAGCAGTCATTTCAAGTAGCTGAACAGGAGCAGACGAAAGCAAAAAAAGAGACTGCTCGTCTGAAAGAAGAAATCAATCGTCTCAATGATAAAGAATATGTGGCGAACTTAGCCCGGAGTGAGTTGCTCTATTCGAAAAAAGGGGAAACGATCTTCTACTTTTCACCTGAAGACTAATTGAAGGTTGCCGATTGATTGAAAAAAGAATTAATCACTCGTATAATAAGAAACGAATCAACTAAAAAGGAGCAATACAATTTATGTCGATTGAAGTAGGCAGCAAAGTGCAAGGGAAAGTAACAGGCATCACGAATTTTGGAGCGTTCGTTGAGTTACCAACAGGGAAAACTGGTCTTGTTCACATTAGTGAAGTGGCAGATTCTTATGTTAAGGACATCAATGATGTATTAACGGTTGGTCAAGAAATCACCGTTAAAGTCTTAAGTGTTGAAAACGATGGTAAGATTGGTCTTTCCATTAAAAAAGCCGTCGATCGTCCAGAAGGTGAACGCCCACGTCCAGCACGTCAGTTCGATCGTGGACCACGTCCAGCAGGACAAGATCGCGGACCACGTTCGTTCGATAACAAAGGACCGCGTGGAGGCGGTAATCGTGGAGGCTTCAACAAAGGTGGCCGTAATACACCACCACCGCGCAAAGAACAATCGTTCGATACGTTGATGTCTAGTTTCCTGAAAGATAGTGAAGATCGTCTTGCTACATTGAAACGTCAAACGGATTCAAAACGTGGCGGGCGCGGCGCAAAACGTCAATAACTTGCTGACCTGTTCTCTATAAGAATAGAGATGGAATGACGCCGTTCATTCCATCTTTTATTTTTTTAAAATTATTTTTATAAAAAGCGTTGACTTTCATTTGACCTGCCCGTATTATAGAAAATGTGCTTAAGACGCACGAGTTAAAAATATGGCGGTGTAGCTCAGCTGGCTAGAGCGTACGGTTCATACCCGTGAGGTCGTGGGTTCGACTCCCTCCGCCGCTACCATATTTTTTTGGCCCGTTGGTCAAGCGGTTAAGACACCGCCCTTTCACGGCGGTAACACGGGTTCGAATCCCGTACGGGTCATTCTCAAAAAGCTATCTCTATTATATAGAGATAGCTTTTTTTAGGTTTTAACGGAAAGGGGTGAAGTCGTAATGGAAGGTGTGCCGTTCGAACCGCTCCTAGTCGGAGTGTCTGGAGGATGTGACTCGATGGTACTCGTCGATCGGTTGTATCGAGAAGGGTATGACATTGCAATTGCACATGTGCATCACGGATTACGAGAAGCATCCGACGAAGAAGCACATTTTATCGAAGACTGGGCAGCAACTCGAAAGATTTCGTTTTTCATGACGCGTTTAGACTGGGCAGGACGTACGAGCTCTCAAGCAGCATGTCGTGAGGAACGGTATGCATTTTTTGAGCGCATCATGGAAGAGACCGGACGCTCGCGTCTTGTTCTCGCCCATCATCAAGATGATCAAATCGAGACGCTACTCATTCAGCTCATTCGTGGAGAAGCACAGGTTGATGGTATTCCTGTCATTCGTCCGTTTGGTAACGGTTGGTTGCATCGACCGTTACTACATGAATCGAAGCAAACATTACTCGAGTATGCGCTGCAACATGAAGTTCCGTGGCGAGAAGATGCGTCAAATGCAGAAACCAATTATTTGCGCAATCAAATCCGGCATACGATTGTTCCAACACTCCGAGAAATGCGTCCAGAGTTTGAACAAGCAACAGCAGCAGCAGCACATGCGCGACAGCAAATCATGCGTGAGCAGGCAACGTTCGTTGCGACCTATCTCGACCGGTGTAAGGAAACAAACGGAATTCCGATCGCACGTATTTTAGAATTACCGACGGATTTACAGCGGCTTGTCTTGCCGACACTAACAGGAGAAACGTTTTCTTCAGAAACGATTCGTCACTTTGTTACATGGCTTCGGGTGGATAAGGGCTCGGACGAAGTGTATTATGGAAACTGGAGGATGCGACGTGCATATGGCTTTTTAATGCAGGATCGTGTGATACGGTCAATGAATGACGATTTACCGTTTCAAGTAGGGGAGAATTTGGGAACGTATCATTATGGTGAACAAATGGTTCGCTTCTCAATCGGAAACCAAGGTATCCCGCTGGACGCGATTGCGTTCCCGTTGACGGTGCGTCCGCCACGTCCAGGAGATCGGATCCAGCTTGCGGTGGGATCGAAAAAAGTCAGTCGAATTCTGATTGACGCTAAGGTTCCGCGTTATCTCCGAAAACAGGTTCCGGTCGTCGTCGATGCAAATGGAGTGATTTTAGCCGTCATTGGACATCGAATTGCAATATTCGGGTCATTTGAACTCCTCGCAAAATCTTATTTAATGATAGAATGGTAATGTAGTGTTTATTATGGAGGAGGAATACCTAGCATGACCTTGATGAACGATATGGAAAAAGTACTGATTTCAGAAGAAGAGATCCAAAATAAAGTGGGCGAACTCGCCGGCGAATTGACAGCGGATTATCAGGATCGTTTTCCGTTGCTTGTGTGTGTCTTAAAAGGCGCGATGCCGTTCATGTCTGATCTTGTCAAAAAGATGGATATGCATCTTGAAATGGACTTCATGGACGTTTCAACGTATCACGGTGGGACAACATCAACAGGTGAAGTCAAGATTGAAAAAGATTTGAACACATCGGTAGAAGGACGCGACATCTTGATTGTCGAAGATATCATCGACAGCGGATTAACGCTTGGTTACCTCGTTGACCTCTTCAAGTACCGGAAAGCGAAGTCCGTTAAAATCGTGACATTGCTCGACAAACCGACAGGACGGAAGAATGACTTGCACGCAGATTACAGCGGCTTCGTCATTCCACACGAATTCGTCGTCGGTTATGGTCTGGATTACGAAGAGAAATACCGTAACCTTCCGTATGTAGGTGTCTTGAAACCTGCAGTCTACGGCGGCTAATTATTTTTAATCTCGTCTGTCCCATGATAAGATGAAACCAATTACAAAGCGCGCCCTGTCGCGCCAGGATTCGTATTCATCCACTAGAAAAACGAGATGGATGCGGAGAGGAGGCATAAGATGAACCGAGCAGTGAAGAATACCCTCGTGTTTGGGGTCATTTTTCTAGCTTTGATCTTGTTTCTGCAATACTTGCAGAGTCCAGTGAACAAAAGCAAAGAAATCAATTACACACAGTTTGTCGAGTCTGTTGAAAAAGGTGAAATCAAGACGGCTACCTTCCAATATGAAGGGCAGACGTATAATGTGACAGGAGATTTGCGTGAAAAAGATTCAACGTATGAGACAGTCGTACCGGCTGTTGATACGGAACTAACGGATCTCTATACGCAACTCAGAAGCCAAGGAGTCAAATTGGACTTCAAGGCAGCAGAAACGAATGGTGGTTGGATCGCGTTACTGACGACGATCGTTCCATTCATTATCATCTTCATCCTCTTCTTCTTCTTGATTAATCAAGCACAAGGTGGCGGTGGTGGCGGTCGCGTCATGAACTTCGGGAAATCGAAGGCACGCCTCTATGATACAGAGAAGAAAAAGATTACGTTTGATGATGTAGCCGGTGCAGACGAAGAGAAACAAGAACTCGTCGAAGTCGTCGAATTCTTGAAAGATCCTCGTAAATTCGCGAAACTCGGTGCCCGTATTCCGAAAGGGGTCCTTCTCGTAGGTCCTCCAGGTACAGGTAAGACGTTGCTCGCACGTGCCGCAGCTGGTGAAGCTGGCGTACCATTCTTCTCGATTTCAGGTTCTGACTTCGTTGAGATGTTCGTTGGTGTCGGGGCATCACGTGTCCGTGACTTGTTCGAAAACGCGAAGAAAAATGCACCATGTATCATCTTCATTGATGAAATCGATGCTGTTGGTCGTCAACGGGGCGCAGGTCTCGGTGGTGGACATGATGAGCGTGAGCAAACATTGAACCAACTTCTCGTTGAGATGGATGGATTCAGTGAAAACGAAGGCATCATCATGATCGCAGCAACGAACCGTGCTGATATTCTTGACCCAGCCTTACTCCGTCCAGGTCGTTTTGACCGTCAAATCACGGTTGACCGTCCAGATGTCGTCGGTCGTGAAGCAGTCTTGAAAGTTCACGCGCGGAACAAACCGCTTGATTCAACGGTTGATTTGAAAGCCATCGCACAACGGACGCCTGGATTCTCAGGTGCGGATCTTGAAAACCTTCTAAACGAAGCAGCACTTGTTGCCGCTCGTGCAGATCGTGATAAAGTCTCAATCGTTGACCTCGAAGAAGCAATTGACCGCGTCATTGCTGGACCAGCGAAGAAGAGCCGGATCATCTCGCCGAAAGAGAAAAAGATCGTCGCATGGCACGAAGCTGGACATACGATCATCGGTGTCACGCTCGACGATGCGGATGAAGTACACAAGGTAACGATCGTTCCTCGTGGTAACGCGGGCGGATATGTCGTCATGTTGCCAAAAGAAGATCGTTACTTCATGACGAAGCCGGAACTCGAAGATAAGATTACTGGATTGCTCGGTGGTCGCGTCGCAGAGGACATCGTCTTCGGAGAAGTCTCGACTGGGGCAAGCAATGACTTCCAGCGTGCGACAGGTCTTGCACGGAAAATGGTCATGGAGTTCGGAATGAGTGAAAAACTCGGACCACTTCAATTCGGATCAGGTCAAAGCGGTAACGTCTTCCTCGGCCGTGATTTCCAAAACGAACAGAATTACTCGGATGCAATCGCACACGAGATCGATACGGAAATCCAAGCGATCATCAACCGCTGTTACCAAAAAGCGAAAGATATTCTGACTGAGAAGCGCGATCAGCTCGACTTGATTGCAACGACGTTGCTTGAAGTCGAAACACTTGATCAAAAACAAATTCACCATCTCTTAGAGACAGGCGAATACAAAAAACATGAACCAGAAGCAACGACTCCAAAAGCAGAAGAGAAAGCACCGGAATCGACAGATGCAACCGTCGATCAACCGACAGAGTCTCCAACGCAAATGGGTTCAGTCGTTGACGAAGGACAAAATGTAGATACGGATACACCAGATACGCCGCGTCGCGACGATCAAGTGTAAACGGATGGAACGGATTCGATCTCGCATCGAATCCGTTCTTTTTTGTTACAGACCGAGCGAATACACATCGGTAGGTGTGACCATACGAGCATGGTATAATCACAACGTATATCATTCCGAGCGTGAAACAACGGAATATAAAAAGAAGCATGAAAATCGAGAAGAAGCGGGGAAATAAGCAAATGATTTTAGTCATCGATGTCGGAAATACGAATATCGTCTTAGGTGTCTATCAAGGACAAGAGTTGATCGAGCATTGGCGGATTGCGACAGACCGGACAAGGACGACGGACGAATACGGTATGCTCGTCAAAGCGTTATTTCGTGACGCAGAGCTAAACGTGGAAGAAATCGAGGGAATCGTGTTATCATCTGTCGTACCCCCCGTCGTGTTTCCACTAGAAAATATGTGTGTGCGTTACTTTAAACGCCGTCCGTTTTTGATTGGACCAGGAATCAAGACAGGACTCGATTTAAAAGTCGATAATCCACGGGAAGTGGGAGCCGATCGAATCGTCAATGCAGTAGCGGCGACGGCGAAATACGAGGGACCGATGATCATCGTCGATTTTGGAACAGCGACGACGTACTGTTACATCGATGCACAAAAACGGTATTACGGCGGCATCATCTCACCGGGTGTGATGGTTGCGACCGAGGCACTCTATAATAAGGCAGCAAAATTGCCGCGAATTGAAATTGCGAAACCGCAGTCAACCATCGGACGAAATACGATCCATGCGATGCAATCGGGTACGTATTTCGGATATGTGGCGCAGGTGGACGGACTCGTTCACCGGATGAAAGAAGAAATGGGTGAAGCGAAGGTCATTGCGACCGGTGGTTTAGCCCGACTAATCAGCGAGGAATCCACGATGATTGAGATCGTCGATCCATTCTTGACGTTAGATGGATTACGGATTATCTACGAACGAAATAAGTGAGGGATTAAGATGAAACGGGAAGAATTATTAGCACAATTAAAAGATGACTATTTAGTACGGGCGTTAGGCTTCAACGGAGAAGTTCGTGCATTTGCGATACGTTCGACAAAAACGGTCTATGAAGCACAACTTCGTCACCAGACGACACCGGTCGTCACGGCAGCGCTCGGTCGGACACTAACAATCGGCGCGATGATGGGTACGATGCAAAAAGGCGATACACGTGTCACATTGAAAGTCGAAGGCGATGGACCAATCGGAAAAATCATCGTCGATGCCGATGCAAAAGGGGTCGTTCGTGGATATGTCAGTCGTCCCCGCGTCGAGATGGATACGTACGTCAATGCAGACGGTCTGACGAAATTAAAAGTCGGTGAAGCGGTCGGTCGCGGAAACATCTCTGTCATCAAGGATCTCGGGTTGCGTGACTTTGTCGGAGGTCAATCTCCGATTCAAACCGGTGAGATCAGCGAAGACTTCACGTATTACTTCGCTGTATCGGAACAAAGTCCATCAGTCGTTGGAGCTGGCGTTCTCGTTTACCCAGAAGACGAATCGGTCATTGCAGCAGGTGGGTTGATCGTTCAATTGATGCCGGGTGCATCGGAAGAGACGATCGCAGCGCTTGAAAAACGTGTCGGAGCTCTTAAACCAATCTCCATTCTCGTCGGTGAGGAAAAAACACCCGAAGAAATGTTAGAACTCGTTCTCGGTGACTACGAACATCTTGATACGATTCCGGTGTCATTCGAATGTACATGTGACCGCGACAAATTAGCAACAGCGATTATTGCCCTTGGACCAGATGAGATTCAAGCGATGATTGATGAAGATGGTGGCGCGGAAGCTGTTTGTCACTTCTGTTCAGAGCATTACCACTATGATGTTCCAGAATTAGAGGAACTTCGCGAAAAATCACTTGAAAGAGCATAAGAGGGATCCGATATGGGGAATGTACAACCTAAGTACTTGTGGATGTTGATCTTCATCTTATTGTTGACGAATTTCATGACCGGCGCTTATGCCTTCATGGGTGAGCTCCCTAAGGTCGATTCTCCTAAAATCGTTCAGGACAGCATTGGCGGTCCGCTTGAGGATGTCATCGCCGAAGTCGGTGATGAAAAAATCACCCGAGCAATGGTCTATCAGACGATGCGAACGGAACAAGAGAAGCAGACAATCGATCGTTTGATTCAAGAAGCGGTCGAGCGCCAGACAAAGGATGGAAAAAAGCCGGAAGTTAAACGCTTTGATTGACAGATTTCATCCAGTCCGCTGATAATTAATCTATCGGATTACTTGGAATTCAAGCGGTTCACTAATGAGGAGGAATGGTCATGCGTATTGCGAATTCAGTATTAGATTTAGTCGGTCGGACACCGATCGTCAAGTTACATCATCTAACGGGTCCTGAGGATGCAGATGTATATCTGAAACTGGAGTACATGAACCCTGGATCTAGCGTAAAAGACCGGATCGCGTTATCAATGATTGAAGCGGCAGAAGAAGCAGGTCAACTTAAAGAGGGAGATACGATCATCGAGCCGACGAGTGGGAACACGGGTATTGGACTAGCGATGGTCGCTTCGGCGAAGGGATACCGTTCCATCCTCGTCATGCCGGAAACAATGAGCATGGAACGTCGGACGTTGCTTCGCGCCTATGGTGCGGAATTGATTTTGACGCCAGGTCCTGAAGGGATGAAGGGTGCGATCGCTCGCGCGACAGCGGAAGCGGAAGAGCACGGTTACTTCATGCCTCAACAATTCAATAACGGTGCCAATCCAGTCGTGCATGAAAAAACGACAGGTCCTGAAATCGTCGAAGCGTTCGAAGGTATGCAACTCGATGCGTTCATCGCGGGAATCGGAACCGGTGGGACGATCACGGGTGCTGGTAAAGTGTTGCGCGATGCTTTCCAAGGCATTGAAATCATTGCTGTTGAACCAACGGATTCACCGGTCTTATCAGGTGGTAAACCGGGGCCGCATAAACTGCAAGGTATCGGTGCTGGATTCGTACCGTCGATTCTCGATACAGATATTTATGATGGTGTCGAGCAAATCACGACGGAAGAAGCATTTGATCACGCACGCCGAGCAGCGAAGACGAACGGTGTCTTAGGCGGTATCTCGTCAGGTGCTGCGATTGCAGCGGCGCTCAAGACGGCAAAACGTCTCGGTAAAGGAAAAAATGTCCTCGCGATCATTCCTTCAAACGGTGAGCGGTACTTAAGTACACCGCTGTATCAAGTCGAGGAAGAAGCAGATCAATCGAAGTAATCCATCATACGTACACGGAAGTCATTCGGCTTCCGTGTACTTTTTTGCGTATAATGAGAGCAGAATAGTGTGAAGTGGGGGACGCGTATGCGACAGACGAAATATAAAGCAATACCATGGACGAAAGAACAATTCTACAATCGGTATGTCGAACAGACGATTGGAACAACAGGACACGTCTGGCTCGAAAGCGGTCGAATCGGACGGTATACGATGGCGGCGACTCGTCCTGTCGGATACCTCCGGACAAAGGACGGGATGACGACGATTGAGACAGATGGAAAAGTCGAGACGTCGACGGCAAACCCGTTTGATCTACTCGAACGACTCCGCGTCGAACGTGAATCCATCCGACCGAATGGAATGCCGCCATTCTTTGGTGGATTTGCCGGATATGTCAGTTATGATGCTGTCCGTTATTTAGAAAAGCTACCGGAGCAAGCGATGGATGATCTACAAACACCTGATTTATCGTTCTACTGGTACGATGAAGTTGCCGTGTTTGATGAGGAAACGAAGCAATTGTTCATTGCCGTGACGCGAGACACAGCAGAGGAAGCGACACAGATTCTTGAAGAAGAAGTCGCGCGTTGGTGCGTCAAGACAAATAGACCGCAGTTTACAACAACCGGTTCATCCGGCGAGCGAGAACGAGCTTTCGGACAGGAAGCGTTCATGACAGCGGCACACCGGATTAAATCGTATATTGAGGATGGTGACGTCTTCCAAGTCAATTTGTCCGTCCGCCAACAAGAACCGCTTGGGACGACAGCGGAACATCTGTATGATGTATTACGACAAATTAATCCTTCTCCATACATGGGTTACTTCGCAGATGAGGATTTAACACTTGTGTCCGCCTCACCTGAGTTGCTCGTCGAAAAAATCGGTGATGCGTTAGCGACACGCCCGATTGCGGGAACACGACCACGCGGGAAGGATGAAGCAGAGGATTTACGACTCGCGAAAACCTTACTGGATAACGAAAAAGAACGGGCAGAGCATGTGATGCTCGTTGATTTAGAGCGGAATGATTTAGGGCGCGTTAGTCGTTATGGTACGGTTCATGTCGATGAGCTGATGGTGATCGAGAAATACTCCCACGTGCAACATATCGTCTCAAACGTCAGAGGGGAAGTGGCTTCGGAACACTCCGGGAGTCAAGTGCTCGCTGCAATGTTCCCAGGTGGGACGATCACCGGCGCGCCAAAAATCCGGACGATGGAAATCATTGAAGAACTGGAACCAGTTCGGCGCGGCATCTACACTGGATCGCTTGGCTTCATCAGTTGGGCGGATGATGTCATCTTTAATATCTTGATTCGGACACTCGTCGCAAAAGACGGGATGGCATATGTTCAAGCAGGTGCTGGAGTCGTCACGGATTCGGATGCGGCACGTGAATATGAGGAGTCACTCAGTAAGGCCAAAGCGTTATGGGTGACAAAAGAAACGGCGGAGGGAACACGATGATTGTATTGATTGATAACTATGATTCCTTTACGTATAACTTAGTCCAGTATTTCGGCGAACTTGGACAAGACATCCGGGTATTTCGCAACGACGCGATTACGCTTGCGGAAATCGAAGCGTTGCAACCCGATCATCTCGTCATCTCACCGGGTCCCTGTACACCGAATGAAGCGGGGATCAGTCTAGAGGCGATTGCTTACTTCGCTGGGAAGGTGCCGATACTAGGGGTCTGCTTAGGTCATCAAGCGATTGGACAAGTATTCGGTGGTAAAGTCGTCCGTGCGAAGGAGCTGATGCACGGAAAAGTCTCGCCACTGACGCATGACGGACAAGGCATCTTTGAACGGATTCCACAAGCGACACCGGTGACGCGTTACCATTCACTTGTCGTTGAACGTAAGACATTCCCGGAAGTACTCGAAGTGACAGCGGAAGCCGGCGGAGAGATCATGGCACTCCGTCACCGGACGTTGCCGATTTTAGGTGTCCAGTTCCACCCGGAAGCGATTTTGACACGAGACGGTAAACAGATGTTAAAAAATTTCTTGGAGTTGACGCATTATGTATCTCTGGCATGACGGAATCATCAAACGAGAAGAAGAGATAAGAATCTCCCCACTCGATCACGGATTCGTCTACGGGATGGGTGTATTCGAGACGTTTCGGACGTATAACGGACATCCGTTTTTGTTCGATGATCATATTGAACGCTTACAGATGAGTTGTGTCGCACTCGGGATCCAGCTAGCATATGACCGGGAAGCCTTACGACAAGCGATCCAAGATTTATATGACGCACATGGGGCGAACGATTTATACATTCGCTTGAACGTCTCGGCCGGTCCACGCGAGATCGGGTTATCAATCGATCCTTACGATACGCCGACCGTGTTGATCTATGCGAAACCAATCGCTCCGCGGAAACGGGCGGAACGTGCACTCGAGACGATTCGTTTACCGCGCAGTACACCGGAGACGACATACCGCTTGAAGTCACATCATTACATGAACAATCTACTGGCGAAACGCCAATTGTTCAATCCGGAAGCAGAAGGGTTGTTCTTAACGAAGGAAGGTCATGTCTGTGAGGGCATTACGTCAAACATCTTTTGGCGTTACGGAAGTACATGGTATACATCATCGCTTGAAACTGGTGCACTGAACGGGATTACCCGTCAGTTTTTGATGCAACACCTACCAGTCGAAGAACGCCTGGCGTATTTACCACAGCTCGAAGAAGCAGATGAGATCATCTATACGAATTCCGTTCAGGAAGCGGTCGCCATTTCGGCACTTGACGGACGCCCTTTCCCTGGAATCAATGGAATAGGATATGCACAACTCATGACGCTGTTCGATCAATCCGTCGAACAGGTGACGACAAGGAGGGAACAACGATGACTTACATCATGGGTATCTTGAACGTGACACCGGACTCCTTTTCGGACGGTGGACAATATGTCGATGTCGAGCAAGCGATACGGCAAGCACGTCAGCTCGTTGCGGATGGAGCAGATGCAATCGATATCGGTGGAGAATCGACACGACCAGGTGCAGCATTCGTATCAGTCGAAGAAGAACTCGCCCGTGTCTTACCGATCATTAAACGCATCAAACGAGAGCTGAACGTCCTCGTGTCGATCGATACGTACAAACCGGTCGTCGCAGAAGCTGCTATTGAAGCGGGAGCAGATATCATTAACGATGTTTGGGGCTCGAAGTGGGGCGATCGTTCGATGGTCAACGTCGCAGCGCGATACAGTGTACCGATCATTTTGATGCATAACCGGGAGACGGCGCACGGGGCAGATATGCTTGCAGAAGTCCGAGCAGACCTTGAGGAATCGATTCGGTTAGCGAAACAGGCAGGTGTAGCGGAAGAGCACATTTGGCTCGACCCGGGGATTGGATTCATGAAGACGCATGAAGAGAACTTGTACCTGATGCGTCATCTATCGATCGTAACGGACTTCGGGTATCCCGTTTTACTTGGGACGTCCCGTAAATCGATGATTGGTCTCGCGCTCGGATTACCGACGGAAGAACGACTTGAAGGAACGATTGCGACGGTGTGCTACGGGATTCAACAAGGATGTGACTGGATGCGTGTGCATGACGTCAAAGAAGTCAAACGGGCAGCACAGATGATGGACATCATGTTGGCTGCGACGAAGGGGGAATAACGGTGGATCGAATTCATGTAACAGGCATGCGTTTTTATGGGTATCACGGTGTATTTGCAGAAGAGACGAAACTCGGTCAACGCTTTAATGTCGACTTATCGATCGGACTTGCATTGGCAGAAGCCGGTCGGACGGATGATTTAACGAAAAGTGTCAATTACGCCGAATTGTATGAAGCGACGAAACGTGTCGTCGAAGGAGAACCGCTCCAACTCGTCGAAGCCTTGGCGGATCGTATTGCAAAAGCAGTCTTTGCGTTAGACGAACGAATTCAAGAAGCGTCGATCAAAGTCATCAAGCCGGATCCGCCGATTGCTGGTCATTATGAACATGTGGCGGTCGAGATCAATCGACTCCGGGGGGACTATGCATGAAGCAAGCTTACATTGCACTCGGCTCGAACATCGGCGATAAGGCGGCTCACTTAAGAGCAGCGATTGCTCGCCTGAGAGCATTACCGTCTGTTCATGATGTAAAGGTCTCTTCCATTTATGAAACCGTACCTGTCGGGTATCTCGAGCAGGATTTATTTTATAATATGGTCGTCGCGATTCAAACAACGGACGAGGCAGAGGTCTTACTTGGACGACTGCAGGAAATCGAACAGCTAGAAGGGCGCGAGCGTCTGTTCAAAAATGGACCGCGGACGCTTGATTTAGATATTTTGTTATATGGGGGAGAACGTATTGACCTTGAAGGATTAACCGTTCCGCATCCGCGGATGCAAGAGCGGGCATTCGTCCTCGCGCCATTACTTGAACTGGCAGCAACATGCGTCATACCTGGTCTTGGGCAAAGTGTCGAGCAATTGTACCAGCAGTTACCGGAGACAGAACGAAACGGTGTGCGACGCTTAGGTGATCTTTTAGAAGCGGAGGAACAATAATGGAATTTAACATTGGTGATGTCAAATTGAAGAATCAAGTCATCTTGGCACCGATGGCAGGCGTCTGTAATCCGGCGTTTCGGTTAATCGCAAAAGAATTCGGTGCAGGACTCGTCTGTGCGGAGATGGTCAGCGATAAAGGGATCTTGTACGAGAACGAACGGACGCTACAGATGCTGTACGTGGATGAGCGGGAAAAACCGCTCAGTCTTCAAATCTATGGTGGTTCAAAGGAGACACTCGTTCAAGCAGCGCGATATGTCGAAGCGAATACGAATGCCGACATCATTGATATCAATATGGGGTGTCCTGTCCCGAAAGTCACGAAAAGTGATGCTGGAGCGAAATGGTTGCTTGATCCGGATAAGGTCTATGAGATGGTCCATGCGGTGACACAAGCAATCGATAAACCGGTGACGGTCAAGATGCGGACCGGCTGGGACAGTCATCACATCTATTGTGTCGATAATGTCAAAGCGGCAGAAGCAGGTGGCGCGAAGGCTGTTGCCATTCACGGACGGACACGTTCACAAAAATATGAAGGGGTCGCAGACTGGAACATCATCGGTGAAGCAAAAAAAGCGGTCAATATTCCAATCATCGGGAACGGGGATGTTCAGACTCCGCAAGATGCAAAACGGATGATTGATGAGATCGGCGTCGACGGTGTCATGATCGGACGGGCCGCTCTCGGAAACCCATGGATGTTGTATCAGACGATCCAGTATCTCGAATCAGGAACGCTTCCGGCAGAACCGACGGCGCGCGAGAAGATTGATATTTGTCTCTTGCACGCCACACGACTAGTCGCGCTAAAGGGAGAAGAACTCGCCGTGCGCGAAATGCGGACACATGTCGCCTGGTACTTGAAAGGAATGAAGGGGAACGGTCGCGTTCGCAATGCGTTATTCAATATCGACACACACGCGGGACTCGTTGAACTGCTACAGCAGTACTTACAGACACTCGAAGAAGACGTAGCATATGCCTAACAGGTAAAGTATAGTCGGACAGAGTCGTTTTGTGGTACGCTAGTTGCATTGAAGATGAGCGTATCGGTTTTCTAAAAGGGCTGTCGGTCATTCCGACAGCTTTTTATTCGAGAGAATCGTCGTGAACCATTATTAAAAGGAGTGAAGACAGTGAGTCAGGATATGGAAATGAACGATCAAATGCAGGTGCGTCTCGGTAAGATGAACGCCATGCGTGAACAAGGTCTCGATCCATTCGGCGCACGTTTTGAACGTTCGACGGATACCGCGAGCATTCGTGCATCGTTTGGTGAACATACAAAAGAAGAGTTGGCTGAACTAAAACCGGAAGTTGCTATCGCGGGTCGTGTCATGACGACACGTCGTAAAGGGAAGGTTGGTTTTACGAACGTTCAGGATGTACAAGGTCAAATTCAGTTGTATGTCCGTAAAGATGATGTCGGTGAAGAGGCGTATGAGATCTATAAGACATGTGACTTAGGTGACATCGTCGGGATCCAAGGATACGTGTTCAAGACGAATGTTGGTGAACTCTCTGTTCATGTCACAGCATTTACGTTATTGACAAAAGCGTTACGTCCGCTTCCGGATAAATATCATGGATTAAAGGATATCGAGCAACGCTACCGTCAGCGCTATCTCGACCTTATTACGAACCAAGAATCACGTGAGACATTCATCGCCCGTAGTAAAGTCATTCGTGGAATCCGTCAATATCTTGATAACCTCGGATACTTGGAAGTCGAAACACCAATGTTGCATACGATCGCGGGTGGAGCATCGGCGCGTCCGTTCATCACGCATCATAATGCACTCGACATGACGCTTTACATGCGGATTGCGATTGAGCTTCATTTGAAACGTTTGATTGTCGGTGGACTTGAGAAAGTCTACGAAATCGGTCGTGTATTCCGTAATGAAGGAATCTCAACACGTCATAACCCAGAGTTTACGATGATCGAACTCTATGAAGCGTATGCGGATTATAAAGACATCATGAACTTAACAGAGAATCTGATTGCTCACGTCGCACAAGAAGTACTCGGTACGACACAAGTCACTTACGGAGAAGACGTCATCGATTTATCTGTCGGTTGGAAACGAGCGCACATGGTCGATCTCGTTAAAGAAGCAACAGGTGTCGACTTCTTCGAACAGATTTCAAACGAACGTGCCCTTGAACTCGCGCATGAACACGGTGTTGAAGTCCAGTCGCACATGACGACGGGACATATCTTGAATGAGTTCTTCGAACAAAAAGTAGAAGAAACACTCGTTCAACCAACATTCGTCTATGGTCATCCTGTTGAAGTATCACCACTTGCGAAGAAAAATCCAGAGGATCCACGCTTTACGGATCGCTTTGAATTATTCATCGTCCGTCGTGAACATGCGAATGCCTTCACGGAATTGAACGATCCAATCGATCAACGTGAACGTTTCGAAGCACAACTCGTCGAAAAAGAAGCAGGAAACGACGAAGCACATGAAATGGATACAGACTTCATTGAAGCACTCGAGTACGGTATGCCGCCAACGGGTGGTCTTGGAATCGGGATCGATCGTCTCGTCATGTTGTTGACGAATGCGCCATCGATTCGTGATGTATTACTCTTCCCAACAATGCGTCACCAACAAAATTAATGAGTAGAGCTCCGTTTCTTCTATAGCTTATAGAAGGAACGGAGCGTTCTTTTTGAAGTCAATGTAGGGATAAACGAGTCAAAAAACGGGTAAATAAAAGTTTTTAAATGTTTTTCTAATAAAATGCTTGTACGATTCAAAAAGCCATGGTATATTACTTCTTGTGCCGCGAATGGTCGTGACACACAAAAATAAATATCAAAAAAGTTGTTGACAATCGGGTTGATAACTTGTTAAGATATTAAAGTCGCTGAAAACGACAC
>NZ_JAUZUW010000017.1:0-22187 GCF_031844245.1 Exiguobacterium sp. BRG2
ATTTTTAGATTACCCGAGTGCGACATCGAGAATCATCATGACCGTAAAACCGACCATCAAACCAAGCGTTGCTAAATCGGATCCGTTCTCTGCTTGTGACTCCGGAATCAATTCTTCGACGACGACGAAAATCATCGCTCCGGCAGCAAACGATAACGCATACGGTAGAAGCGGTTGAACGAAGAAGACTGCGGCTGCTCCGACCATCGCGGCAATTGGTTCGACGATCGCTGACAATTGACCGTAATGGAAGGCCCGCCGACGCGACATCCCTTCACCGCGTAGTGGAATCGATAGGGCAGCCCCCTCCGGCATGTTTTGTATCCCAATACCGAGTGCGAGCGTCAAGGCACCGGCGACGGTCGCACCGTCCATGTTCAAGGCAGCGGCACCAAAAGCGACACCAATCGCAAGTCCTTCGGGAATATTATGCAACGTGATCGCAAGAAATAATAACGTCGTTTTCTTGAGTCCTGTCGAAGGACCTTCAGCCGTCTCGAGTGGTGCAGATAAGTGCAAATGCGGTGTGACGAAGTCAAGCAAACGGACGAAAAATCCACCAGCGAGAAAACCGATGGCGGCAGGAATCCAAGCGATTCCACCATCTTGCTCTGTGAACTCGATCGCAGGAGCAAGCAACGACCAAAATGACGCAGCAATCATGACGCCGGCAGCAAAACCGAGCATCATGTTCATGACGCGTTTTTCAATCGTCGTAAAGACGAAAACGAGTGCCGCACCAAGTGCGGTTAACCCCCAAGTCATCATTCCGGCAAGCAATGCTTGCACGACGACGGGGAGGGAAGTAAACCAATCCAACATGACTATTCCTTCTTTCCGGGCACGATTTAAAGCATCCATCTGTATGAGAGCTTACCCGTTTTCGATCCGGACGATTCGTGTGAAGGGAATTTCAATGACTTCACGTCCGCGCAGAAAGAGAACGGAACGTTCGGGTTCTAGTCGTTCCACAAAACCGACGACCGTCACGTAGCTACTTTCCTTATAATACGTGATTTCAAGTTCGTTTCCTTCTATTAAAGCTTCTTGAAGCAGAAAGTGCCATGATTCTTGCAACTGTTCATCAATTTCAGGCAAGTCGAGCTGATGCATCTGGACATAATATTCCCGCAACAGTTGCAAATGTTCCGGCATGAGAAAAGGAATCCATTTTAAATTTCCTCGATCACGATACGCTGTCATGAAGATCACCTCCCGGATGACCGCCGACGAAACGAAGACGACGTTTGGCGACACTCGTATCAAGAAACGAGACAGCGAGGCGAATCGTTCCTTTTCCGTAGCGGAGGTTGACGACATCCATTGCTTTTAATAACCGTCGTCGTTTCCAGAGCCGCGCATTATCCTCGAACAAAGACAACTGTAAGGTGCCTTGATCGGCAGTCAAATGCCCCACTGCGACGGATAAAAAACGAACAGGTTCTCCGTCCAGCCAATTCGGTTCGAATAATTGTAAGACGTGACGCAGAATGATTCGTTCATCGGATGTCGGATAAGGCAACCGCACTTGACGCGAGAAACCACTTCGGACGACGTTTCGAGAATAGCGGACGCCGATGTGAACGGTCCAGCCGACTTGATTCGAAAAGCGACAACGTGCGGCAACATCCTGCACGAGTTCATTGAGCACATTCCGAATGCGTTCGAACTGATAATAGTCCTGCATTAAGGTCACACCGTGTCCGATCGTCCGTTGAGGGGCTTTCTCGAACAGATGACGAGGCGCAAGAAGTGTCGGTGACGCGTCAAGACCCCAAGCGTGGTGCCATAGTTCGGCACCGATGACACCGAATCGTTCGTGCAACTCTTCGACAGGGCGCATTGCAAGATCACCGATTGTTTCAATCCCCATCATCTGCAGATGTTGTTCCATACGGTGTCCGACCCCCCACATCTTCCGAATCGGAAAATCATGAAGACGTCGTGCGACGTCGGCATATCCACATCGCGCGATGCCTTCTTTTTTCCCGATTAAATCAAGGGTCAGTTTCGCGATGACGTTATTTGGACCAATCCCGATCCGGACGTGGATGCCGGTCTGTTTCAGGATCGCTTCTTTAATTTTGAGGGCAGCTTGCAGGTCGGAACCAAATAGGCGATCGGTTCCGGTCATGTCAATGAAGCTTTCGTCAATCGAATAGACGCGGATCGCTTCAGGTGGGGCGAATTGGTGCAGGACATCAAGGACACGTATTGACGTCTTCATATAAGCGAGCATGCGTGGTTCGACAAGTTGAATCGTGCGACGAACAGCGTATGGCAATTGCTCGATTTCATATAGTCGACCGGCTGTCTTGATTCCTAGTGCTTTTAAGGCAGGGGTGGCAGCGAGAATGACGGATCCGCTTCGTTTTAAATCGGAGACGACCGCTAGGCGTGTCGTCAAGGGAGGGAGATTGCGATACTGGCATTCACAACTGGCGTAGAAGGACACACTGTCTACACAAAAAATACGTTTATTTTGTGGTAAAACGACGGAAGGAAACATTTGAATCACTCCTTTACATAAAAGAACGTATGTTCTTATTTTGATTTTCTTTGACTATAGCATGGTCTCAAAGTGTCTCAAAATAAAAACTGTTGAAAAAAGGGGAATTTGAACGATTTTCCCTCATATAAAAGGAGTTTGATACACTAAGGGAGAGAAAAAGGGGGAATTTTTATGAAAGAGATCGTTATCCGTTTACCAGAATTACCGAAAACGCTTCAACCAGAGACGTTCGATCAAGTCGAAATCGATGACCCGTATCTGAAAGGGGCGCGTTATGAGAAAGAGTCGATGCCGAGTGAACTGACAGAACGCATCGATGCCTATCAAGTGTGTTTTCAAAATGTCTCGTTCGCGAATCTCACCTTTGACCGTGGTTCGTTCGAAGATATCCGTTTTGAGCAATGTGACTTAACGGGATGTCACTTCCAAGAAACTCGTTTTCACCGCGTGTCCTTCGTCGGATGCCGGATGACGGGTGTTCAGTTCGAAGATTGTACGCTAGACCATTTGACGATTCAGGAAGGACTTGCAGATTACGCACAGTTCATTCGCAGTACGGTCCGTCACCAACACTGGAGCGAAACGACGATGAAAGAAGCACAGTTCTTCGAAGTGAAACCGACCCAGTGGAAACTCGAAGCGGTCCGGCTTACGGGTAGTCAATGGATTGAAACGCCGTTAAAAGGTCTCGACCTCCGGCAGACGGAGCTCTCTGGTATTACGATCGATCCGCGATTTTTACCAGGTGCTGTCATTACGGAAGAGCAAGCAGTTGCCTTTGCTCGCTTGTTAGGTCTTGTCATTCCATAACAAAAAGAAGTCCTGCTTTCGATTGTTACTCGAAAAGCAGGACTTCTTTTCAATGAAGATTACTGTTCTTAAAATGACATCGTTTCGCCATCCTCTGGAATCAAGAAATGGGCAGAAAGGTGGAAGGCGGCTAAAAAGTCAGCAATCATGTCGCGCCGCAGGAGACAGTGATTGACGGACTCGAGGTGCGAGACGATGATCGTTGCTTCCGCTGCTGCTTCGTGTACGGCAAGGAGATCACGCTGCGACATCGTGATCGGTTCTCCCGTCAGGAACTGGGCAGCCCCACTGTTGACGACGATGATATCTGGTGTATGTTGTTCAATCGCATGCGCGACCTCGTCACACCAAATCGTATCACCTGCGATATAAAGCGTCGGTTCGTCCGGATGCGTGAGGACGAGTCCGGAGACATGTCCCATTCGTTCACCGATTTCACCGACACCATGCTGTCCACCTGTTCGATGGACCTGGATATCACCGATCGTCACACCGGAATCGAAGGAAGAGACGTTCGTGAAGCCGGCTTCTCGGATTTGCCGTGCGTCTTCTTCTTGCTGCGCATAGAATGGCAAATGCTTGGGTAGAAATTGTTTTGCAGCATCATCGAAATGATCCGCGTGCAGATGCGTGACGAAGACAGCGTCAGGATCGAGCAGTGTCTTAACATCGACCGGTAAGTCGACGAGTGGATTGGCGACGGCATTCGGCGTTTGACCGAAAGGAGGTAAACTGCCTTTTTCGCCGAGAAACGGATCGATCAGTAAAACTTGATTGGCATACGTGACGACAAGCGTCGCATTACGAATTTGTTGAATATCCATTAGGTTCATCCTCTCTCAATGACTCGGATTGACTATTCCCCGTCTGGCATTCAATGAATCCTATCGTAAGCGTTTCTCCATCGCCATGACGTCGACGTATTCGCCGTTCAAGCGACCTTGTTCCTTAAATGTCCCAACAATCCGGAATCCGGAACGGATGTAGAGCTTTTGTCCGATTTTATTGAACGGGAAGGTAAAGAGAATCAGCTTATGCATCTGATGATCGCGCGCATGTTGTTCGGCAGTTTCTAACAACTGTGTCCCGATCCCTTGTCCGCGATGTGTTCGAGTAATGTAGACGGAAATCTCACCAACTGTCGCATAGACAGGACGCGGGTTATACGGATCAAGAGAAATGAAGCCGAGGACACCTGTCTCATCTTCTGCGACATATCCAGCGTAGCGATGCGTACGCTCTGCATACCACTGGGTCATGAACGATAAATCTTTTCGATCCGTCTCAAGCGTTGCGATTCGGTCTTCGATGCCTTCATTATAAATGGATAGAACAGCGGGTAAGTCATGTTCCGTTACAGGACGAATATGCATGTTGCTCACTCCCCAATCGCTTTTCCCTCATTATATCTGTTACGTGTCGATGTAGTGATATGTTTGTGAGATAAGAAAAAGCGCCGATTCTCCTTATATAGAAGAAATCAACGCTTTTGTCGTTCTTAAGAGACCGTGGATGTCTCGTTCTCGTAAATTGGAACCCAACCATCCGTCGTGACGAAAATTCGAACAGCGACGACTTTCCGATCCTCTTGGAGCGTAAAGTAGTGGCGTGTATTGACAGGAACAGAAATCAAATCACCAGGATTGAGTTCGATGTTATAGTAGCCGACTTCTTCGTCTTTGATCGCGAAGACGCCGTGACCGCTGACGATGAAACGGACTTCATCATCCGTGTGATGATGTTCTTTCTGGAAGTTGACGAGCAACTCGTCAAGGTTCGGTGTCGTATCCGAAAGTGAAATGATATCAGCTGTCTGATATCCACGACGTTCTGATACGTCTTTGATTTCTGGAGCGAACGTATCGAGAATCGTTTGTTTGTCGGCATCCGTCAGTGTGAAGTTCTCGACGAGAGGTGCTGGTAGTTTTGAGACGTCCCATTGTTCGTAAAGAACGCCGCGCGATGCGAGGAAGTCAGCGACTTCCGTTTGATCCGTATACCGTGTGTTTGTTTCTTGGAATAAGACTGTTGCCATGAGATGATTCCTCCTTTTAATAGATAGATTGACGGCATGATTGCAACGTCAACGTATAGTTGAATAAAAACTCGAAGGCTTCGAGGTGTTTCTTTGCTTCAAAGGCGGTCGGTGCCCAGACCGTGATTCCGTGATTGCGAATCAGGACGGCACCGCTGTCCGCTGTGACATATGGCGCAAAAGCAGCAGCGAGTGTCGGGATGTCCGCGTGATTCGGAATGATCGGCACCGTGACCGTCGCATCTTCTTCCCAGTGACCGAGTGCCTTGATGATTTCTTGACCGGAGAAGGTGATACTTCCTTGATCGCCATATAACTCCGAAATCACATTGTTCGCAATCGTATGGACATGCAGGGAACATCCGGCGTTCGTTCGGTTGAACACTTCGACATGGAGCAATGTCTCAGCAGAAGGACGCCCGGATTGCTCACCGATCAATTGACCGGTCGCATCGACATGAACGAAGTCGTCAGGAGTCGTCTGCCGTTTATCTTTTCCGCTTGCCGTCACAAGAAATTCAATCGGAATACCGGACGTCCGAATGGCGAGATTGCCACTCGTACCAGGGAACCAATCGCGCGCCGCAAGCTCTTGTTTGATGGCGCGTAGCTCTTCATACCGTCGCATGAATGTCATGTTGTCACCTCCGCTCGTGTTAAATCATGAACGATATCGTGGAACGTCTCAAACGGTGTATAGGCGATATCGTTCTCTTCACACAACGTGATCAGATAATCACGGGCATAGACACGATCCGCTTGTTTTGCGAGTTCGAAGTCCGTCACCGAGTCGCCGATGACGATGATGACGTCACCGTCTTTACGTAGTGTCCGAGCAACGGACGTTTTACAACAGCCGCACCCGTTCGTGCAATGGGTATCGCAGGCGTTTGGCCAATCGATATGGACGAATGGACCACTAAAATCAGCGACGTTACAGTAAATCTGTTCTTGGTCGAGGAATGGCGCTAAGATTGGTTCGACGAAAAAGTCCATTCCACCGCTGACGATCGAAAAATCGATGCCTTGACGACGACTGTACTGCAGTAACTCCGAAAATCCGTCGCGAATGACTGCACGCTCCAACAAAAAGTCAAGATAGGCTGTTTTTCCGTCAGACGGCAGAAGTGCGAACATTTGCCCGACACCACTCTGAATCGATAACGTCCGGTCGAGTACACCGCGTTTTAACGGTTCGAAGTCACTCGCTGGCGCAAATGCCTGCATGAGTGCGATGATGTTATCCTGTGTCGTCACCGTCCCGTCGAAGTCACAAAGAATCCGTACGGTCATGACTTGATCCCCCAAGCGTCGAGGGCAATTCGTAATTCTTCATGACGCGATGCTGCCGTCGATAGGGATTCATTTGCGAGTGCCGCATCGAGTGCCTGACGGAAAGCAATGACACCAGCCGCAGCACCTTGCGGATGACCATGTACGCCGCCGCCGGCGTTGATGACGGAATCGATCCCGAAGTCTCGTACGAGTTGAGCGACGAGTCCAGGATGAATACCGGCTGAAGGAACCGGGAAGATTGATTTCGTCTGACCGAGACGGGTCGCTTCGACCGCGATACCACGGGCGACATCCTTTGGCAAAGCGACATTGCCGTAAGGAGACGGGAATAGCGTCAAGTCTGCTCCAGCAGCGCGCGGTAATGTGCCGAGTAAGACAGGAGCTGCGACTCCGTGATTCGGGCTAGCGATCAACGCACCGCTATATGCCGGATGATTGAAAATCGGAACGTTGATTTCCGGATCACTTGCCAGTTCGCGTAAGACGTCGAGTCCGTATGTGAAGGTATTCAGCAAGAAAGCAGTCGCTCCAGCATCAATCAATCGCTTGGCTTGATCCTTGAGCGTAAAGACAGGACCGCTGAGTGTGATCGCATATAACGCACGTTTACCGGTCCGTTGGAAGTGAGCATCGATGACCTCACGTCCGATCCGTGCCCGGTCAATCGTTGGTGTCAATGGATTGTCGTATAGGATCTCATCGTCTTTGACGAGATCGATCCCACCAGCGAGTTGTCCTTCGAGTTGATCACGAAGGAACGATAAATCGCGTCCGATGACTCCTTTGAAGATGCTCATTAATAGTGGGCGATCTTCGACACCGATCAAGGAACGGACCCCTTCGATCCCGAACTTTGCACCTGGAAAGTCCGACGTAAATGTATCGGGTAGTAGCAATTCCGTTAATTTGATTTCACCGTCGAGTGAGAGTTTCCCGAAGACGGTCGTCAGAATCGCAGAAAAGTCGCGCGATACGTTATGTTCCGGGTAACGAATCGTGATATATCCTTTGCCATCGCGCTCTTCGGTATGTACGACTTCCCCTTTGAACGAGGCAAGTTGTTGTTGTTCGAGATGATTCAGTTCCGTCCAAGAACCGACTGTCAGACCAAGCGCGAGTTGTTCAGCGCGCTGCTCGAGTCGATCACGGGCAGTCAATTGATAAGTAGCAGTGATATAAGCCATGTCTTTCCTCCTTCAACAAAAAAATGGTCTCTCGTCAGCGACAAGAGACCATGAATGATTCGAACGTGGACTCTTATCTGTCAGCTTAGTAGCTGCAAGAATTAGCACCGTGCCAAAAGGTCGGTTGCTGCGACATCGTAGGGCTTGTCCCTCCGTCTGCTCTTGATAAGAATTGGATGAAATTGTGAAATCTAATTGCAATTTTTACATGAGAATCGCCACTTGTCAAACTATTTTTAGAAAATTTATTTTTTTGAAAATACTCTTTCTATAGATGACTTAAAAATGATATCCGTTTCTGCTTGATTTCGATTTGACAGCGAGGAAGTCGATTGCGTAAGATTCAAATCAATATCACACACGACAACTACATACGACTCTTATCGCGAGTTGGCAGAGGGAATTGGCCCGATGACGCCGCAGCAACCGACCACTGGGCACGGTGCTACATCCAACAGACGTTTCGTCTGAGAGATAAGAGGACGCAGTGACTTTTCTGCGCCTCTTTTCGATGACGAAAAGAGGCGCTTTTTCGTGTATCACATAGGGGGAAACTGAGATGACATATAAAGCATTCACAGAACAGGACGCGATTGATTGTGTTCGGACATTAGGACTGATCGGCGATGGAGCCGTCGAAGCAGAAGAGATTGGCGACGGGAACCTCAACCTCGTCTTTCGGATTCGAGAAGGCGAACATCGCTTGATTTTAAAACAAGCATTACCATATGCGAAGGTCGTCGGGGAGAGCTGGCCGTTATCGCTCGAACGAGCGTGGATCGAGCAATCCGCACTCCGTGAATTCGCACGGCATGCCGTACCGTTCGTGCCACGTGTTTTTCATGCTAGTCATGAAGAGGCATATACGGTCATGGAAGATCTTTCACATCTGACGATCGTTCGAAGTGGTTTACTCGCAGGTGAACAGTATCCGTTGCTTGCGGAACATATCGGTTCTTATCTCGCTCGGACGTTATTCCATACATCGGACTTTGCGCTTGGTCCGGTTGAAAAAAAACGTATCGCCCGAACGTACTACAATCCGGACTTGTGCGACATCACGGAAAAATTAATCTTCACGGATCCGTTCCATGACGCGGAGACGAACGAGATTGAAGCCGGGCTTGAAGAAGAGGTGGCACGTCTATGGGCGGACGATGAGTTGAAACGCGAAGTCGCAAAACTCGAAGCGCTTTTCATCACGAAAGGAGATGCGTTGCTACACGGCGATCTACATACAGGAAGCATCTTTGCTTCGGCAACGGAAACGAAAGTCATCGATCCAGAATTCGCCTTTTATGGTCCATTCGGATTTGATGTCGGACAGTTCATCGCCCACTTATTCTTTGCAGCATACCCGGATTATTCAGCACTTCGTGATGCCCGGATTCGCGACATCGATACGTTTTGGCTGACGTTCGCTTCGACGTTCCGTGCGTTATGGGAACGGGAAGCCGTCGAACCGTTCCAGGCATCAGGACTCGTCGATGATGTACTGAGCACGATCTTGCAGGATGCCCTTGGCTTTGCCGGTTGCGAATTGATTCGGCGGACGATTGGTCTTGCACCGGTCGCTGATTTAGAATCAATCGATTCAACGACGGAACGCTTAGAGCGGAAACGTCACGCTCTTCGTCTAGGATCGGCGTTAATCAAACGCCGTACAGAATGCCGAACATTTGATGATTTACGAAACTTTGACGTAACGGAGGAACTCAGCCGATGACTACATTCGTTCAAAGTATCCGTTACGAAGATCGTGTCTTGACGATTCTCGATCAGACACGTCTACCGCAAGAAGAGCACTATGAAGTCATTACTGATCTTGCGCAAGCGATTGAGGCGATTAAACAACTGCGCGTTCGAGGCGCACCTGCGATTAGCTTATTCGGTGGATTCGTGCTCGTTCAAGAAGCATACCGGTTTGAAGCGTCGCTACCGGTCTACAAGCAAGCCTTGCTTGAGACATCAGCGACGTTACTCGCGACACGACCGACGGCCGTCAATTTGCGAAATGTCCTCAATCAGTTGAATCCAATCATTCAAGACGGGGCGTCGGTAGAAGAGATTCGCGAACGGTTGGAAAAACGGACGGTCGCCTTATACGACCAGGATGCGCAGACGTCACGTCAAATCGGGATTCATGCACTGGAATTGTTCCAGTCAGGCGACCGGATCCTAACGATTTGTAATGCTGGATCGATTGCGACCGCTGCTTATGGAACGGCACTTGCGCCGTTCTACATCGCAAAAGAACGCGGCATTGAATTATCCGTTTTTGCGAGTGAGACGCGACCGTTACTGCAGGGAGCACGATTGACGACATGGGAGCTGCAACGTGCCGGCATCGATGTCACGTTAATTACGGACAACATGGTCGCCCATACGCTGAAAGAAAAACAGATCGATGCGATCATCGTCGGTGCTGACCGCATTACACGAAACGGAGATACGGCGAATAAGATCGGGACGTTCCAATTGGCATTGCTCGCGCAAGCTTTTGGTATTCCGTTTTACGTCGCAGCACCGCTCTCGACGTTCGACTTCTCGCTCGTTTCCGGAGACGCGATCGAAATCGAAGAACGTGATCCGCAGGAAGTGACGACTGTCCAAGGTATTGCGACAGCACCGGAAGGCATCGCCGTCTTCAACCCGGCGTTTGATATCACACCACACACATTGATCACAGGCATCATCACCGAACTTGGTGTCATCACGCAACCGAATGAAGAAACGATTGAACAATTAACAGGGCTTCAACCCCTCGGATAAGGAGATATGTCATGAAAAAACTAGCTTACGCCGTCCTAGCACCGGCACTGTTACTAGCGGCTTGTGCGAATGGAGAAGCCACGACGACGAAGGTCGTCAAGGATGTACCAAAAGGGGTTCAATCGGACGTCAAGATCGCCGTCATCCGCAACCTAGCATCGGACGACCATACGAAACAATTCCTTGATGGCGCACGAAGTGAAGGCGAAGCGCTTGGCTTTAAAGTCAGCACGTTCATTTCGGAAGGTAACGACGTCAAGTTCAAGGAGCTTGTCGCGCAAGCGATTCAGCAAGATTATGATGGGCTCATCATCTCGCATGGTAAGGAAGACTACGCCTATGACATGATTAAACCAGCGGTCGACAAAGGGCTGAAGGTCGTGACGTTCGATACGGTCACGAAGAAAAAAGGAACGGCGTTAAAAGGTGTGACGGAAACATTCCAAAACGATCATCAACTCGCGAAGCTATCGCTTGATGAAGTGACGAAGGTGACGGACAAAAAGCCGGTCCGTGTCATCAAACTTTGGTTCGGACCAGGTTTTGCCCCGCTCGATCGTCGTCAGGAAATCTATAAGACGTACGAAGCAGACGGTAAGATCAAAACGCTTGAGACGGTTGGACCGACAAACTTCCAAGATGTCCAAGGGGATATCGCAACGAAGATGAATGCGATTCTCGCGAAATATCCGAAAGGAAGCATTGATGCGGTTTGGGGAGCGTGGGACGAAGTCGCAAAAGGGGCTTACAAATCGCTCAAGGATAATAAACGTCAAGAAATCCCGCTAATCTCGATCGATGTCTCGAATCAGGATATCAACCTGATGCGTGAAAAAGGCAGTAACTGGGTCTCGACGAGTGCGGTGGATCCATTCTTGATTGGACAAACGGACATGCGATTACTGGCTAAGAAAATCGCTGGCGAGAAGACACCGGATAGCTTTGATCTCGACGCGAAACTCGTGGAGCAGAAGGCGTTGAAGCAGGATACGACGATGTACAATCTCGATACGATCATCAAAGGATGGAGTACGTCGGATAAATTCAATGAACCGTGGATGGACCGGTTGCGTGACGTCCATAAAAAACAATGACGTCTACCAATCATCACTTGAAGATGACCGGGATTTCACTGGCGTTTCCAGGAGTGCAAGCCTTAAAACAAGTCTCGTTTGAAGTGAAATCCGGTGAAATCCACGCGCTTGTCGGTGCGAATGGTGCCGGTAAGTCGACGTTGATGAAAGTCTTATCCGGAGCGGAAACGGCGGACGAAGGAACGATCCGTCTCGACGGGAAGGAGTTGTCCATCACATCACCACGTGATGCGAAACAGATTGGAATCGACCTCGTCCAACAAGAGGTCGATGTGGCGCTTGTCCCGTATTTGACGGTCGCTGAGAATATCTGTCTTGATCTGTTGACGGACGGAACGATGACTGGCTTCGTATCCCAGCGCCGATACATACAGCGTGCCAAGGAAGCGTTAGCGACATTACAGGCGGATATTTCCGTCAAGACACGCGTCGAGGAGTTGCGGCTTGCTGAAAAGCAACTCGTACTGATTGCTCGCGCCCTCGTCCAAGAACGCCGTTTTTTGATTTTAGATGAACCAACGGCACCTCTCAGTCAGGCGGAAACAAGCCATCTCTTTTCAGTCGTGCGTCGTTTAGCCGAACGAGGGCTTGGGATCATCTTCATCTCGCATCGTTTACAGGAACTATATGAGATTTGCGACTCCATCTCGGTCATGCGCGACGGTCAACTCATCTCACGACATCTTTTGACAGACATCACGAAGGAAGCTGTCGTTGAGCAGATGCTCGGGCGTCAGCTTACGTCTGTTGCGAAAACGTCACGGGTAAATGCAACGAACGTATTGACCGTCGAGAGTGCTACGAATGCGGACGTCCACGATATCTCCTTGACGGTTCAAACAGGTGAAGTCGTTGGTATCGCGGGTCTTGTCGGTGCCGGTAAAACGGAATTATGCAAAGCATTGTTCGGTGATCGCCCGTTTCAGGAAGGGGAGGTTCGGATAGGTGGAAAAGCCCATCGCCTTCGCAATCCACAAGCTGCGATTCAAGCGGGAATCGGTCTCGTTCCAGAAGAACGACGAAAAGAAGGAATTCTTGTTGCCGATTCTGTCGCAGAAAATCTAACAGCAGCGGCAGCTCATGATTTCGTCAACCGCTGGGGGCTGATGGATCGTCGCAAAGAAGCAGATCAGGCATCGCAATGGGTCAAGGAACTGGGCATTAAAGTGGCAGACGTGAAACAGGAAGTAGGTCAACTATCCGGTGGGAATCAACAAAAAGTCGCCATCGGAAAATGGTTACTGACCGATGTTTCTGTACTCGTCTTGGACGAACCGACGAAAGGTGTCGACGTCGGAGCCAAACAAGATATCTATCGTCTGATTGACGGACTCGCGCAACAACAAAAAGGGATCCTTTACGCGACGAGTGAATGGGATGAACTTTTGACCGTCACGGACCGAATCTACGTCATGTTCGATGGACGGATCGTCCATGAAACGAAGACGGCGGATACATCAGAAGAAACCTTGTTGTGGTATGCGACAGGAGGAGGGCAACGATGAATGAGGTAGTATCAAAACAAACGAACCGAGGGAAGGGTTTACGTCCTGTCCTCGGATTCTTGAACGACTGGGGGATCGTCCTCGCGATCCTTGCCCTCGTCCTGTTTTTTGCGACGACGGCTCCAACATTCCTACAAGGGACGAATTTAATTAATATTTTACGAAGTATCTCCATCGTGACGATTATCGCGATCGGCTTGACGGTCTCTTTGACGGTCAATGGATTTGATTTATCGGTCGGGTCGACCGCGACGCTTGCGAGTTCTTTCGTCGTCTCGTTCTTCGTCTGGTACAGTCTACCGCTCGGTGTCTCGATTGGTTTAGCACTTCTCTTATCTCTTAGCGTTGCTCTGGTGAACATCTTACTCATCGTCTGGTTTAAGATTCCGGATTTGTTTGCGACGCTTGCGACGATGTTCATCGTCGAAGGTGTCGCGATGACGTATACGGGTGGTGGTTCAATCAGTGCCGGAATGCCACGCCTAGACGGTACACCAACAGTCGGCACGATTCCGGAGGCATTCGCGAAAATCAGCCAGGCACCTTGGATCATCGTCATCATGCTCGTCGTCGTCGCTGTGACACACGTCTTCTTAAGCCATACGCGACACGGTCGTTTTCTTTATATCATCGGTGGAAATCCGGAAGCCGCACGACTGACGGGAATTCGTGTCAACCGCTACCGGGCACTCGCATATCTGATTGCTGGCTTACTTGCTGCAATCGGTGGGATTTTGCTTGCGTCACAAGTCGGATCGTCGCAAATCAACGCCGGGTCCGGTTACTTGATGCCGGCGGTCGCAGCTGCCTTCATCGGCTCGTCGTTCGCAGGGCAAGGAAAACCGAATGCCCTTGGCACACTCGTCGGGGCTTGTCTCGTCGGGATTCTTGAAAATGGTCTTGTCATGTTGTCTGTTCCATACTATTCGTTGAATATCATCAAAGGGCTGGTCCTTGCGGTCGCACTCGCGACGACCTATGCGCGGTATCGGAAAAAATAATTAAAATTCGACGTTTCGTTTATAACATATTCGGTAATATTCAATATATGAAAGGATGGTGATGCACATGAATGATTACCAATGTAGAGGGAACGATCGCATGTCGCTTCTGAAAGAAGAGGATCACCGGACTTGACGAACGTTGTCCATTGACACGGATGTATTCGTGTTTTACGTGCAACTGCACGGTTCAAGAACGGATCACGGCATGTGTTCGTTCCTGAAACAAATAAGGGGAAACGCTACGGCGTTCCCCCTTTTTCACGTGCTTGAAACTGCTCGTATTTCTTTAAAAGCATAGCGGAATATGAGATGATATAAAAAGTCAGAAAATTCAACTACTATGAGAGCAAGGGGCCTGACAATGCGAACATACACTAAGGAGATTCAAGCGATTATCGACAACGTAGAGAAAGTCATCATCGGTAAGGAAGATGTCATCACACAATCATTGGCAGCATTACTAGCGGGCGGTCACGTTCTATTAGAAGACGTACCGGGAGTCGGGAAGACGATGCTCGTCCGTGCGTTCAGCCGATCGATCGGGTTGACCTTCAAACGTGTTCAGTTCACGCCAGACCTACTTCCGTCAGATTTGACGGGTGTATCGATGTATAATCAGAAAACAAGCCAGTTCGAATATAGACCGGGTCCTTTAATGGGAAACATCGTCTTAGCCGATGAGATCAACCGAACATCACCAAAAACTCAATCTGCCTTACTCGAGGGAATGGCGGAAGCGAACGTCACCGTCGATGGTGAGATTCATACGCTTCCGAATCCCTTTTTCGTCATGGCGACACAAAACCCGATTGAACATGAAGGAACGTATCCGTTACCAGAAGCACAACTCGACCGTTTTCTCGTCAAAGTCAAAATGGGTTATCCTGATTTCCAGCAAGAAATGAAGTTGCTCACGCGTTTTGAACGGGATGAACCAATCGAAACACTCGAAGCTGTAATTGGTCGCGAGCAATTGCTCCAGATGAAAGAAGACGTCAAGAACGTCCATGTCTCACAGCCTGTCAAAAAATATATCGTCCATCTCGTTCAAGCGACACGGACGAATGGGTCACTCTACCTCGGCGCGAGTCCTCGTTCTTCGATCGCCTTGATGAAAGTCGCGCAAGCGTGGGCGTACATGGAAGGACGCAGTTTCGTTTTGCCGGATGATGTTAAACATCTCTTGATTCCAGTCCTGTCACACCGCCTGATTTTGACAGCGGATGCGCGTTATCACGGTCAATCGTCGGAACGGATTTTAGAACAGATCAAAAAAGAGGTTGCTGTACCGATCCAACAAGACGTGGAGTCTCTATGACGAAGTGGCAAATTGGTTGGCGTTACGCTGTATTACTTTTGACGACGGCAGCCTTATGGGCATATGCGCGCGTTGATGGCGGAAATGTCGCTTCCTTGCTGTTTTACGTCATGGCTGGTTTGACCGTCTACTGGACTCTCTTCCTCGTTTGGCCCGTCACACAGGCACTTGCGACACGCGAAGTATCGAACAAGATGCTCGTTGCTGGAACCGATATCCCGGTTTCCTTACGGGTTCGTCGACGTTTTCCGTTTCTCGTCGGAGCCGTCGAAGTGACGGAGGTGATTCCGAACGAACTCAGTGAAGAAAAACTCGATATTAGCCGTCCACTCCGAGCCCATTACCGGAAGACGGAGCAAATCGATTACACGATACCATCGATTCGTCGAGGGGTGTATCAGATTCCAGGCTGTATCGTCGAAATCACGGATCCATTCGGGTTATTTAAGCGGAAGCGGATGTTTCCGGTCGAGACGTATCTTGCGATTGAACCAGCGCGCCTTGCCGTTCAGCTTCCCCATGAGGAAGACCGTGGCGATGGGGGAATCTCACCGGTGTCACTTGATCTTCGCCAGTCGTCCTTTACCGTCGTCGGGGTCCGGGAATACGTCAGTGGGGATCGGATGAATCAGATTGACTGGAAAGCGACAGCGAAACGCCAAGGGTTGATGACGAAGACGTTCGAACGAGAGCAAGAACGGGAGACGACGATCGTCTTTGATGAGGGAACGGAGGCGGGTGAAGCCTTCGAACGTGTCATCTCGATGCTCGCAGAAACGACGGATCAGTTGAACAAACGACGACTGAGCTATCGGATCCATCTCGTCGGGCATGCCGTTCAATCATTGTCGTTACCACTTGAAGGAGCGAAACTGACGCATTACCTGATGACGGCGCAACCGAGTCGGACGCGAACGTTCATCGAGTCATGGGAATACTCGTCTAAGGCGCTTCGATTGAGCGGGAACGTCCTCTTCATCACACCGGATCTTGAATCGAACAATGAACTATGGATTTCGAAGATTAATCAAGAAGCCACCGTTCATGTCTATACACCAGAACGGAGGGGAGTGCGATGATACGACGATTAATCTGGAACGCCATCGCAGCAGCCCTTTTGACTTGTTTCATGCCACCACTTCTCGAACTGACGACATTCGAGCATCTTTGGTCCTTCTTACCGATGCTGTTCCTGCCTTTACTGTTATCGCATCTCGCGCGACGTTACTTCTTACTTGGCAGTCTCGCGGGACTACTATTGTCGTTCTACTTGATTTTGACACCGGGTTCCGCACCGTGGGGAATTTTTACGGAAATCAGCTCGGATATTCGAAGTGTCATCAATGGTGAATTACCGGGACGACCAGCCTTTGCGCTGTCGATTGGTTTGATCAGTTTCTTGATCGCTTATCTCGCGCGTCGGACGTTCCCGAATCGTGGGTTCGTCTTCGGACTTGCTTTCGGAGTCATCGGGTTCATCGCCTATTGCGATACCTGGACGGATTACTCGGGAGAGACGTTCATTCTTTATCCGATCATCTTGTCTTTGGTATTGCTGTATGCGACGGAGGTCAATGAACGACCGCGTGCTTCCTACGTACGCCCACTGAGCGCATTATTCATCATGGGAGCTGTCATCGTCGTTGCTGTCCAAAGTCCTGTCATCAATGCGACATGGCAAGACAGTTGGTACGATTTGACGTCGGGTCTTGAAGGGGAAGGAGAGCCGACAAATGCGATTCAAAAGGTCGGATACGGTAACAACGATGAACAACTTGGAGGACCATTCCAGATGGACGACCGAGAAGTCTTCCAAGTCGAAAGTGAAGGAAACCGCTATTGGCGCGTTGAAACAAAAGATATTTATACCGGAAAAGGTTGGATCTTGTCGGAGTCAAACCCTGAAGTCGATGGACGTGGTTTTTTCTCGACCTTTGGTACAGAGGTCAAGACCCGCGAAGAGACAGCAACATTTGAAATGGCGCGTGAATTACCATTCGTGCCATATAACGGTGACAATGTAAGGGTCGAAGTGAATCAGCAACGACAAAATGTGTTGGTTGACCTCGAGAATCAAAAAATTTCGTATCTCGACGAGGCGGATCGTCAACGAAACTATCGAATCGACTATTCGTACCCACTCTTTACGGAAGAACAGCTCCAGACAGATGAACCCGTCAATTTATCTGAGAATGAAACGGAGCGGTATCTACAACTGCCGGAAGGTTTACCGCAACGTGTCCGTGATTTAGCGAATCAAATCGTTGAAAACAAAAAAACACCATGGGACAAAGCACGGGCGATTGAAAATTATTTCGAAGAAGAAAACTTTGAATACAATACAGAAGATGTTGCTGTACCGAAAGAAAATCAGGATTACGTCGATCAGTTCCTGTTCGAGACGAAACTCGGATACTGTGATAACTTCTCGACGTCAGCCACTGTGTTACTTCGGGCAGCTGGGTTACCCGCACGCTGGGTGAAAGGATTCACGGGGGGCGAATCCGACGTCATCGGAGCTGCCGTAACGAGTTATACAGTACGCAATAAAAATGCCCATTCGTGGGTCGAAGTTTACATTGAAGGACCAGGCTGGGTACCGCTTGAACCGACAGTCAGTTTCGATGGAGTAGGACAATACACGATCGATCGGGAAACGAACAACGAGACGGAACAAGCAAATCCGCAACGTGAGACAGAAGACAATACGGAGACAACGACGCCGAACCGTCCACAGGAAAATCTTCTTGATGAAGAACAGACGACTAGCGCCGGACAGACGGAACAGAAGTCAATTCCATTTTGGCCAATCTTCCTGACGGCACTTGCTCTCTTGTTCCTCTACCTGTTCCGAAAACCAATCATCCGGACGCTTGCGATTCTCTTCTTCCGGAGACAGATTGAACGACCGGAAGGATTCCGACGGATGTATCGGTATCTCTTGCGACGTCTTGATAAAAAAGGATTCCATTATCAAGATGGTCGGACGCTTGCGGAACTGGCGTACGAAGTCGATGGGTACTACGAGACGTACGCGATGCGACCGTTGACGGATGCTTACGAACGGATGGTCTATGGTGGAGAATCATTGTCGGCTGAGAAAAAACGTGAATATTTCGAAAATATCATTCGTCATGTAGAGGGTTGATATTTACGAAACGATACAGGTACAATGGGAACAACGTAAATCACACACATGCAATCTCCTTTGTATATACTCGCGAATATGGCGCGAGAGTCTCTACCGGGTCACCTTAAACGACCTGACTATGAAGGAGCAGACCCTTCGTATACATTTTTTTGTGAAGCGGCCTGCTCTTTTTCCATTTTATCCATGGGCGAAGAGTGGGCTTTTTTCATAGGGTACGCATGAAATCAGAAAGGCGGGAACAGATTTGGAAGCACATTTGGACCAGGAAATGATTCTCGTCCTCGATTTTGGAGGACAGTACAATCAATTGATCACACGTCGTATTCGGGACCTTGGTGTCTACAGTGAATTGCATTCGCATAAAATCACTGCAGCTGAAGTAAAAGAAATCGCACCTGCTGGTATCATCTTCTCGGGTGGTCCACGTAGCGTCTACGCAGAGGATGCGTACCGGTGTGACCCGGAAATCTTCGACCTCGGTATTCCAATCTTCGGAATCTGTTACGGCATGCAGCTCATGTCACAACATTTCGGCGGAACAGTAGAACGTGCGGGACATCGTGAATATGGAAAAGCCACATTGACGTTACAAGACCCGTCACCGATGTATGCGAACTTACCGCTAGAACAAACGGTCTGGATGAGTCACAGTGACCTCGTCACATCTGTGCCAAACGGATTCGTCGTTGATGGGACGAACGTGTCATGTCCAATCGCTTCGATCAAGAACGAAGAGTTGAAAATGTATGGTGTGCAGTATCACCCAGAAGTAAACCATACGGTCTTCGGAAAAGAATTGCTCAAGAACTTCCTCTTTGAAGTCTGTAAATGTGCAGGCGACTGGTCAATGGAGAACTTCATCGAAATCGAAGTAGCGAAGATTCAAGAACAAGTCGGCGATAAAAAAGTTCTTTGTGCCCTTTCAGGTGGTGTCGACTCGTCTGTCGTCGCAGCCTTGATTCACAAAGCAATCGGTGATCAATTGACATGTATGTTCGTCGATCACGGTTTGCTGCGTAAGGGTGAAGCGGAAAGCGTCATGAAGACATTCGCGGATCACTTCCATATGAACGTCATCAAGATTGATGCCCAGGATCGTTTCCTCGACAAACTCCGTGGTATCTCGGATCCGGAGCAAAAACGTAAAATCATCGGCAACGAATTCGTCTACGTCTTTGATGAAGAAGCTTCAAAACTAACGGATATGGACTTCCTTGCCCAAGGCACGCTCTACACGGATATCATCGAGAGTGGTACGGATACGGCACAAACAATCAAATCACACCACAACGTCGGTGGATTGCCGGAAAACATGCAGTTTGAATTGATCGAACCGATCAACACGTTGTTCAAGGATGAAGTTCGTGAACTTGGGAAAGAACTCGGTCTTTCCGATGAAATCGTATGGCGTCAGCCGTTCCCAGGACCAGGTCTCGGAATTCGTGTCCTCGGTGAAATCACAGATGAGAAACTCGAAATCGTCCGCGAATCTGATTTCATTCTTCGCGATGAAATCAAAAAAGCAGGACTCGAGCGCGAAATCTGGCAATACTTCACAGTCCTTCCTCCAATCCGTTCGGTTGGTGTCATGGGCGATGAGCGGACATACGACTATGCGGTCGGAATCCGCGCCGTCACGTCAATTGACGGAATGACATCAGATTGGGCACGTATCCCATGGGACGTGCTTGAGAAGATCTCGGTCCGAATCGTCAACGAAGTCCAGAACGTCAACCGCGTCCTGTACGATGTGACGTCGAAACCACCGTCAACGATTGAGTGGGAATAAGGACTAGACTTGCTGAGAAAATTCGTCTCATGAAACCTGTCGTACCAACGTTTTAAAGGGGATAGGTGAAAAGAAGTCTGTTTCACCTTCAACAACTCTATTTCAAAATGAAGCTCTCTTTTGTTCACATTATTTGTGAATGGAAGTGAGCTTTTTTCGTAACCAATCGCATCGAACTGTTGGATGACATTAGACAAAATCAATTTATTCGAGAGATTCAATTAAGATGTATCGAGATATTTTGTTAGTTTTTACTGGAATATATAATAAATCATTAAACGGATAGGATGCACGCTCTCATAATAGATTGGGCATGAGCTGAAGTCGATCGACTAGATTATGGTTTAGTCATAAATTTGACCATGCTATGATGTGGCTGTGTTTGTTTTTCATATCAATAAAAAATATTATCGTATAATTCCGGGGACAGGGTTTGAAAGACTTTACAGTAACACCGTAATGATTTCTACTATGGCGCACATACAACATCGTACCTTTATTGAAACGGCTTTTACTTCTTAGGTAAGGGTCTTTTCTTGTTGCGTAGCATGACTAAAACGTTTTAAACAGGAAAAACTTTAATAATGAACATGCTCTAGTAAATAGGATTAATACATTCCAAAAAGACTTCAATAATTAAAAAAGATGTACAAAAAAATCAGGTTTAATCAGAAAAAAAGTAGGGGAAATTCAAACTGTTGGCATATAAGATTGATTTTCAAGAGCTAATTATTATTTTTTGTGGCATTTATTAAAAAGGAGGAAGAGATCATGACGAGAAAAGAAGATACATTTATCCAAGTATTTAATACCCAAGCGGAAGTACTGAGTAAAGTAAACGAATTGAAAGCGCAGGGATATGACGAAAGAGATATGTATGTCGTGGCTCAAGATAAACATTCCTTCTCCATGGTAGAGAATCAGACAAACGTCAATGTAGATACTGCCGGTGAACAAGAGCACCAAGGATTTATGGGGAAATTCATGGCTGCCTTTTCAGACGACTCTTCTACGGAAGCATTCCGCGGAATGGGCTTATCGCATGATGAATCAGAAGAATACCGTCGTCAGGTAGAAAGCGGCAAGCTGGTTTTATATGTAGACAGCGACTATGGCGATTCTTACGAAAAGCATAATCAAAGCTACAATCAAACTTCTGGAGTAAACGATAATCAATATGATCGCACGGGAGTCGAAGCAAATCGGGATCACAACGACCATCTCTCTGATAAGGGCTCTCTTTCCCGGACAGATCGGACTGGCGTTACTGAAACGAACAGTGATACAGAAGAAGAACGCCTTCGCCTGCATGAAGAACGGTTAAATGTAGATAAAGAAAGAGTGCAAACAGGGGAAGTAAACGTCAGTAAACACGTAGTCGAAGATCAACAATCGATCGAGGTGCCGGTAGAGAGGGAAGAAGTTTATGTGGAACGGCGTAAAGTGGATCATAATGCGTCGGGAACAGATGCTTTTGTAGATGAGAACGACTCCATCCACGTACCGCTTTCAGAAGAAAAGGTAGTAGTATCAAAAGAAGATGTAGTCTCTGAAGAAATTGTTGTTGGAAAACGTAAAGTGCGAGATACAGAAACTGTATCTGAAACGGTACGACGCGAGGAAGCAGATATTGATGAAGGTACAGATACGAGAACGGACGTAGAACGTGACGATCGTAAACGACTGTAATAGATCAAACTAAGAGGGGAGATAGCGG
>NZ_JAUZUW010000018.1:0-17573 GCF_031844245.1 Exiguobacterium sp. BRG2
ATAAATATGAAGCCATTCAATCATCGGTAGAGCAATTTGGTTACCCGATCATCGCCCTGTGTCACCTCGCTGGAGTCTCGCGCGCTGCCTACTACAAGTGGTTACGCCGGATTGGTATACCACAGACTCGTGAGACGGAGAACATGAAAATCATCGAAGAGATGAACGAGATCAACAACGATTAAACGGCTTGGCTCCATTAGAATACAGAGCGCAAGCCGTTTAAAGGATTTTTATTATTTGTCCTGTCTACTTGACAGGGAGCAGTTCACTTTCGCTGATTGATGCGGATTTTTTGCTTTACCGTTTCCACCACGCACGTTCGATTTCCCCCATCGAGACGTAGGCTGGATCGATTTGTTTGGCTAACCGATTCAGTCGAGTGATACCAAGATTAAACCCACCAATCCAAAAGAGGAAGACGACGAATAAATAACCAGGAGCACTTGGAATCGACAGCATGACGACGGCAATCAGCCATGCCACGACATACCCGATGATTGTCAGACGAGCGACCTTTTGAACGGTTTGTTGATACATAGTTGGTGTTAAATATGACTTCATGAGCCGTAGACGGACAATTTCTCGAGAGACTGCTGTCGCGCAAAGACAAAAGAGCATGATCTGAAGAAAGACGGATGTAATTGTCGGCATAAACCAAGCAGGTACCGCAAAAATCAATCCAGGGACCAAAAAGAAATAGGCGACGGAACGCACAGGACGTACCAATAGGTTCAGACGTGCTTGTCGCTCGAATAGGTGTTCCATTGTGATGTTCCTTTCTGTCTGACGAAGCGGGCAACTTCAACGTCACTGATATAATCTGGATCACGCTTTCCATCACGTCGGATGATCCATTCACTGATGAAATAGAGTGGTGTTAAAATCGCAAATATCGCAACAAACATCTGCCAAAATGGTCTATCGATCGTCTGAATGATGACGATCGTCAATACGGCATACAGCAGGACGTGACTGCCGGTACGAAGTAAAAATTGCCGACGAACCTGTGCGTTTGAGAGATAGCCGTCTAAAATTTTTCGTTTTTTTAGTTGGTAGCGAAAATCGGATCCGAGAAAAACGGCTGGAATCGTCAAAATCAAAATCGGGAGATCCGTCCACTCAATCAAAACACCGACTGTTATGAATAGAAACACGTTCCAATACCAGCGTGTGCCGAGCCATTCGACATCCCGATACGCGAGGGCAAGTTTTTGTAGGCGTTCTTCACGAGCCGTTTGCATAATACCTTCTCCTTTAGCGAGCTTGATGAATTTCTTTTTCCGTCACATATGTTGGATCGATCTTTCGTGAGACGAACTCTAACGTTTTTCGGCAGATCCAGTAGAACGGAATGACGACGATGACGAGACCGATCAAGAAAGATGTATTCGGGCGATCGACTGCCCAAACGATCAGACCAGCGAGTGCTCCGTATTGTAAGATCCCGATCAACACATGCACGTGATAAAGCCGTCTTGCAGAAGTCTCTGATGTATATTCCGCAACAAGCGCGAACCGCTTGCGTTGTACGAACATGTCGTAGCCAAAATACAATAACGGGACGATCATCGCGTAGATTGGTTTCTCGAGTGTGTTACTGAGCGCTAAGAATGCCGCAAGCATGACCCACATGCCGGTCTGTGTCTTTTGGTGCATCTCTTCGTATAACGTCGCTAATGCTTTCGTTTGTGTATGTACGTGTTCCATGATCTCCCACCTCTCTATACTGTCATATACTTACATTTTACTGCATCGGTTTCATATCTAGTACGATTTTTCGAAAAAAAAGATGTCTTGTCGCTTCGGACAAGACATCTTTCATTAGAGACTATGCACTGACCTGGATGATCAGATAGATGACACTATAGGCAACGATCGCGAGCGGTATCAACGCGACACCGATCAGCCAGCCATTTTTGTCACGGATACCGAGATATAAGACGAGACACCCTACGATGAAGGCGATTAATGTCGTAAACGGATTCATGGTTGTTCCCCCTCTAATTGTTTCTGCTCTTAAATTTCCCGCTCCACTCGTCTCATAAACCCTTCATGGCGCTTCGATACACAACGAAAAGCCAGACGGATTTCCGCCTGGCTTGTTCAATGTTACCTTATTTTTTCGTGATGACGACTGTTTTCGTAACGACGTGTCCACCCAGATCCTTCAGTTTCAAGTTGTACGTGTTTTTTCCTTTTTTGAGCGTCACTTTTTTCGTGATCGTCTTTTTGAAGGCTTTCATGACGTACGGTTCTTTGAACGTCCGGCGGTATTCCGCGCTACCATTGAAGTCGAAGCGTAATTCGCTGTAGTTATCGCGAAGTACGATCTTCATCTCAGCTGTTTTTGTTTTACTTGAGACGGTTTTTGGTGCTGTGACACGAATCGTTGGTAATTCTGTGTCGATGATGACTTGACGGTTGAACGCCACACGATTCCCTTTTCCATCGTATGCTTCGACCTTGAATGACTTGACGCCATCCGTCGTGTACGTCACGTCATGGCTGAACGCATAGTTTTGTTGGGCTGCATCGAAACGCAGTTTAACAGTTTTTCCGTTGATCTTGAACGATTTGATACCTGACTCATCAGAGACATGACCCGCGATGTTGATGACTTTTGATGTTGCAAGACCAAGAGCGACCGGTGTATCGATTTGAACATTTGGTACGGCTTTATCAACGCCTGTCGTGTTGACGTCTTTTTTCACACTGTTTCCAGCATAGTCTTTGACGACGAAGGCAATCTTCGCGCGCTCCGGCAGATCCGTCAACGTGTACGCTTTTTCTGTTGCGGCAAGTGGTTGCTTTAAGACACTCTTTCCATTGACGAGGATATCGTATGACGCAACTCCTGTTCCTTGGTCGCCTGCTGTCCATGAAAGCGTTGATTTCGCAGCATTCCATTTCACAGTCGCTGCTGGCTTTTTCGTATCGACATAGACTGGGAAGAGATTCGTCTGCCATTTTGCGTTCGGATAATCGATCACCGATTTGACTTTGTAGTAGTAAAGACCATCTTTGACCGGTTTCCCGTTGATCGTTCCGTCCCAAGCAGCGCTTGTGACTGGTGTGTAGCCCTTCTCTGAACCGCTATCATAGTAGTTCTTGACGACGTCCGTTTGCATATCAAGCTTCTGAAGTGTTGTTTTATTCCGGTCAAGAATCGAATACTCGACTTTTTTCGCATTTCGAAGGAATGAGATGATCGGGAAAGCTTCATCTGCGCTACCGTCGTTGTTCGGTGAGAACGAGACTTTGTTCGCGACAACTTTTCCAGCGGCATTCGTACCAAGGAATTCGAAATTGTCCTTCACTTCAGTCGCTAGACCTGTCAATCCGTAGAACGTGTTGTTTTTATCGTACAATGGTGCATCTAAAATCGGAGCTTGATCCCATTTTCCTTTGAATCCAACATAAGGAACTGTCAGTTCTGGATTTTTGCTCTTCGTATCGATCAGACGGACGAATCCTTCGACGAAGTAGCCGTTTTTAAAGACTTGTTCAAGCGGAAGCTCGTTCGCCCAGTCAGTCGTGTTCTTCAAATCGACTGACACGCTGACTTTCGTTGAGCTCTTCGGATTAATCGAGACTGAACTCGCTTTCTTCGAGCCGACTGCAAATGAGATCGGGTATGTGCCTATGTTGGCATCTACCGTACCAATCGTTCCTTTTTTGAAGATTCCATTTGCTTCAAGGAAGTTCGATCCTTGTGCACCGAGATCTGATTGAACCGTTCCCGCTAGCTTATACGTCACTTTTTCATTGCTGTAGTTTTTTAAATCAAGCGTGAATGTGAACTTCTCGCCGACTTCCTTCAAGGATGCCTTGCCTTCACCTGACTTTGTCTCTGTGATGACGACTGGTGTCTTCATCGCAGCACGAAGATCCATCAGTCCAGCTCCCTCACGACGTGGGGAGTAGAAATTGCCTGTTTTCAGTTCTGCGTTGTATTTTCCTTGATCGAGTTGCGGACGCGATGTATTCATCAAGATGTTTTTGGCGAGTTTAACGCGTGTTGCACCAGTGACTTTGAAGTCCTTCGCAATCCGTTGCATGACGAGTGCTGTTCCACCAGCGACGTGTGGTGCTGCCATCGATGTACCGCTCATGACGCCATACTCGTTATCATTAAGCGTCGAATAGATTTTCCCACCTGGTGCCGTGATTTCTGGCTTGAAGTCAAGGCTTGGCGTGACACCCCATGACGTGAAGTCAGACATTTGTCCTGCGACCGGGTTATCGGTTGAGACCGCTTTTCCGTCAAATGTCACTGCGATTGCCTTGCCTTCTTTTGCTTTTGCTTCGAGATCATTCCCGTCCGCGATGCTAAGCGTGACGAGTGGAATCGTCGGATTGTTGAGCGCCATGCTGACGTAATCCCCGTGATCGACTCGACCGCGGACGATGACACCTGCTGCCCCTTGCTTCTCAGCTTCTGCTTGGATCATACCGTAGTTGAAACCACCGTTACGCACGACGAAGACGACTTTCCCTTTGACGTCTTTACCTTCATAGTTCGAAGCTTGACCGTCACCGACATACACGACATCCTTCTTCTCTTTATCGAAGACGGCAATCGGATTCGGCGAATCTTGTTTTTGGTATGCCAAATAACCGGCATCCTGACCGTCGATCGTCAGCGCCATGCCTTCAAGCGTCAATTTCGTATTTTCGAGTGACGCGACTTGAAGCGCCTGGCTCGTCAATCCTGGTGCACCAACGACACCGATATCCGGGTTTGCTGTATATGGATTACCCGCACCATGACCTGCAAACGCCGAGTTACCAGCAGAGATCGCACACAAGATACCGTTGTTCATCGCGTTGACGATTGCGCGTTGTTCTGGAGCATCTGAATTGACGAACGATGCCGTCGAACCGAGACTCATGTTGATGACATCGGCTCCGAGTGCAATCGCATCATCGATCGCTTTAATGTAGATATCGCTGAATGTCGATGGCATTCCTGGATCGTTTCCGAAGACTTTCATCGCGAGGAGCTGTGTTTCCGGCGCGACCCCTTTGATACCACCGTTTGCTTCATCGCCGTTTGCTCCGACCGTACCTGCGACGTGCATCCCGTGCATCGATGCCCCCGCACCTAAGTCACGGATTTCGCTGTCGTGATCGGCATAGTTATAGCCGTACGGTACTTTTTCCGTGAAATACTTTCCTTTTAAACCTTTTGTTTCTTTCGCACTCTCGACCTTCGAAGAGGTTAAATCCACCTTTGTCTCTGGACTCAAGACCATGTCTTTGTGCGATGGATCAATCCCCGTATCGATGACCGCGACGACGGTTCCTTCCCCTTTAAAGCCATAGTCCTGCCATGTTTCCTTCGCATTGACCATGTCCTTGCTATACAGCATGTCTGGCTTGGCACCTTTATCGACGGTTGGGCGCGCATATTCGTGCGCGATATGTACACTTTTGACTCCTTCGAGTTGTTTGATATCTTCGATGTCACCGAACTTCACTTCACCACTGAATCCATTGATGACGGTTGTGAAGCTTTCTTTATATGTAACAGGAATCGCCTTTTTAGCGATAGCTGACTTGACTGATTTTTGGACGCTGACGAGTCGATCCTTGATCGATTCCTTTTCGGCATTGCTCAATGTGCTATACCGCTTGTTTTGAGATTGGGCGATTTGAATCGCCGGTTTTTGTTCCATCTCGATGACGACTCGGACTTTATCCGATTGTTTGTAGTTCTTTTCTTGTCCCGATTTCTTCAGTGAGAGCGCCTGCGGTTTTTGACCCGTCGCTTTGTCTTGCGAGGACAGTGCACCTTGCGCACTGACTAGATTGGAAGACGTCATTAAGACGGCTGCCATAAGTGCAATCTTCTTCTTCATGCGTTCGTTTCCCCTTTTCTGTAAAACCATAGTAGTAATACTAATAAAACAGTTTAACGAAAATTCTGTATTTTTAGTTTAATGAAGTTAATGGAAATAAACAATTTATATTTGTCTATTTTTTTAATTTTTTTCTTTTTGGTGACATTTTATATTTGGAAGGAATTTAACTGGGAACATAAAAAAACTCCTCGAGCACTCGAGGAGTTGAACGTATGAACTTGGTGGAGACTATCGGGATCGAACCGACGACCTTTTGGCTGCCAGCCAAACGCTCTCCCAGCTGAGCTAAGCCCCCATGAATTATCTTTAGTATACGCATCGCTAACTGCTTTATCAATATAAACATAACGCTTTCATAAAAAAGAATTCCTCCCGAAATGGCTGGAAGGAATTCACGATTCATTTATTCAATTCACGCATCAAATCCGCCTGTCGTTCAAGCTCTGCCTGTTGCTCGAGGATCAAGACCTTTTTATACGTCCGCGCGGAAATCAAGATACTGATTTCATAGAGAACGAACAACGGCACTGAGATCATCAAGTGTGACGTCACGTCCGGCGGTGCGATCAATGCCGCAACGACGAACAGCGCGAAATACGCATATTTTCGATTCTTTCGCATGAAATATGGCGTCACAAGACCAAGACGTGTCAGGAACATCGTCACGACCGGCAATTGGAAGAGAAGACCAAACGGCATCGTCAACCGGATCAAGAAACTGAAGTAGTTTTCGACCCCGATGACTTGCTCGATCCCCAATTCTTTCCCGAGATCCGTTGAGACTTCGAGCAAGAAGGGAAGCAACCAGAAATACGAGAAGGCTACACCAGCCAAAAATAGAAAGAAGATGACTGGAATATACGTCAGTGTTGCTTTTTGTTCCTTTTCATAAAGCCCTGGTCGGACGAATGCCCACAGTTGATACATCCAGAACGGTGACGCTAAAATCAGCGCGATGATGAACGCAAGATTCAAATACAACATTAAAGGATCGGCGACGTTGAAGGCATTTAATCCGATACCGAGCTCTTTTAAGTCCGCTTGCAGAAAACGGACGAGCGGTCGAACGAGCGGAAATGCGACAGCGAACAGGACGACGACGATGAGGAGCGACCAGACAATCCGCTTACGCAGTTCGTCTAGGTGCGACGTCATGCTTTGTTCTTGATCAACCGTCATGATTCAATCACTTCTCTTTCGGTTCGTCCTTTTTATCGTCGTCCATGATGCCGTTCGTGGCATTCTTGAACTCTTTCAATGTTTGACCGGCAGCACGACCGAATTCCGGCAACTTCTTCGGTCCGAAGATGATCAACGCGACGACAGCAATTAATCCGATACTCGCAGGTCCGATACCTAACGTGAGCGGGATAAGGTTTTCCATTATGATTTCACTCCTTCAGCTGATTGCGAATAATGCTTCATGAAATAAACTAACGACTGCAACTCGATCGATAAATCGATGTGATGAACCCGAACGCTCGCTGGCACGTTCAACCGTGCAGGCGTAAAGTTCAGAATGCCTGTCACACCATACTCGACTAACTCATCCGCTACTGACTGTGCGAACTGGGATGGAACCGTCAAGATGGCGACATCGACCTGATTCGCTTCGATTTGTTCTTTCATGTCCGAAACATGATAGATTGGAACGTCATGCGTCGTTGTTCCGACCTTCTCTTCGTCCGCATCAAACGCAACGACTATCCGAGTACTATTATTCTTTAAAAAGTTATAATTTGCAAACGCTGTTCCGAGATGACCGACCCCGATTAAGGCAACATTCGTCACCTCATCTTGATTCAAGGTTTTCCGGAAAAACGTTAAGAGATGTTGAACGTTATATCCATACCCCTTCTTCCCTAGTGCCCCAAAGTAGGAAAAATCGCGACGAATCGTTGCTGAATCAACCTTCACCGCCTCGCTTAACTCAGCAGAAGAGACGCGGAGCTTGCCTGAATTGTATAAACTTTGGATGAAGCGATAATATAGCGGCAACCGTTTTGCTGTCGCTTGTGGAATTTTTGTGTCTGATCCATTCATCCTGCAGTTCCCCCTTCGGCCACATCCATCGTGGCACCCAAATCTTTGCAAAAAGCTTTCTACTCTCCTTGATTGTAAACCACTTCACATAGAGTCACAAATAATATATTCCGCAGGACCTCGCGCTTTTGTTCGTGATAGACTAAAGGGTGGAAGGATGGATGGAAATGATACTCTTACAAGTCAACCAACTCTCGAAATCATTCGGCGTCGAGCCGATTTTAGAAAATATCAAATTGGAAGTACAAGAGCGCGACCGAATTGCGCTCGTCGGTCGAAATGGTGCCGGTAAATCAACCTTGCTCAAAATCATCGCTGGTGAACTCAGTCATGACTCGGGCGATATCATGAAAGGTAAAGATGTCAAAATCGGCTATCTCGCGCAAGACAGTGGTCTCGAATCGAATGAGACGATCTGGAACGAGATGCTGACCGTCTTTGAACATCTGCAAGAACAAGAACGGACACTGCGCCGGATGGAAATCGAGATGGGCATGGAGCACATCTTGAACGACCCGGTCGCTTACGATCGACTTCTGAAGACGTACGATCAAGCACAACATGACTTCTCAGAAGCAGGTGGTTATCAGTTCGAAGCGAATATTCGCTCCGTCCTGCACGGCATGCGCTTTTATCCAGACGATTACTCACGCCGGATCCAGACATTGTCCGGAGGTCAACGGACACGGCTCGCCTTAGCGAAGATGCTCCTGCAAGCACCAGAGCTTCTCATTCTCGATGAACCGACGAACCATCTGGATATCGATACGCTCGCTTGGCTTGAAAGTTACCTCGGTGGTTATCGTGGTGCCGTTCTGATCGTCTCGCACGATCGGTACTTCCTCGATCAAGTCGTCAATGTCGTCTATGAGCTCTCTCGTAATGTCTGTCGTAAGTTCACTGGGAACTATACGAAGTACCTCGAGCAAAAAGCGGCATTGTACGATCAAGAAATGAAACAGTTCGAACAGCAGCAAGAAGAAATCGCGAAGATGCAGGATTTCATTCAACGAAACATCGCTCGGGCGACAACGACAAAGCGTGCTCAAAGCGTTCGAAAACGGCTCGAGAAGGTCGACCGGCTCGACCGACCAGATGGAGATGAACGCAGTACGGTCCTCTCCTTCCCAATCGAAAAACAGAGCGGGAATGACGTTCTTCAAGTCAATCAATTGGCAATCGGTTACGAAGAAGCTGTCTCAAAAGACATCACGTTCCGCTTGCAACGCGGCGAATCACTGGCACTCGTCGGACCGAACGGAATCGGGAAGTCGACGCTCTTAAAAGTCCTCGTCGGTCGTTTACGTCCTCTCTTCGGTGATTTCCGTTTTGGCACCGGCGTCTCGATCGGGTATTACGATCAAGAGCAAGCAGAACTCAATGACCGGAATCGTGTCATCGATGAGATTTGGAACGAATGGCCACTGATGCGCGAACAAGAAGTCCGTTCTGTGCTCGGACAATTCCTGTTCAGCGGCGACGATGTCTTCAAGATTGTCCATGAATTGTCCGGTGGCGAACGCGGACGTCTCGCGCTCGCAAAACTGAAACTCCGGAAGACTAACGTCCTCATCCTTGACGAGCCAACGAACCACTTGGATCTGGATTCGAAGATGGTACTTGAGAACGCTCTCGTCGACTATGAAGGTACGCTACTCTTCGTTTCCCATGACCGGTACTTCATCGATCGGATCGCGACACGCGTCATCGAGATGAGTGAAGCTGGTGTGACAGAATACCTCGGCGATTATTCGTACTACACAGAGAAGAAGGCTGAACAAGAAGAAATCGCTCGCCTTGAAGCCGAAGAGGCAAAAGCGGCAAAAGTCACGGCATCGAAGACGATCGACAAAGAAGCACAGAAAGAAGAAAAAAAACGCCGTCAGCAAATCGAACAACTCGAACAAGATATTGAACGGCTCGAACAGCGTTCAGCGGAAATCGAACAGTTGCTTTGCGAACCGGAAGTTTTTAATGATATTCCAAAAGCGACAGCGTTATCTGCGGAACGAGACCAGATCGATGTCGATCTACTTGAATTGATGGAACGATGGGAGAACCAACACTGATGCGAACGAAAAGCTTTTTCATCAACCTGATTCAAGGACTGTTATCCGGTATTCTTTATTTCGTTCCGATGTATGCGGACTACGTGTCCGCCTTCATCCGCCCGGATGCCTTTAATGCTGCTCTTCCTTTGTTCCTTCTGATTTCTTGCATGATCGGACTTGTCATCCAGACATGGAGCGGTCTTCTCGTCAGTCTACTCTCTGGACTATGTTGTACGCTTCTAACGACACAACTGTTCGTCGAACTCAATGATCCATTGATCATATCCTATTATGGTAGCGTCACTCCCTTGACTGCCTTTTTGATCAGTTGTGTCGGGGTTTGGGCGCTGGCAATCATTTTTTATTTGCTCGATGGTTATCAGTATAGTAAACGTCACGGACTCGAAGGTTCTTCAAACGAAATCGATCCACAACCTTGAAGTCCGATCGATGAACTAGATACGCGATATGAAAAAAGGAGTGGAGATTCCGGTAGCTAGACCGGTCTCACCACTCCTTTTTATTTAAATCGAAACGTTCGTCGTCAACATGGATCGTACACTGAATCAAGCATTCACACTTCTATCATTTTGTCGGTCGAGCAATCGTAAACGTTTTCCCGATCGTCGCATAATCATTTCCTGCTAAGCGAGCGACAGCCTTCAATCCTGCCGCATCGATCCGGAACGACTCGACGAGTTCATCCGCGACGTGATAGCGCAGTACTTCCCCGATCAAAAGATCGGCACCTTCTAGCTCGACATGTTGTGTTAAGCACATCTCGAACCGGATTTTCGCTTCCGCGATTCCGGGCACGTCGATTGCATCGCTATCGACGAGCGTTAAATCCGTCCGTTCGAGTTCACTTTCACCGTAAGCGAGTGGCGCAGCCGTCTCATTGACAGCGTCGACGATTTCTTCGCTGACGATATGGATGACATAGCTTTGTCTTGCTAGGATATTACGTGCCGTATCCTTTTGTCCCTGATCCGTCCGTTGTACGGCAATCACCAGTTGTGGCGGACTACTTGATGCGACCGTAAAGAAGGAAAAGGGGGCTGCGTTGACCGTCCCGTCTTCCCCTAGCGTCGTCACGAAGGCAATCGGACGCGGAATGATGCTTCCGATCAGTAATTTATAATTGTCTTTTGCGCTAAGCGTTGATGCCTCGAACTTCATGAATGACCCACCTTTTTCCTCACCCGATGAGTGCAGCGAGTGAATAGTCTCCAGCACCGATCATCGCCACTCCAAGGGCGATAACGATCAATGCCATGTTGTATTCGTACCCGTTCTGCGTCACCCAGTAACCATTCGCACCGTGTACTTTAACGATCGCGACAAGCATCGAACCGATGATGAGGATTGCAGCGATCCAGAGGAATACCCCGCCTGCAAACAATAATCCACCGATTAATTCAGCAAGACCCGCTGTAATCGCGAGTGCCTTCCCTGGCTTCATGCCGATTGATTCGAACCAACCGCCTGTTCCAGCGATGCCGTGTCCACCAAACCAACCAAATAATTTTTGTGTCCCGTGTGCAGCAAATGTTAAACCGATGATTAAACGAATGATTAAAAGTCCTGTATCCATCATTTCTCTCTTCTCCTTTTACCTAATGTTTATCAAGTTACTTTAAGTAACTTGATAAACAGACTATATCTTATCACTTACTAAAAGTAAATAGATTTGTTTTAGTTCTTTTTGTTACATTAAGTAAAATGATTCGATTTTTTTAGCAGAAGCGGGTATACTACAACTATAGAAAGGATGAGTGCTGATGGAAGAAGTCGCAATCCAAACGGCTCTTTGTCCCAAAGTCGAACATGCCTTTGAAATCTTAGGTAAGAAATGGACAGGTCTGATTTTACGTCACTTGTTGACGAAGACATGTCGTTTCAATGAGATTCAAGATGCCATCCCCGAATTATCAGGTCGCATGCTCACGGAACGTATGAAGGAGCTTGAAGCGGAAGGCATCGTCATCCGGACTGTCATTCCCGATCGTCCGATTAAGATTCAATACAGTTTGACCGACAAAGGGCGTCAACTCGAACCGGTCATTCGTTCCATTGAGGAATGGGCCGAACTACAAGACTAATGTATGAAAAAGCATCTTCTTCGGAAGGTGTTTTTTCATATGATCTTTTGACATTGATAATCATTATCAATTAAAGTAAGGAAGTACAGCGAAAGGAGGAACATGCATGCAGATTGCAATTGGATTCGTCAGCATGTCCGGTAATACGGAAGATATCGTCTCGATCATTCAACGTGAGCTCGAGCAACACGATGTCAACGTGACGATCACAGAACTGGATCAATTCGTCGGGGAGGATCTATCACGTTTTGATGGTCTACTACTCGGCTCATATACATGGGGAGACGGTGATTTACCGTATGAAGCAGAAGATTTCGTCGAGGAGCTACGGGAACAATTTTTAGACGGGATGCCGGCTGCTGCTTTTGGCTCGGGTGATCTTGATTATCCGAAGTACTGCGCAGCCGTTGATTTGATTGAAGACGCATTAAAAGAAGCTGGGGCGACCATCGTCACGAATGGCTTGAAGATTGAGTTTGATCCGAACACACCGGAGAAACAAGCCGCTTGTCGCGCGTTCGCACAGACGTTTCATCGCTTTTTGCAGCAGGTGCATTCATAAGTATCGTTTGAATCCGTCATGTAAGGGAATTCTTAAAACAGACTCTATGAAAGTGAGATGAATGTTTTTATGACGATTCAAGCACTCGTCTTTGACGTCTACGGTACATTATTCGATGTCCATTCCGTCAAAGAACAAGCAGAGGAGCTGTATCCGGAACACGGAGAAGCGATCAGTAAACGCTGGCGAGAGAAACAACTGGAGTACTCTTTCCTCCGACAATTAAACGGACAATATGTGCCGTTCAGCCAAGTGACACAAGATGCCCTCCGCTATACGTTACTCGAACTGAAGCTCCATGTGACCGAGGAACAAATCACGACTTTAATGGAGACGTACCTGACACTTGATGTGTACCCAGAAGTTAGCTCTGTTCTCGAGACGATGGCGCATAAACGTTTGGTCGTCTTCTCGAATGGTTCCCATGATATGCTCGATCCGTTGATCGAACAGTCAGGTTTAGCCGATCGGTTCGAACATCTTGTCAGTGTTGATGACATCAAACACTATAAACCAGCACCTGCTTCTTATATGCATGCGTTGAACACACTCGGTTTAAAACGCGAGGAGATCCTCTTCATGTCCTCAAACGGTTGGGACATCACCGGGGCAAAGAGTTTCGGCTTCAAAACGGCATGGATCAATCGAAACGGACTTCCGGTCGAAGAATTAAATCTTGATCCGGATCGCATCTATGATGACTTGACCGGTATCACTGAATGGCAATGAACGAACAACAGCGGACTCCTTTTTAGGAATCCGCTGTTTTAATGGATTAGTAATTGGAAAGACGTGAGTAGCCCTTCTTGAATAGATCGAGTTTCAGCCCGCCCTCTTTTTCGATGAAGAAGAGGTATTCGTTTTGATCCGTATCTTTATAAAAGACCTTAAATAACGTCACAGTCCGTTTTTTATTGTTTTCAACAGCTGTCACCTCGTGCTTCGAGATCACTTCTGCTTGGACTTGTTCCGCATCCATCTTTTGAATCATCGGTTCGAATGACTTCTTCTCTTGATCCGTCACCGGTGTTCCGGGAGCAATCATGAAATAATCATCACTCGCCTTGTTCGTTAAACCGTACTTCCGATCGACGATGACGACGTTACTGAGCTTCCCATTGATTGTCTGATCAAAAGCGTACAACTTTTGAATCCGGGTTTTTTCCCCTTCTGCTCGTCCGATTTCGTAAAGTGGACGTTGTTTCGTGTTCGTCTCGACCGCTTTCTTATCAGGTACGAGTTCTTCCTTATAGGCGACTTGGTATGCGTTGACGATTTCTCGGACCTGAAGTCCGATCGCGACGATGACCAGTACCGCTAACAATGCGATGATGACTTTTTTCATTCCATTTCCCCCAAGTTGTTCGGATTCCTTACTTTAAATCTAGCCCAGGTTCTGCATTCATGGCAAGTGTCGAATAGCGTAACGCGCGATATGGATGAATCGCAGCCGCTCCGATCATCGCCGCATTGTCTCCACACAAGTGCATCGGCGGAATGACGAGATCGATTCCTTCCTTCGCACACGCTGCTTCGAGACCGTTACGTAATCCTTTGTTGGCGGCGACGCCACCAGCAAGCAGCAGTTGACGTCCCCCTTTATCCTTCACGGCACGGACCGCCTTCGTCACGAGTACTTCGACAACGCTCGCTTGGAAACTCGCAGCTAAATCTTCCGGGATGATCACTTCTCCCCGTTGCTCAGCGTTATGCACGGCATTGATGACCGCTGACTTTAAACCGCTGAAGCTAAAGTCATACGAGTCCTTCTCGAGCCAGACGCGTGGAAAATGGAACGTATCCTGCCCGGTTTGTGCCAACTGGTCGATTCGTGGACCACCTGGATACGGTAACTTCAATGTTCGAGCGACTTTATCATATGCTTCTCCCGCGGCATCATCACGTGTTTCACCGATGACTTCATATACACCGTCTTCTGGCATGTAAATCAGTTCCGTATGCCCACCTGATGCAATCAAACAGACGAGCGGGAACTCAAGCTCTTGCACGAGACGATTCGCGTAGATATGACCTGCGATATGATGAACACCGATCAAAGGCTTATTATGCGCAAAAGCAAGTGTCTTTGCCGCACTGACACCAACGAGTAATGCCCCGACCAGTCCGGGACCTTCCGTGACAGCGATCGCATCGATATCGTCGATCGTGACGTTTGCTTCCGTCAATGCATCATCGATGACGTATGTGATCCGTTCGACATGATGTCGTGATGCCACTTCAGGCACGACTCCACCGAATCGTTTATGACTTTCAATTTGAGACGAGACGACATTCGATAAGACGTTGGTTCCTCCACGAACGACGGCAGCCGCCGTTTCGTCGCAGCTCGATTCGATTGCTAGAATCAATGGTTGTGTCATAAGTCTTCTCCCTCCAGCTCCAGCCAATAGATGGCAGCATCTTCATTGTTGTCCTGATAATATCGTTTTCGGATACCAACATAGTGAAATCCGAGTTTTTCATATAAGGTTCGTGCCGGTGTGTTCGAGACACGTACTTCAAGTGTCATCGCTCGTAAATCGAGTGCACGACCGACCGCGATCAACGCCGTTAGCAAGTCTTCCCCAAGTCCTTGTCCGCGGTGCGACTGCTTGACGGCAATATTTGTAATATGTCCTTCATCCGCAATATGCCACAGACCAGCAAACCCGACGATACCATCTTGATCGGCAACGACATAATAGGCATTCGGATTTTGTGTCATTTCTGCTTCGAAGGCATCCAGTGTCCACGGTGTCGCAAACGATTCGAGTTCGACGGCGTGAACACCTGCAGCATCGTTTACGGTCATGCGACGAATCCCCTTACTCATGACGCTGTGCCTCGATCCATTTCGCTTCTGCTTCAGCCAGACGCAGGTAACGTGGCTCAAACGCATGCGCTTCGACTGAATCGCGTGTTGCACCGAGTAAGGCGAGCACTCCGGCACGCGGCGTCCGAAACGCAGGAGCCGCCTTTTCAAATGGTTGAAGAAGTTCTTCAAATGTATCGACGTCTCCTGTGACGAGCGTATCTGGCGCTAACGTCTTCACAAAAGAGGCGATTTCGACATGTTGTTCTTCACCGATTCGTTGCCCAGCGTCGTATACTCCGACAAAACCTGATCCACGTCGTGCATCTTGAATCGCTGCAACACGTCCCGTATGACCTGTCGAAGCTGCCATCAGTTCAAGTGTCGAGACCGCAACCAGTTCGATACCGAGTGTATAGGCAAGCGTCTTCGCTGTTGTCGCACCAATCCGTAATCCCGTATAAGAACCAGGACCGTCAGCAACGACGACGCGTGTCAGTTGGGATGGTGCCCACTTCGCTTCCGCCATCAAGCGCTCAAGTAACGGCATGAGTTTTGTCGCATGATTCAAAGACGTGACGTAAGAAGCTTCTGCTACGATCTGTTTTCCGTTTGAAAGAGCGACCGATAATTGTTTCGTCGATGTATCAATAGCTACGATTTTCATGATCTCAATCCCTCACATAATGTAATGTATCGTTCTCCGATCGGTGTCAGCTCAAAACGGCGGCTATCGTCACCTGTTCGTGTGATCGTGATTGCCAACCGTTCCGGTGGAAGGCTGTCCACAATCAATTCAGACCACTCGACGACGGCGACGCCTTCACCATTCAAATACTCTTCAAGTCCGATATCATCACCGGAACCTTCCAGGCGATAGACATCCATATGATAGAGAGGGAGACGTCCCGTATAGACTTTCATGATCGTAAAGGTAGGGCTGTTGACATGACGCGTCACACCTAATCCTTTCGCAAAGCTTTGCGTAAAAGTCGTTTTCCCAGCACCTAAATCTCCGTCAAGCGTAATGACCATCCCTGCTTCAGCACGTCGTCCGAGTTCAAGAGCCAAGGCAGTCGTTTCTTCCAAGCTGTTCATTTCCAGTTCTATCATACGATGTCTCCTCCTTAATACGTACTGTTCGTCCTTCTCTATTGTACCGGACGAAAAAGGCAAAAAAAAATACGAAACGCTGAACGTTTCGTAGTAAAGTTGAAGTTAAGTTTAAAATTGGTTGCGGGGGCCGGATTTGAACCGACGACCTTTGGGTTATGAGCCCAACGAGCTACCAGACTGCTCCACCCCGCGACGATAAACGTTTCGGATTTGATTATTTAAAAATTGGTTGCGGGGGCCGGATTTGAACCGACGACCTTTGGGTTATGAGCCCAACGAGCTACCAGACTGCTCCACCCCGCGATGATATAACGTTTCGACAGATATTAATATAACATGTGTCTTTTAAATTGGCAAGTCTTTTTGCCTCATTTCTTTTTACTAACTGTCATAATGAATATTCTTCTATACTGATACGAAAGGAGTGAACAGATGGGATACTTATTAGATTTACGAAAAATCGTAGGAAATCGACCGTTGATCAGTGTAGGCGCGACCATACTCGTCATGAATTCACAATTTGAACTGCTATTTCAATATCGTTCGGATACGCACAGTTGGGGGCTCCCCGGTGGTTCAATGGAACCGGGTGAGACACTTGAAGAAGTCGCGATGCGTGAGTTGCAGGAAGAAACCGGACTTCAAGCACAAAGCGTTCAACTGCTAGACGTCTTTTCTGGTCCTGATTACTTCTTCCGTTATCCAAATGGTGACCAAACCTACAGTGTGATTCATCTCTTTCAAGCAAAAGACGTATCCGATACATTACAAATGACAGATGGAGAGAGTCTCGACTTACAATATTTCTCCTTAAATCAATTACCAGCACCTCTTGAAGCGCGTGCTGCAGCACTATTACGTCAAATCAAGTCTCGCCTTCTTGACACAACACCTTCTTTTTAATCTAGATGCTTGTCTTAAAACTGACTTGATGACGGATTGACGTTCACTTGTCAGTTTTTCTATTTCTTTCGGGACTACACACAAAAAACCGACCTGCAATCTGCAGATCGGTCAAGT
>NZ_JAUZUW010000019.1:0-14064 GCF_031844245.1 Exiguobacterium sp. BRG2
TATGTGAAACTTCAGACTGTTCTGATTATTGGTCGAGTCATTGACATGACACCCTCTGCTTGTTACCATAACATCAATATTCTTTTATAAAAGAGAAAGCGAGTGGATAACATGTGGGAGAACAAATTTGCTAAAGAGGGTTTGACGTTTGATGACGTCTTACTCGTACCCCGTCGTTCGAGTGTCTTACCGCGCGACGTTGATTTATCTGTCACGCTATGTGAAGGGATCACACTTAATATTCCGTTGATCAGTGCTGGGATGGATACAGTCACAGAAGCTCCGATGGCAATCGCAATGGCACGCCAAGGTGGTCTTGGTGTTATTCATAAGAACATGTCAATGGAAGAACAAGCAGAACATGTCGATCGCGTCAAACGTTCTGAAAATGGTGTCATCACGAATCCGTTCTATTTAACGCCAGAGCGTCAAGTCTACGATGCTGAGTATTTAATGAGTAAATATCGCATCTCAGGTGTTCCGATCGTTAACAACGAAACAGAGCGTAAATTAGTAGGGATTTTGACGAACCGTGATCTTCGTTTCGTTAAGGATTATTCGACCGTCATTGAAACAGTAATGACAACAGAAGAACTCGTGACAGCAAAAGTTGGTACGTCCCTCGCAGAAGCAGAACAGATTCTCCATAAGCATCGCATCGAAAAGTTACCACTCGTTGATGAGAACGGTGTGTTAAAAGGATTAATCACGACAAAAGATATCGAAAAAGTCGAACAGTATCCACATGCTGCGAAAGATCAATTCGGTCGTTTACTTGTCGCAGCAGCTGTCGGTGTGACGAAAGACGCTTCAACACGTGCGAAGTTCCTGGTCGATGCAGGTGTTGATGCACTCGTCGTCGATACAGCTCACGGTCACTCAGAAGGTGTTCTCGTCAAGGTACGTGAATTACGTGAAGAATATCCAAACTTACCAATCATTGCAGGCAACGTTGCGACTGCAGAAGCAACACGCGATTTGATTGAAGCCGGTGCTTCTGTCATTAAAGTCGGTATTGGACCTGGTTCGATTTGTACGACACGTGTTGTCGCAGGTGTCGGTGTACCACAAATCACAGCCGTCTTCGATTGTGCGACAGAAGCACGAAAACACGGCGTTTCGATTATCGCTGACGGTGGCATTAAGTACTCTGGGGATATCGTGAAAGCACTTGCTGCTGGTGGTCACGCTGTCATGCTCGGAAGCTTGCTTGCAGGAGTAGAAGAGAGCCCAGGTGAGATGGAGATCTATCAAGGACGTCAATTCAAGACGTACCGTGGTATGGGTTCTGAAGCATCGATGAAACGCGGTAGCCAAGACCGTTACTTCCAAGAAGCAGACAAGAAGTTCGTTCCAGAAGGAATCGAAGGAAGGGTCGCTTACCGTGGTAAACTCGGTGACTCAGTGTACCAACTCGTCGGTGGTATTCGTTCAGGTATGGGATACTGTGGTGCTGCGACGTTAGAAGAATTGCGTGAAGAGACACAGTTCATCCGTATGACGGGCGCTGGTTTGCAAGAAAGCCATCCGCACGATATTCAAATTACCAAAGAAGCCTCTAACTACACACGTCAATAAACAAAAGCCTCGTCTTTCTCTAGCAGAAAGGCGAGGCTTTTTTTATGATGATCTATGCAGATTCCATGCGTCTATCAATAATTGTAATCCTTCCGTCAACTCATGCTCAGAGAGACTCGCAAATCCAAGAACGATTTGAGGCGTATTGGAGAGAAGCGGTAACTGGGCATATTGAGAGAGACCGTATACTTGGATGCCTTGTTGTTGTGCCCGCTTTACTAGCTCTTGCTCCGTCATTCCGTTCGCTACGGAAACGACAACATGGAGTCCAGCACTTTCGCCAGTCAACCGTAAAGCAGGGATCCGACGAAGCGATTGGATCAGCACATCTAGTTTACGACGATAGACTTTACGCATCCGATTGAGATGTCGTTCAAAGTCGCCCTCTTTCATGAAACGTGTCAAGATCGTTTGATCAAAGCGCGAGACACTACAGGTATAATGGGATAATTCGGCTTGATACTGTGCGCGTAAGACTTCCGGTAAGACCATATAACCGATCCGTAGTGAAGGCATGAGCGATTTTGAGAAGGTACTCATATAAATGACACGATTGCTGTCCATGTTGTGCAGAGACGGGATCGATTTACCACTATAGCGGAATTCGCTATCGTAGTCGTCTTCGATGATAAAACGGGTCGGATCCATCGCCGCCCAGTTCAACAACTGGTGTCTTCGATTGACGGACAGGATGCTACCGGACGGAAACTGATGTGCCGGTGTGACATACATGACATCGACATTTGATTCCTGCAGTTGATCGATGCGTAATCCATTCGCATCGACACGAATCGGTTCAATCATTCGTTCATGATTTTCAAGCAAGAGGCGTGTCGTATGATAACCGGGATCCTCGATGCCATACGTGACGTTTCGTCCTAGTAAGAAAAGAACGATGGGCAACAGTTGCTCGATACCTGAACCGACGACGATCTGTTCCGGAGAACAGACGACACCACGTGAGTGATAGAGATAGGTCGCAATCTCTTCGCGCAACGTTAGATCGCCTTGCGGATGACCGAGCGAGACGAGTGGATGGTGATCAGTATCGATGATGTCTTTGGCATACTTTCGCCAACGGGTGAACGGGAAAGAGATCCCTTCAATCTTACTTGGATGAAAGTCATACGTGATGACCGGTTTTTCTTTAGTCACACGCGGTTCGATGACGGGTGAGGTTTTGACGTAAGCGAGTTCCTCATAGGCAAGCACGAAGTATCCTTTGCGCGAGATGGATTCGACATATCCTTCTGCGACAAGTTGTTGGTAAGCAAGTTCAATCGTCGTTTGACTTAAGTTCAAGAATTGACCGAGCTTTCGTTTAGAAGGCAATTTTGTGCCGTAGGCTAAACGCCCGACGATGATTTCGTTTCGAATCTGTTGATAAAGTTGTTCATAAAGTGGTTTCTCTTGATCGCGTGTAAGTTGAAACGATAGCATGTCCATCTCGTATGACTCCTTCATAATAAACTGACCTGTTGAAATCATCATAAACTGATACTTTTAAAAGTGTCAACGTTCCGTATACTAAAGGGGTGAAAGTCAACCAAGGGGGAATGGATATGGAACGTCAACAAGGTACGGATCGTGTCAAACGTGGAATGGCTGAAATGCAAAAGGGTGGCGTCATCATGGATGTCGTCAATGCGGAACAAGCAAAGATTGCGGAAGCAGCAGGAGCTGTCGCAGTCATGGCACTCGAACGTGTCCCGTCAGATATTCGTCGTGACGGAGGTGTGGCACGGATGGCAGATCCGTTGGTCACGGAAGAGGTACTTGGAGCAGTCTCGATCCCCGTCATGGCAAAATGCCGGATTGGTCATATCGTCGAAGCGCGTGTCCTTGAATCGATGGGGGTCGATTTCATCGATGAGAGCGAGGTACTGACTCCGGCAGACGAGCAATATCATTTACTGAAATCGGAGTTCACCGTACCGTTCGTCTGTGGCGCACGCGATCTTGGGGAAGCCGCTCGCCGGATTGCCGAAGGAGCGGCGATGATTCGGACGAAAGGCGAGCCTGGAACCGGGAACGTCGTCGAAGCCGTTCGCCATATGCGACAAATTCAAGCGCAGTTGAATCAGATTTTGCATGTCAGTCCAGATGAATTGATGACATTTGCGAAAGAATGGGGTGCGCCGTACGAAGTATTACGTGATATTCGGACACAGGGACGTCTACCGGTCGTCAATTTTGCAGCCGGGGGAGTTGCGACACCAGCTGATGCCGCTCTCATGATGCATTTAGGGGCAGATGGTGTCTTCGTCGGATCGGGGATCTTTAAATCAGAACACCCAGAACGTGTGGCTCGGGCGATTGTCGAAGCCGTGACGTACAAAGATGATTTTGAACGGATCGCCTCTTTATCCAAAGGGCTCGGAACAGCGATGAAGGGAATCGATGTCACTTCGATGCCGTTTGAGGAACGGATGGCGACACGCGGATGGTAATTGGTATTCTGGATGTTCAAGGTGCAGTCCGTGAACATCAACAGCAGCTGGAAGGTCTTGGTGTCGATGTCGTTCTAGTCAAACAAGCGAGTGATCTTGCAGGGCTGGATGGACTCGTCTTACCAGGAGGCGAATCGACCGCGATGCGTCGATTGATCGAACGTTATGAATTGCTGGAACCGCTTCGGGAAAAAGCGACGACGCTACCGATGTTCGGGACATGTGCCGGAATGATTCTACTCGCAACCGCTGTCGAAGCAGGTCAGAGCCATCTCAACGCAATTTCGATGACGGTCCGTCGAAATGCTTTCGGTCGACAAATTGATTCATTTGAAGGATTGCTACCGGTTGAAGGAATTGAGGAACCAATCGAGGCAGTATTCATTCGAGCGCCATTGATTCTGTCTGTCGGGGAAGGAACACGCGTGATTGCGAAAGTCGAAGATCAGATCGTTGCCGTCGAGACATCATTACACCTCGCGTGCTCGTTCCACCCTGAATTGACAGAGGATGATCGTTTGCACCGTTATTTTTTACAAAAAATCAAACAGCGGCAGTCCGTCCGTTCATAAAGTGTGGAAGCATCTGACAGGTTCTACTGTCAGGTGCTTCTTTTGTGCTACACTATTTGTAAAATGAATGATTGAGTGAAGGAGAGACACGATGAAACGAATCTTGCTACTCTGTTTAAGTGTCCTGCTGGTCGTAGGTTTTCCTACAACTGGACAAGCGGCACCTTCGATTCAAGCAGAGTCTTACATAATGGCCGATGCGGTCACAGGAAAAATCCTCCTTCAATCGGAAGCGGATGTTTCTTTACCACCGGCTTCGATGACAAAGCTGATGACGCTTTATCTCGTTCGACGACAAATCGAATTAAAAAAGCTGACGTGGGATCAAAAAATCAAACCGAGTGCAAAAGTGTTGAAGCTTGCGAACACGTCCGGCATCGCTCGTGTTCCTGTTAAAGCAAAAACATATACGGTTCGTGAGATGTATAACGCGGCGTTCATTAAATCAGCCAATGATGCAGCTGTCATGTTAGCCGAAACGGTATCCGGTTCAGAAGCGACGTTCGTTGAAAAGATGAATGAGACAGCAAAACAGTTCGGAATGAACGACACGGAGTATGCGAATGCATCCGGACTTGATGCTGTCGATGCGACGCTTCCAGGAACGAATCTGATGACGGCAACGGATATCGCGTTACTCGTCATCCGCTACATCAAGGATTATCCGGATGTACTGGATGTGACGAATAAAACACAGATGAAACTTGATGGAGAGGTCTTGAATAACTCGAATAAGATGCTGGCGAAGGAAAAATTCGCATATGCTGGCATGCGGGGGATGAAGACAGGAACGACCGATTTAGCAGGTTACTGCTTCGCGAGCGTAACGACGCGGGATAATATGACACTTGTCACGGTCGTCATGCGAACGGATTCCGATCAAGCCCGTTTCAAGGAAACGAAAAAGCTACTCGACTATGGTTTTGCGACGTTTGAGCCGTTGACGTATTACGGAAAAGGGGAACGGATCAAAGACGCTCTTCCGATAAAAGGGGCAACTATCCGGCAGTTAGACGTCGTCACGGACGGTTCGTTATACATCACGGTCTTAAAACAAGCGAAGACGCGGGAACCACGGTTCGACTTCTCAAAAACAACAGCTCCTGTGACGAAACAAGAAATCGTCGGTACGGTACAGGTCGCGGACGATGGGGTCTATCTACCAGGTTTTGAGACACCGCGTGTGAATTTGTATAGCGCAACTGCCGTTCCACTTGCGAGTGTTCCGACACGCCTCGTCCGCGCTTGGACGGCTTGGTCGAAGCAAATTGAACAAGCGATTCAACAATCGGCTCTTGTCAACTTCCAAGACGATGGTGTAAAGTAAGACTAATCTCATAAAGATGCTATGAACGGACCAAGTAGATGTATCGATACTGTTAAGAGAGCTAGTGGGTGGTGTGAACTAGTCAGATCGATGGATTGAATCGAGCCGGATCGCACACCTTGCGAACAAGGTGCGGGTACGCCCGTTATCGCGTCTTAAGTTGGCTAGATGTGTCTAGCAATGAGGGTGGCAACGCGGATCCAGGTGATTCGTCCCTTTTCGGTAGGAATACCGGAAAGAGACGAGTCGCCTTTTTTTATGACATAAAGGAGGAATTGCAGATGATTGATATTAAACGATTACGCCAAGATTTTGACGCCATTCAAGAAAAGTTAGCGCACCGAGGAGAGGACTTGACGGACATGAACCGTTTCCTTGCACTTGATGAGAAGCGTCGAGAACTGATTGCGCGGACAGAAGTGTTGAAAGCAGAACGAAATGAAGCGACGAAAAAAATCGCTGAACTGAAACGCAATAAAGAGAATGCAGATGAAGCGATTGCTGCGATGCGTAGTGTCGGGGACGAGATCAAGACGCTTGACGACGAGTTACGTGATGTCGAAGCGACATTGAATCAACTTCTCCTCGGTATTCCAAACATTCCACATGACAGCGTACCGGTCGGTTCTTCTGAAGACGATAACGTCGTCTTACGTGAAGTCGGTGACAAACCAGCGTTTGATTTCGAAGCGGTCCCGCACTGGGATTTGATGGAGCAATTAAAAATCGTCGATGTCGAGCGTGCTGGAAAGGTCACAGGTAGCCGGTTCGTCTTTTACCGCGGAGCGGGTGCACGTCTTGAGCGGGCATTGATTAACTTCATGATGGATCTCCATCAAGATCAGCACGGCTACACAGAAATCTTGCCACCACTCATGGTCAACCGTGACTCTATGACAGGAACAGGACAATTGCCGAAGTTCGAAGAGGATGCCTTTAAGATCGAAGAGACGAACTACTTCCTCGTACCGACAGCAGAAGTTCCGGTGACGAACATGCACCGTGAAGAAATCCTAACAGCAGATCAGTTACCGATCGGCTATGCCGCATACAGCCAATGTTTCCGTTCAGAAGCTGGTTCTGCCGGACGCGATACACGCGGTTTGATCCGTCAGCACCAATTCAATAAAGTTGAACTCGTTCGTTTCGTCAAACCAGAAGAATCTTACGAGCAACTTGAATTGTTAACGGGACAAGCAGAGACAGTCTTGAAAAAGCTGAAACTGCCGTATCAAGTATTGAGCATGTGTACAGCTGATCTCGGATTCACGGCTGCGAAGAAATACGACATCGAAGTCTGGATGCCAAGCCAAGGCGTCTACCGTGAAATCTCTTCTTGTTCAAACTTTGAAGATTTCCAAGCACGCCGGGCACAGATTCGTTTCCGCCGCGAAGCGAACGCAAAACCAGAATTCGTTCACACGTTAAACGGTTCTGCCCTTGCAGTCGGTCGGACAGTTGCTGCAATCTTAGAGAACTACCAGCAAGCGGATGGATCAGTTGTTATTCCAGAAGTGCTTCGTCCATACATGGGTGGTCTTGAAGTGATTCAAGCTTAAGTCAGAAGGGGGAATAATCCCCCTTTCTGTATTTTAAAAAGTTTTTTTAGAAAAGGTCTTTACACGTCAAAAGGCAGATGCTATCATAATTAATGTCAGGAAAACAGACAGGTCATCATGATCTGGTAAGAAGTACGGAGGCGTACTCAAGTGGTTTAAGAGAACGGTCTTGAAAACCGTCAGGCGGCGAAAGCCGTGCGTGGGTTCGAATCCCACCGCCTCCTCCATTTTTATTTTTTGACAACGACATGCACGTTTTATAGCTTGGAGGCGTACTCAAGTGGTTTAAGAGAACGGTCTTGAAAACCGTCAGGCGGCGAAAGCCGTGCGTGGGTTCGAATCCCACCGCCTCCTCCACTTCTTTTTTTTTACCCAAAAATAATAATAATCATGGAGTCGTACCCAAGTCCGGCTGAAGGGGACGGACTCGAAATCCGTTAGGGGTCGCAAGGCTCGCGTGGGTTCGAATCCCACCGACTCCGCTTTTTATGAAGCATCTCAATTCTGAGGTGCTTTTTTGTTGCATCGATTTCTTCGTGCATGCTATGGTTGCCTACGTGAAAAACGAAGAAGAGGTGGACGAAATGAACGAACAAACAAAAGAATCGTTGCTTTCTCATTATGCGATGACGATGACATATGTAAAAGACTTAGAACAGATTTCAGAAGAAGCATGGCGGACATCGTATGCGGAAGGTAAGTGGACGGTTGCTGAGATCATTGGTCACTTATCACCATGGGATCGTTTCATGGTCGCAGAGCGTATTCCGTACTTGCTCGCGGGTGAACCATTCCGTGTTGCGCCGGATAGCCAAGCCGTCAATGATGAAGCAGCGAAGATGAGCCGTGAGCAACAACGGATCTTGACGATTGATGAGTTTTTAGTCAGCCGTGACTTATTGCGCCGTGCAGTCGAATTGATTCCGGAAGAACGCCTGCAGGACAAGGTCGTCATTAAAGACAAAGAGTTGACGATTGGTCAGTTCCTCGGAGCGATGACTCAACATGATTTACACCATATGGAACAGATCAATCAAGTGATTGGTTAATAGGAGGGAGATGCGAGACGCGTCTCCTTTTTTGCGCAAAAAAAGATCTGCCTAAGAGGCAGATCTGATCATTTATCGTGTATTGGCAATGCGCGCAACTTCAAGTTGTTTTTCAATCTTCGCGAGAATCCGGTCGATCGATTCTGGCTCGTTCAGTAAATCGTATTCGTCGATCGACAAGCGGAGTACCGGGCAAATCGTGAAGTTGTTGATCCAGTTCGTATAGCGTTCATACATCTCTTCCCAATATTCGATTGGAGTCTGTTGCTCCATCTCACGTCCGCGAAGACGAATCCGTTCAAGGACTTGCTCGAATGAACCTTCGAGATAGATCAAAAGATCTGGATGTGGGAAGAATGGTGTCATGACCATCGCGTCAAATAAACTTGAATACGTTTCATAGTCCGTTGGAGACATCGTTCCTTTTTCGAAATGCATCTTAGCGAAGATCCCTGTATCTTCATAGATCGAACGATCTTGGATGAAACCACCACCGTATTGGAAAATCCGCTTTTGCTCCTTGAAGCGTTCAGCCAGGAAATAGATTTGGAGGTGGAAGCTCCAACGCTCGAAATCATGATAAAATTTATCCAAGTAAGGGTTCGTATCGACTTTTTCGAGTGACGTCCGGAAACCAAGGGCATCTGCTAATCCGTTTGTGATCGTTGATTTACCGATCCCGACCATACCGCCGATCGTAATGACGGCATCTGCCGGGATGTTGTATTGTTCGCGTAGCTTCAAGTTCATGCGTGGTTCGCTCCTTCATATAATTCGTTCCGGATCGTCGTCAAGACGTACTCGAGATCTTCCGGCCGCTTGACGAAGTCGAGTGCATCCCCGTCGAAACGGATGATTTTGACTTCCGGATGTTTGGCTTGGTATTCCGTGACGAATGTCTCGTAATCCTCGGCTAATTGTTCGAGATAGGCACGTGACATGTTTTCTTCGATTTCTCGTCCGCGCAGCGCAACACGTTTCATCAAGGTGTCGATGCTTGCGTTCAAGTAGATGACAGCATCCGGTTTCGGCATATCTGTCGTCAGGATCGAGTAGATTTGTTCGTACTTCTCAAGATGCTCTACCTTGAGAGAGCGGTGTGCAAAGATCAAGTTCTTAAAGATATGGTAATCAGCAACGACAGAGCGTTGTTTACTGAGGTAATGACGTTCGATATCATCGAGTTGTTTGAAGCGATTGCACAAGAAGAACATTTCCGTCTGGAAGCTCCATTCTTCGATATCTTCATAGAACTTTCCAAGAAAGGGATTTTCTTCGACGATTTCGCGTAACATAGAAAAAGAGAAATGGTGACTGATGGCGTTCGCAAGTGATGTTTTGCCTACACCAATCGGTCCTTCAACCGTTATGAACATATACAATGACCCTCCGTTCAGCAAAGTGCAATTTATATTTTAGCACAAAGAAGTACGACTTGCTGAAGTTTCAAAAGGAGAATTTTTTTAGAGTGAGGAGTATCATCGATGGAACGACAGGAACACTATATGCGACTTGCGATCGAAGAAGCAAAAAAGGCAGAACAGATCGGAGAAGTTCCGATTGGATGTGTCATTGTCAAAGACGATGAAGTCATCGCGACGGGTTACAATCACCGGGAAACGGATCAACAGGCGACGGCACATGCCGAGTTGATCGCGATTGAGGAAGCTTGCCGAAAGCTCGGGAACTGGCGACTTGAAGGGTGTGAGCTCTACGTGACACTCGAACCGTGTCCGATGTGTGCGGGTGCCATCATGCTGTCACGGATCGAACATGTCATCTTTGGTGCCGTCGATCCGAAGGGTGGATGTTGTGGAACACTGATGAACTTGGTGCAAGACGATCGGTTCAATCATGTCTCACAGTTGACGAGCGGTATATTAGAAAAAGAGTGTGGGGAGATGCTAACGACGTTCTTTCGGGAACTACGTGCGAAAAAGAAAGCACGAAAGCGGGCAATGGGTTGCATCACACCAGATGAAACAGTATAATGAAAAAGCACTGAAACAAGGTGCCACTAAAAATCGATAAACCATTTGCCGTGCTAGGTGGGGATGTAGCGGTTCCCTGTCACTCGCAATCCGCTATAGCGAGACTGAATTCCATGTCGAGGGATATGATTGGTGTGGTCTGCCTCACGTAAGTAGCGTTGACGTTTGAGTCCTGCGCAACAGATACCCATGAACCAGGTCAGGTCCGGAAGGAAGCAGCCTTAAGTGGTGCTCTCTGTGTGTTGCAGGGGTGCTTGGACTGAGCAGGCTGCGTGAGTAACGCATGTTGAACATATTTCAGAATATGGTGCGCGGCAGTTTAATTTTTAAAGACAAGTCTACAGCCGGTTTCGGTTGTAGACTTTTTTAGGTAAAATAGAATGAGGAACTTAAAAAGAGGAGGCGCAAACTTGGCCTATCAAGCACTATACCGCGTATACCGTCCGCAACGTTTCGACGAAGTCGTTGGACAAGCGCATATCACCCGTACGATCCAAAATGCATTGATGGAGGGACGCATGTCCCACGCCTATCTATTTTCGGGTCCTCGTGGAACGGGAAAAACGAGTCTTGCCAAAATCATCGCTAAAGCGATCAACTGTGAGCATGCTCCGGTCAAAGAACCGTGTAATACGTGCCCCACGTGTCTTGCGATCACGGAAGGATCAAGTCCAGACGTCTTCGAAATCGATGCCGCTTCCAATAACGGCGTAGATGAAATTCGGGAAATCCGGGATAAAGTCAAATATCCCCCTTCAGAAGCAGCCTATAAAGTCTATATCATTGATGAAGTACACATGTTGTCGACAGGCGCCTTTAATGCACTGCTTAAAACACTAGAAGAACCGCCGGCACACGCCATCTTCATCTTAGCAACGACCGAACCACATAAAATCCCAGCGACGATCATCTCCCGCTGCCAACGTTTCGATGTAAAGCGGCATGAAGTCGATCAACTTGTAGAACGGATGCAATATATCTTAAAAGATCAATCGATCGAGTATTCGGATACGGCCTTACGATTGATTGCCCGTGCAGCGGATGGTGGCATGCGTGATGCACTGAGTCTACTCGACCAAGCGGTTGCTTTTTCAAACGGTGATTTGAACGATGCTGCTGTTCTTGAAGTAACAGGGGCAGTAGAAGATGAAGCATTACTAAACATTGCCCGTGCCTTGCATGAACATCAAGTCGACCAGTTGTTACAGACGCTTGAGACGATGCAACGAGCGGGAAAAGATTTAAAACGTTTCGTTGAGGATCTTGTCTTCTTTTACCGAGACACCTTATTATTGAAAGCCTCTCCTACAGCTGTCGACTTGCTAGAGCGTGCTCGCCCGACGGATGAGTTCAAACAATTCGTCGAATCGATTGAAGCGGAGACATGCTTTACGATCATTGATCAGTTGCATGATTGCCAACAACAGATGCGATTGACGAATCATCCGCGGGTACTGGTTGAGATTGCCTTCATTCAGATTGCAGAACAAGGTCGAACGACGGGACAGATCGTTCAATCGTTGCAACAGGAAGTCCGTGAAATGAAAGAACAGATGCATCAGTGGAAGTCGAATGGTGTTCCAGCTCAAGAAGCGGTTGCACCACAAGCGCAGCCGAAGCGGAAACAAGGACGCCCAACCGTTCGAATCGCCAAAGAGCGGATTCGCCAAATGTTAGAACGAGCAGAAAAAGCTCAGTTGCGTGAGATTCAGGAACGCTGGGATCGCATCCTAAAGTGGATTCTAAAAGAAGATGGACCAATCTATTCATTACTCCATGAGAGTAAACCGGTTCTCTGCTCTGCAGATACGCTATTGATCGAATTCGATGACGGTAAAGGATGGCATTTCGAGCAGGTCATGACGAATGAACGAACACGTTTCGTGATTGAGGAAGCATTATATGAAATATGCGGCGTCAAACGCGAAATTTTAGCGATTCTCTCAAACGATTGGCATGAACTGAAAGCAGAGTTTGTTGCTAAGCGAAATAGTAGTAGTATAGAAGAGAAGGAAACAAAACAAGAATCGGAGAGCGATCAGTTATTGTCCGAGACGCTTGGTCGTTTTGGTGATATCGTAGAGTTCGAAGATTAAATTCGAGGAGGAATACAGATGCGCGGAATGGGAAACATGAACAATATGATGAAACAGATGCAAAAGATGCAAAAGGATATGGCAAAAGCACAAGAAGAGCTAAAAGACTTAACAGTAACAGGTACAGCAGGTGGAGAGATGGTCTCAGTCGTTGCAGATGGTCATAAAAATATCGTAGATGTCATCATTAAAGAAGAAGTCGTTGATCCAGATGATGTTGAAATGATTCAAGATCTCGTCTTAGCTGCAACAAATGATGCTTTGAAGAAGGTCGATGAACTCGTATCAAGTAAAATGGGGAAATTCACACAAGGTATGAATCTGCCGGGAATGTTTTAATTCGTAGGAGGAAACCACTTGCAATATCCTGAAGCGATTAGTCGTTTGATCGAAAGTTTTACGAAACTACCTGGGATTGGTCCGAAGACAGCAGTTCGTCTAGCGTTTCATGTTCTTGATATGGAAGAGGACGATGTCTTGATGTTCGGAAAGGCATTGGTCAGTGCGAAGCGCGACATTGCCTACTGTAGTGTCTGCGGGAATATCACGGATCAAGATCCTTGTTATGTATGTACAGATAAACACCGAAACCGTACGATCGTCTGTGTCGTCCAAGATTCAAGGGATGTCATTGCAATGGAAAAGATGCGAGATTACCAAGGGTTGTACCATGTCTTACATGGAGCGATCAGTCCAATGGAAGGAATCGGTCCAGAGGATATCAATGTATCTAGTCTACTGACACGTCTTCAAGCGGACGAAGCGATTACGGAAGTCATCTTAGCAACCAATCCGAACATCGAAGGAGAAGCGACAGCGATGTATCTATCGCGTCTCTTAAAACCGACGGGTATTCGGATCACTCGGATTGCCCATGGTCTTCCGGTTGGGGGAGATCTTGAATACGCAGATGAAGTGACGTTATCTCGTGCAATGGAGGGACGTCGCGAACTATGAGTTGGTTTCGAAAGAAGATTCGCAGTGAGTACGACGAGCGTTTGTTAGAAGAATTAGCAAAAGCAAAAGAAGATTATTTGATGAAACGCCATCTTCTAGAAATCAGCTATGATGACTATGGTGATTTAGAAGCACAAATGAAGTTAGCGGAATCACTGTATTTCTTCTATATAAGCGAAGCAAAAAGAAGACGCGTCTCATTGATGATGAAGTAAACCGCAGCCATTCTTGTCTGCGGTTTTTACATGCTCTAAAAAACTATAAGTTATTTTAATAAAGTAGTTGCGCCTATCTAATTATCGTGATATATTAATTCATGTCCTTAAGAGGACGAGCGCTTACGGCAAACAAGTAAAAAACAATTTCAAAAAAGTTGTTGACTTCTTGTTTCAGACTTGGTATTCTAATTGAGTCGCCAAAACAGGCGCGGACGAACTTTGAAAACTGAACGATGAGCAAAAATCGTATTCTACGGAATACAAAAG
>NZ_JAUZUW010000020.1:0-11371 GCF_031844245.1 Exiguobacterium sp. BRG2
TTCGCTTCACTGTCCTTTTTTGTATTAAGCATGTGCTGAATCTTTTAAATGACGCCATACTTTTCCATCACAATACGATAGAGAAGCACATTTCTGTTGTAAGACCAGTTTTTTTAGTTCGTGTTCAATCTGGGATTCAGGAGCGTCATAAATAAAGGCAATTTCAGCCGTAGTTGCTGTTTCATACCGTCTCAAGAATTGTTCAAGTGGTGGCTTCGGTTGTTTTTCAATCGTATGATCTAGCAGTTCACTTAAGATCGAAACATAGACCAAATACTCATAAGGTCCTTCAGCCTTAATGGCTTCCTCATCTCCAACGAAAGCGAGTGTCGGAAGAATTCGGACATCCCATTCCGTGACCAGTTCAGTCTCTTTCTCAAGCATTTGCTGAATCGTGTCCGACGAGACATCACGGTGGAATTCACCTAAATCCAGACCATACTCTGTCAATGCTTCGGCTAACCGCATCAATGATGGACGGCTGTAAGCACTCGCACCTTCGACATTATGAAGCATCCGAAGGCGTCGCATGAACCGCATACCAAACGTTTTTCCTTGAAGCTCGATTGCTTTCAGGATGACGAGTGGTGACATATCGCACGCGGAACGTGAAGGAGCACAAGGAATCGTAGCAATCGTGCGGAGACGAAAAAGATGACCATATTCTATCTCTAATTTCTTGAGAACGGGTATCAACCGTAAACCGTCCGTTTGTGTCACATCTAGAAAATGATAGATTTCCAGAGGTTTCGTCGGTTGTTGAATCGATGGTTCGTCCAATGAACAATAAGATCCGTTACATTGTGCGTGTTCCATCCGTTCACCCCTTCCTGTTGTTATCGTTACCCTATTTTAGCAACGAAAAAAAAGAAAGAGCAAAGGTTTTGCTTGTTCAGTCCTACACGAAAATTCAAGTAAGCGCTTTACGTTCCATGAAGCGAACGATTTTATTTTTAGTTTTGCGCTGCGGAATATCGTGTGCTAAAAGAAGTCGCTCGAAATCCTTTTGCCCTTGTTCGAAGTTGCTGACCTCAAACTCTAACTCATAATCTGTATGTCCGAGATAGCGACTTTTATCAAGGACGAGTAAGCCTTCTGGAAGCACCGTCTCGATGCGTTCGGTTTCTAAACGTCCTAAATGTTCCAACGAACCTTGCAAGTCAAAAGACGACAACTGGTGATTCATCTCTTCGGAGTGAATCAGACCGTATTTGAATAAATCTTCCGCTTCACTTGCTGATAGTGTGACATGTGTTTCAAGCAATCCATTTTCATGAGGTTGTTTTAAAGTAAGGACGAGTCCTTGTTTTTTTTCACGTATCCGTAAGGCAGCACCTTTTTTTCGAAGTTCGAAATCAGGCGTATCAAAATAATCATTTGCTTGCCAAATGGGTTGTTTAGTTGACGCATAATGGGTAAATAACGATAGATATTCTTGTTCAGACAATAAGTTCTTGAATTCGATTTCCAATTCTTGTCTAATCGGAATCACGCCTTTCTAGTTGAATGTCTGAAAATATGATAACATGAATGAGGTAGGAACAGGCACTGAACCAATACTATTCGATTAAAAGTGGTGACAAATCAGATGACAAAAGAAAATTGGGATTTATTTCTTGCGCCGTATCAAATCGCGGTCGATGAGTTGAAAGTAAAGCTAAAAGCGATTCGTAAACAATTTCAGCAACGGGGAGAGCATTCACCGATTGAATTTGTCACAGGACGGGTCAAACCTGTAAAAAGCATTCTTCAAAAAGCAGAACGAAAAGCAATTGCGCGTGAATCATTGGAACAAGATATGCAGGATATTGCCGGATTACGCATCATGTGTCAATTCGTCGATGATATCATTCATGTTCTTGAACTATTACGTTCGCGCGGTGATTTTAAAATCGTCGAGGAACGTAACTACATCACTCAAAAGAAGGATAGTGGTTATCGATCGTATCACGTCATCATTGCTTATCCAGTACAGACGATCGAAGGTGAAGTACCGACATTAGTCGAGATTCAAATTCGGACGCTTGCGATGAACTTTTGGGCGACGATCGAACACTCGTTAAATTACAAGTACCAAGGGAACATTCCGGAAGAAACGCGTGAGCGCCTGCGGCGGGCGGCAGAAGCGGCATTTTTGCTTGATGCGGAGATGAGTCAATTGAAAGTAGAAATCCAAGACGCGCAACTCGTCTTTCAACGCGACGCTAAGGCGTCGGAACGATTAAAAGAGTAGGGGGATGACCATGCGTTTTGCAATCACGGCTCGTGATGATGAGCGTTCTCATGCGCTAAAACAACAACTCGAGCAGGCGTTGACGGAGCGGGGATGTGTGCTTGATGTCAGTCAACCGGAAATCGTCGTCTCAATCGGGGGAGACGGGACAATGTTACAAGCGTTCCATTCGTATCTCGATCAAGTAGAGACGATTACCCTTGTAGGGATTCATACAGGGCACCTTGGTTTTTATGCGGATTGGCGTCCTGAAGAGATGGATGAGTTGATTGATCATATCGCGAAGCAGGATTTAGCGACGGTCGAATACCCGCTGCTTGAACTATCAATTGACTATGCGGATGGCTCGCATAATCAACTGCTTGCTTTGAACGAGTGTACGATCAAAAGTTTCAATCAAACACTCGTCTGCGATTTATCGATTCGAGGCGACTATTTTGAGACGTTTCGAGGTGACGGGTTATGTATATCGACACCCTCTGGTTCGACGGCATATAACAAGGCGCTCGGCGGTGCGATCGTCCACCCGGCACTCGAAGCGATCCAAATTACAGAAATGGCTTCGATCAATAATCGTGTTTACCGGACGATCGGCTCACCGATGTTATTACCGAAACATCATGATGTCGAAATTCGTCCCGTCAATCCGATTGATTTTCAGATGACCTATGACCACTATGCTTCGATTGTCCATCAAAATGTGACATCGATCCGGTGTCGGGTATCAGATAAAAAAGTGAAATTTGCTCGTTTTCGTTCTTTCCCGTTTTGGCAACGGGTGCGGGAATCTTTCCTGGCAGACGAAAGACGTTGACGCAGTATGTAAAGGAAAGAGAAACATGAATGGATTTCAGCTACGACAGACGGTTACTGATATCGAGGATGGCTGGCGCGTCAGTCATTTTTGTACGACCCGTCTAGGTATCTCACGAAAAATGTTAGTATCAATCAAAAATCATGGAGATATCACGCGGAACGGTCATCATGTCAACGTCCACGACGTCTTGTGCGTGGGTGACCGCGTCCACGTCTTCTTCCCGGAAGAAACACCAGCACCGGACATGGTAGCGACAGAAGGGGAACTCGATATTTTGTTTGAAGATGATTGGTTACTCGTCGTCAATAAACCACCGGGGATGGCATCGATTCCGTCACGATTGCATCCGGAACACTCATTGTCGAATTATGTTCTTGGTTATTATCGAAAACAAGGAATTCCGTATGCGATCCATATCGTCAATCGACTCGATCGTGATACGAGTGGTCTTGTCTTGTTCGCGAAACACGGGCTTGCCCATCACCGGATGAGTCTCATGCAACGATCCAATGAATTAGAACGACATTATTTAGCGTATGCACCCGGAAACGTACCGGTACAAACAATTGATCAACCGATTGGTCAAACTGATCATTCCTTCATGGAACGGATGGTACGACCAGATGGTCAACGAGCCATCACACATATCTTAAATAGCCGTCTAGTTCGAGCCTTTGACCAAGAAATCTCATTACTCGATATCCGACTAGAGACAGGTCGGACACACCAAATTCGTGTCCACCTTGCTTTTCTTGGGCATCCTTTGATTGGCGATACGATGTATCAAGGGAACCCGTTACTTCCGCGTCAGGCGCTTCATAGTGCGTCAGCAACGTTCCTTCATCCTGCGACGGGAGAACAGGTTCGTTTTGAAGCACCACTTCCTGAGGATCTCCGACTGGAATGATAAAGTGCACAAATAAAAGGCAATGGACTTGGTCCACTGCCTTTTATTTGTGTTTAGTCTTCATCGAACATGGAAATCCGAGATTGAGAGGCGATTGCCATGATCAATCCTAGACCGACGAGGTTTACGATCATCGTTGATCCACCATAACTGATGAACGGTAGGGGAAGGCCTGTGATCGGTAAGACACCAATCGTCATCCCGATGTTTTGGAAAATTTGGAACGTAAACATCGCGACGTATCCTGTCACGATATAGGTACCAAATGGATCCGCTGTCTCGAGAGCAATCTGAATCAACCGATAGACGAACAGGAACAATACGATCAAGACGATGGCAGCCCCGATGAAACCGTAGTGAGAGGCAATCGTCGTAAAGATGAAGTCTGTATGCAATTCCGGAACGAACACTTGCAGTTTCCCGTATCCAACGCCGAACATTTGCCCTGAACCTGTAGCGTTGATTGCTTGGACGAGCTGGTACGACAGATCATCCGCATATTCGAACGGTTGCAACCAAGCCATGATCCGGTTCATCGCGTGACCTGGGAAAAAGGTTGCGAGTAAATCATTTTGGAAAAAGAACAGGTAAAAGAAGATGATGACGGCTCCTGCGAACAGACCGAACATCGTTAAAAGCCATTTCCAGTTTAGTCCGGATAACAACATCGCACATGCTAAGATGACGCATAGAATCAAACCGATCCCTAAATCGGGCTGAATGATGATAAGACCGAGCGGCAAGGCTGTAACCGCGACTAACTTGATAAGTAACAAGAGATCTCTTTCATGTTGAACATAACGCGCATTGTGCTCGGTAATGACGGCAGCGAGCGTCACGATCAAAAAGAACTTCATGAACTCAGCCGGTTGAACCGTACCGATAACGGGGAATTGATACCAACCGTATGCCCCTTTGATTTCAGTGACGATTGGTGTGTTTCGAAGAACGACAAGACCGATCAATGACACGATACCTGCTCCATATAAAAACCAGTGGAATCGCTTCAACTGTTCATAATCGATGAAAATGACGACGGATAACGCCATGAAGCCGATGACATACCATTGAATTTGTTTGGCAGAGAAGTTGATGGCACTGATCGCACCTTTAAGCGAAGGTTGTGCTGTATAGATGGCGATGATACTGATGACCATCAGACAGGCGAGTAAAAACAACAACGTATGATCATAACGTTGTGTAAATGATTTGAATCGATTCATTTCATCCCTACTTTCTATCTCTTTCTATATTACCGTAATTTATCAAATCCGCAATATCAAGAGCGATGGTTGACAGAAGCGTTACGTTTTTGTAACCTGAAGATAGGTTTTATTACCAGGTACTAATTCAAGGGGGACTTTATCATGAATATTTATCCTTCACTCGAAGGCAAGACGTACGTCGTCATGGGCGTCATCAACCAACGTTCGATTGCATGGGGTATCGCACGTGCACTCGACGCTGCTGGAGCAAGCCTCGCATTTACATATGTCGGGGAACGTTTCAAAGCACCACTTGAAAAATTAGGACAGGAATTATCACGTCCGGCTTCTTATTATACGTGTGATGTCACGAGTGATGAAGAAATCGAACAGGTCTTCCAGACGATCCATGCAGATCACGGTAAGATTTCAGGAATCGCTCACTCGATCGCATTCGCGGATAAAGAAGCACTTCGTGGTGAATTTTCTGGTGTGACACGTGAACAGTTCGCGCAAGCACTTGATATCTCTGCCTACAGTTTGACGGCAGTCGTCAAGGCAGCGAAAGACTTCTTTACAGAAGACGCATCTGTCATCACATTGACGTACCTTGGTGGTGAGAAGATGGTTCCGAACTACAACGTCATGGGTGTTGCGAAAGCAGCATTAGATGCTAGCGTTCGTTATCTCGCTGCTGAATACGGACAGCAAGGTGTTCGTGTCAATGCGATCTCTGCTGGTCCGGTCCGGACAGTTTCAGCAAAAGGTGTTGGCGATTTCAACTCAATCCTTGATAGCATCGAAGAACGCGCGCCACTTCACCGTAACGTTACGACGGAACAAATCGGTCAGAGTGGATTATTCTTACTTTCGCAAATGTCGAGTGGTGTAACAGGAGAAATCCTTCACGTCGATAGTGGATTCCACATTCTGTAATAGGTGATTTAGTGAACCAGGCTTCCCTTAGGAGGGGAGCTTGGTTTTTTTTGTGCTTAATCGGGGAAGTGTCAATTATGAACAACGTTAGAATTAGAAGGGGAGAGGAAGTGCAGAGGATGAACGCAATCGATTTTACGGTCGTACAATATGTGAATCGTCAAGTACGAGTCGACCCACAACTGAAAACTGAACCGGTCGCAAGGGTTCAACCGATACGCCCAGTCGATCCTTATCGAGAACATGAAACGCAAGATTTTTTAGAAGAACAGGCGAATGCATATGGAGTGTTACCAGAACTAAAACTTCCCGGTCGAAGCTTCGACCGGGAAGTTTAATCATTCATTGACCTGTAAAGCGGAATGTCTCGTAGACACTCCAAGCTCCATTTTCCAGTTCATACAATAAAGCCATTTTCGTGACATCTTCTTGGAAACGGATATCTTCCATCTTGAGACGTTCTAGTACATCGAACAATTCGACATCCGACAGTTCTTGACCAATCGTGATATGTGGCAAGAAATCGTATTTCGGTTTATGTGCGAGTGGTCCTGTATGCAAGGCGCGATGTAATTGTTCTAACTCATCCGATGGCATTACTTTAAGGAACAAGACATTGTTCGTCGGATGGAACGACCGTGCTCCTTGGATGTGCAGATTGACCGGTTTCGTTTCGGACGCGATTCGATTTAACTCTGTCACGATGTGATCTAATTCTGTCTCATCGACTCCCATTCGCTCCCGTAACGTGATGTGCGGTGTGATCAGTGAATACTTCGAGTCATATCTCTTTCGGTATGAATTGGCAAAATCTTGAACGCGTTTCGATGGAAACAATACAACCCCAATGTTCATCGAAAATCCCCTACTTTCCCCTGAAATGATAACGCTTTACAAAATAATCATGACGGATTCTGGCGTCGATGTCAAAGAAGTTTGAGAGGAGCTTTAGAATCCGTGTATACTAATGAAGTACTTTGTTGGAGAGGTGGATACAGTCATGAAGAAAACACATTCAAAAGAGGTCAAACAAGCAGCAATTGACAAGTTACATGAACGCGGGGTGACGATTCATGCGATTGCTGAGATCGTTTACCAAATGCAAGCACCATACACAGTGGATCTGACAGTAGAAACATGTGTCAGTTCGGTTGAACGAGTTCTTGAAAAGCGTGAATTACAACATGCGATCCTTGTCGGGGCAGAATTAGATATTCTTGCTGAAAAAGGATTATTATCAGAACCACTCTTGTCCATCATCCAAAGCGATGAAGGATTATTTGGCGTAGATGAAACGATTGCGATTGGTGCTGTCAATACGTACGGTTCTATCGCTGTTACGACATTCGGATATTTGGATAAGGCGAAAGTTGGGATCATCAAAGAACTGGATACGAAGCTCGGAGACGGAAAAGTCAATACGTTCATGGACGATATCGTTGCAGCCATCGCAGCAAATGCATCAGGGCGTTTGGCGCATCGTTTGCGGGATAAGGAAGATTATTCAGCAGAAGAATTAGAAGAACGTAAGGGGACATACTAATGCGGGGGGCAAGAGCGGCGTGGGTGGGTGCATCCATCGCTGTCGTCTTGTTTGTGATCATCGCCGTCTCGATTCGAATGACGGGCTATTTTTTATTTGACGCTCAATTATCGTCGTACATGTCTCAACATGTTCCAGGGGACTATGTCTCTTGGTTCACTCAACTAGGCTCTGGTCCTGGGGCGATGACAATGACGGTGTTACTTGGAGTAGTGAGTTATGTCTTGTGGCGAGATCGTATCGCAAGTATTTGGTATGTATTGATGGCAATCTCTGTAGGAGCGTTGAATCAAGTCGTCAAATTTGCCTTCGTACGAGAACGTCCTTCATTGAATGAGCTAGTTGGTGGTGTTGGCTATAGTTTTCCAAGTGGTCATTCCGCGATGGCATTCGCTGTATATGTAGGATTTCTTGTCGTCGCTTTCCGGCATTTAAAAACGACGGGCAAAGTAATCGTATCGGTGTTGACGATTGGGTTATTTCTTGCCATGGGAGCTTCCCGCATCATTTTAAACGTTCATTATTTTTCAGACGTCATCGGTGGTTATTGTTTTGCCGCGATTCTTTTATGTAGCTCCTATGTATTCATCGTCTCCCGCAGAAAAAAAGGAGTGTCTTAATGCTAGTATTAGATGTAGATCATAGTTTATTATTTGATGAAGAAACGATGCGTTCCATTGATAAACCGACCTTGCTTGTTGAGCGAGTCGCCGGACGACCGCGATTCATGACGTTGCGAGCGCATCTTAGATTAAAACGATTGGTCTCAATCAACGGTGTCATTCCGGTGACGAAACGAACGATGGAAGAATATCAGCAGTTGGAACTTTTCCAAATCGATGCGCCGCCTAAATGGGCAATCATTGCTAGTGGAGAGATATTGCTGAAAGAGGGAAAAGTAGATCGTCGATATGAAAACTGGCTTCGTCAATTTAAAAAGGAAAGCTCACTTGATTCTATCCTTGAGTATATTATTGAGATGGAACAAGTGTCGTTTGATGTATATCCTTCCGACACATTATCGAATCAAATCGCACTTCCGCACGAACCGATTCATCGTACGTTGGACGAAGCGATGTTGCTAGAAGAATTATTTCGTAAATACGAAACAAAATAAAGAACCGGACAGTCTTTTTAAGACTGTCCGGTTCTTTATTTTTTAATGTTAGGTATCAAGTTGTAGGTAGAGAAATGTCGTCGAACCAGAACACGCCGACCGTCTCAGCACCAGCATGTGCCAAGATGGAAGGACCGAATTGCGTGATACGAACGTTGATTTTAGGATGTTCCGTTACAATCAAACGTTTCAATTCTTCAGCAGCAGTATGAGCGAGCGTATGACCGATATATAGTGTTCGATCGTAGATTCCTTGTGCTGTCACTTTAGAAGTGATCTCGCTTACCATTTCCTTAAAAGCTTTTTTGATCGAGCGTACCTTCTTGAAAGGAACAAGCTGTCCTTCTTCATTAAATTGAACGATCGGCTTGATGTTGAGCATGTTCGCTAATAAAAATTGACTTCCTGAAACTCGACCACCACGTCGCATCGTCTCCATATTTCCAATAATCAAATAAAAATGCGATTTGTGTTTAAACGTTTCAAGTGTCGACATGACTTCCTTTGGATCGTTACCAGCAGCTACTAGTCGCTGTGCGATCCGGACAAGTTCTTGTTGATTGGCAGCACCCGTGTATGAATCAATCGCATAGAGCGGGAAACCGACAGCCTCAGCTGCAGCGACCGAACTGGAGTAGGCACCACTTAAGCCACTCGTGATGTGAATCGCATATCCGTAATCATAACCGTCTTCGAGTAACTGTTCATATAGAGTTACGAAGTCACCAAAAGACGGTTGCGAAGTCGTAGGTGAAATTTTCGAATCGTCCTGCATTTTTTGATTCAATTGTTCAATCGAGATATCGACATACTCCCGGTAAGACTCCCCGTTCAAGATGAGTAATGTCGGTATCACATGGACTCCGATTTTTTCAGCCTCTCCTGGCTCGAAAAAAGCCATGCTGTCGGTAATCCAAGCAATCTTATCCATGTATATGACGCCTCCATTAATATAACCATTTTGTTCATCATACCATAGCTACGAAAACGGAATCACTAGCTAGCGCGTTTTTGTGTGACTGAAGCGGTGGAAACGTGTCCAAACCATGAACTGATACCAAAGGCGATAAGTGTCGGAAATAACCATTCTAAACTTTGATCCACTAAAGGAAGTGATTGATAGAAGGTTTTGAGATTTCCCGGGAAAAGAGAGAGTTGGTTTAACGCACTACAAAGTGAGAAGAAAATCGTTACTCCAAGAGTGGACTGATAAACGACCGACTTGCGACGGAACAGATGACGCATGAATGTTAGTGCGATTAAGACGATGACGATTGGATAAAGGAACATCAACACGGGAACGGCAATTGATAACAATGTCTGTAATCCGACGATAGATACTGTGAGACCAAGAACAGTCGTGAAGATACTTGCTGTTTTTAATGTGATACGTGCAGAAAGAGTCATCATATATTCTGCAAATGCGGTGACGAGACCAACTGCTGTCGTCAAGCATGCAAGTAGAATCGCAAGACCAAGTACAGCTAAACCAATTGAGCCAAACGCTGTATTCGCATAATGCTGAAGAAGTGTTGGTCCATCGACTTTTCCGATTGCGGCAAATGTATTACGTCCAATCATTCCGAGTCCGATATAGACGAGAGTCAAAGCAACCGCAGCAATCGTTCCAGCACGAGTGACGACTTTAAATTGTGCTGTTCGTTCATGAACGCCTCGACTTTTTAATGTATGAAGTACCACGACACCGAAGACTAAGGCGCCGAGTGCATCAAGCGTTAAGTATCCTTGAAGAAAACCTTGGATGAATGCTTGACCTGTCGTCTCATAGGCTTTGCTTGGTGAAGCGACACTTGAAAGTGGTGAGACGATGCTACTGATGCTTAACGCAGCAAGTGCAATCAGCAATAAAGGTGTGATGAAACGTCCGATGATTTCAAGTAATTTACCAGGACGCAATACGAGGTAAAGCGTAGCAATGAAAAAGAGACTTGATGAGAGAACTAATGTCATTTGTGAAGGCGCACCGAGAAATGGTACAACACCGAGCTCATACGTGACAACCGATGTCCGAGGGATTCCGAAGAAAGGTCCAATGGCAACGTAGAGAGCAAACGTCAAGGCAGCACCTACAAAACGAGGGAGAGGGGCAGCAAGCGTTTTGATGCCGCCTCCGATGGATGCGACAGCAAGTAAGCCGAGCAACGGAAGACCAACACCTGTCACGATAAAGCCGAGGATGGCTGGGAGGAATTGTTTACTTGCAAGGGCGCCGAGTTCTGGTGGGAAGATTAGGTTACCTGCACCGAAAAATAATGCGAAGATCATAAATCCTAAAGCGAACGTATCTTTTGTCTTAAACATGTGTTGTCCTCCATTCATTCTAATTTCAATAAAAAAAGCCTCATCCACGATGTGCGTGGATAGGCGTCGTGTGATCAGACGCCTTGTCGAAATGACGAAAAGGGCCTGGTCTTCATCTTCTCAATCGAGAAATGAATCTTCAGTCCCTGGTCATAATCACAATCAGTCGTACTTGGATGAGCGATGTATATGTCATGTTTAAAACCTCCTGTTTGAATTTTTCTAAGGATAACATGAAGAATCTAAGAAAACAATATTTTCTGAAAATTTATCACCGAAGCTTTTAAACAG
>NZ_JAUZUW010000021.1:0-8472 GCF_031844245.1 Exiguobacterium sp. BRG2
ATGTAGCGTAGTCCTTTTTTTGTATGCTGGTTTACAGGTAACGGAAGAATAATCCGAGTACAGCAAAGGCGATGATGACATAGAAGAAGATACGACCCAACTGCCCAGAACCGCTTACGAAGACAGGACCACCACTTGTCCGACGACCCGCTTGGAACGGACGTGTGAATGGCACGGCGCGGTTGCCGAAGACGAATCCGAAAAGGAATCCGAGGACGAAACCGTACAAGTGACCGAAGACAGCGACGTTCGATCCAAGTAACGTAAAGACTGCCGTGACTGCAGTGAAGATATACACAAGCCGTGTATCGTCTGCCATGATGACCGTTCGTTTGAAACGACTCAAGTAGACATAAAAACCAAGCAGACCAAGAATGGCACCGGATGCTCCGGCTTGTCCATAGAACGGTTCATTGATTTTCGTGAAGTACGTCAAGACGTTCGCAAGCGTACCGACGAGCAAGTAAAAAGCAGCGAATCGAGTATGCCCGATCATCCGCTCGAGAGGCGGTGCGAAAATGACGAGAGCAAACGTATTGAACGCAATATGCCAAAAATCATAATGCAAGAACGTTGCCGTGACGACACGCCACCATTCACCTTGCCCGATTAAGAGATTGATTGCTGCGCCTGCACTTAAGGGAGAGAACGTCAGATTAAGGAGTCCACCTAACTGTTTGATGACAAACAGGGCGACTTGGATTAAAATGAACAACGAAACGACCGGATAAGAACGTGTGAACGTTTGTAGATTTTCCGTTCGACTAAACATGACAACACCTCGCTTCATCTTCATTCTATATGAAGATGGCGAAGAATAGAACTGTGGAGGCGTCTCGGATGATTTATGGAATTGGGATCGATTTAGTCGAACTAAATCGAATCGAGCAAACGCTCGAGCGACAGCCACGTTTTGCAGGAAGAATTTTGACGCAGGCAGAACAGGAACGATTTCAATCGCTTTCAGGACACCGGCAAATTGAGTACCTGGCAGGTCGCTTCGCCGCAAAGGAAGCGTTCGTTAAAGCATTTGGAACCGGTGTCGGAAAAGAGGTTTCCTGGCAGGACGTCGAAGTTTTAAACGATGAGACCGGACGACCGATCATGAGCGGACCATTCAATGGCGTCATCCATGTCTCGATTACACATTCAGAGCACTACGCGTCTGCGCAAGTCTTATTAGAGAAGAGGGATTAGGATGTATCGACCAACTTGGATTGAAATCGATCGGGAAGCGATCGCACACAATATACGCGAAATTAAAACACGAATGGGCGAGCAACAGGTGATGGCAGTCGTCAAGGCAGACGGCTATGGTCACGGTGCAGTGACAGTCGCTGAGATTGCCCTTGAAAATGGAGCTGATTTACTCGCTGTTGCGCTCCTTGAAGAAGCGATTGAGTTGCGAGAAGCGGGTATCCAAGCGCCGATCCTGATGCTTGAAGCTTTACTGCCGGAGCATGCGCCAGTCGCTTCGAATTACGATGTCGCCGTTCCTGTCTTTTCAGCCGATTGGCTCCAAGAAGCGAAACGGCATCTGACGGAAATCGATCATCTCCGTTTGCATATCAAGGTCGATACCGGGATGGGGCGACTCGGACTGCAGCATGTCGATGAGTTGAAGCATATTTTGGTTGAGTGTAATGATGATCTTGTCGAACTCGAAGGCATCTATACGCATTTCGCAACCGCTGACGAGCTGAACAGTCGATTGTTTGAACGTCAGCTCGAGACATTTTTATCCTATGTCGCGCTAGTACCGGACATTCGTTACGTACATTGTGCTAATTCAGCGGCAGCGATTCGCTTAGCGGGACAAGCGCCGTTTAACGTCGTTCGGGTCGGTATCGCGTTATATGGGGCGATGCCGTCGGATGAGATGGCAGGACATTATGAATTTTTAAAACCAGCGTTTTCACTGAAAAGTCGTCTGATGCAGGTCAAACAAGTCGAACCGGGTCAGACAATCAGTTACGGAGCGACTTATACGGCACCGACAGATGAATGGATCGGTACCGTTCCGATTGGTTATGCAGATGGTTGGTCACGCAAGTTTCAGGGCTATTCACTGATTGTAGACGGTCTACCGTGCGAAATCGTCGGTCGTGTCTGTATGGATCGCTTGATGATTCGTTTACCGCGAGAATATCCGATTGGAACGGAAGTCATCTTGATTGGAGAAGGGGCACCAATCGAGGAAGCGGCCCATTGGCTCGGGACGATCAACTATGAAGTTCTCTGTCAATTCTCGAAACGTGTTCCGCGTCAGTGATTCGCATAAGACATCAATAAGATGGCAAAAATATGTTATTTGTTTGAATTTTGATTGTATTTTCTGAATTCGACTGATATATTGAAGTAGAAAGTGAGTCGTTCGTTAAGGTTTCAGTGAATCTGGAGGTGCCATTATCTTGGTCCAACAACGGGAAATGCAGTTTGTTGAGCGAAATGTAGCGAAGGAGACGATTGGGATGAAGTCGAATCATACGACCGAAGAACGCAAGCGTCAGCTACGTGAGGAATTGAAGCGTGGTTACGAAGAAATGGCAGCAATCAATTTATCGATCGTAGGCGAAATGTTCCAGATTGAAACGGAGGCGGAGTTCTCACTCCTACGTCAAGTAAGCGGGGTGTAAGCTTTGATAGTCAAACGTGGCGACGTTTTTTATGCAAATTTGTCACCTGTGGTCGGATCGGAACAAGGGGGAGTTCGTCCCGTGCTTGTTCTACAAAATGATATTGGTAACCGATTCAGCCCGACAGTCATCGTGGCTGCGATCACGGCACAGATCGACAAAGCCAAACTACCGACCCATGTGGAAGTATATCGAGAGCGACACGGATTAGAACGTGATTCGGTCATCTTACTTGAGCAAATCCGTACAATTGATAAACGCCGTCTAACGGATAAAGTCACACATCTAGATCCGGACACGATGATGAAAGTAAATAGTGCCGTCGCAATCAGCTTAGGCTTGGTTGATTTTTAGGCACTTACATAGAAGCGCAACACAAGAAGAGTCGATACTAGCGTATACGACTTTTTTTGACCTCTTTTTTTAAAAATGGGTTTCAAAGTTTTCTTTACGGGGAAACATACCCAAGTGACCTTTTTATAAAGGGAAGAGGTAGGATGAATAGCAAGACCACATAGACAGATTTTCCTTGAGGAGGAACTTGAAGATGGATTTAACAATTAAAACAGAGCAGCTTGACGGTCAGACGCATCTTTATATCGCAGGTGAGATTGATACGTATACGGCACCAAAGCTTCGCCAAGAATTAGTCCCAGCAGTCGAAACGAATGATGTCATCGTGCACTTGGATGAAGTTCATTATATGGATTCAACAGGTCTCGGTGTGTTCGTCGGTGCCCTCAAAGCAGCGAAAAAGAACGGAACATCGTTCACGCTCGTTGGCGTCTCTGAACGTATCCGTCGTCTATTCGAGATCACAGGTCTTTCAAGCATCATTACAATTGATAGTGGTGTACGAGGTGGAACGCAATGAAGAACGAACAACTGAACATGACATTACCGGCCAAACCGGAATATGTAGCCATCGCTCGTTTGACGGTTTCAGGCGTCGCGAACCGAATGGGGTATACGTACGATGACATCGAAGATATCAAAATCGCTGTCTCAGAAGCATGTGCAAACGCTGTTCAACATGCGTACGAAGGAAAAGAAGATGGTAGTATCGCCTTGACATGCAACGTCTATCCAGATGATCGTCTTGAGATCATCGTTAAAGATAACGGCATTACGTTTGATAAAGATGAGGTCAAACGCCAAAGTGAGCCGATTACGGACGCACACGATCTCGATTCCTTGCATGAAGGAGGACTCGGTATCTTGATGATCGAAGCATTGATGGATCAAGTAACGATCGAGAAAGCGAACGGCGTCACTGTCCATATGACAAAATATATGAATAGAGATGAGGTGGGTCAAAGTGCCAGCAAAGTCTCAACAACGCCATCACAGTGATGATGAAGTACTTCGACTGATTGATTTGTATCAGCAGGACGACCAAGATGAGGAAGTGCATGCGGCATTACTCGAGCGTTATTCAGACTTGGTAGAAGCTTTGGCCCGAAAGTTCTCGCGTGGTCGACCGATTCATGACGATCTCGTTCAGGTCGGTATGATTGGGTTGCTCGCGGCGCTTCGTCGATTCGATAAGGAATTTGGTCGCAGTTTTGAATCGTTTGCTGTACCGACGATCATCGGTGAAATCAAACGTTTCATCCGCGATAAGACATGGAGCGTCCATGTTCCACGTCGCATTAAGGAACTCGGTCCGAAAATTAAGAAGGCAGTCGAGGAATTGACGACGGAGTTGCAACGTTCTCCGCGTATCGATGAAATTGCTGCTCGCCTTGAAGTATCAGAAGAGGAAGTCCTTGAAACACTCGAGATGGGTAAGAGTTATCAAGCTCTCTCCGTCGATAGCTCGATTGAGGCAGATCAGGAAGGTAGTACCGTTACCTTACTCGACCTCGTTGGTAATCAAGAGAATGGCTATGACTCTGTCGATCAGCGTCTGATTCTTGAAAAGGCATTTGCTGTCTTAACGGACCGCGAGCGTTCGATCCTCGAATGTGCCTATTATCGCAATATGAGTCAAAAAGAAACGGGAGAACTACTCGGCATTTCACAAATGCATGTGTCCCGTCTCCAACGACGTGCTTTGCAGAAGTTACGTGAAGCGATTAAAGTTGAACCAAATGAAGTATTCTCAAAAGACTGACCTCGTGTCAGTCTTTTTTCTTTTCCATGCATTCTTCGGTATAATGAATGAGAGGTGAAGCAGATGGAAAAGAGAATCGCAAGTGAATTGAATGTACGTCCTGCTCAAGTGAAGGCAGTCTTACAATTGACGGAAGAAGGCGGTACGATTCCGTTCATCGCCCGCTACCGAAAAGAACAGACAGGTGAACTCGATGAGGTCGCGATTAAAGCGATCCTCGATCGACATAAACAATTAACACAACTTGAAAGTAGACGAAGTGACGTCCTTGAAAAAATCGAGGAACAAGGTGTACTAACGCCGGAACTCCGTCGAACGCTCAATGAAGCGACGACCTTACAACAAGTCGAAGATATTTACTTACCGTTTCGACCAAAACGTCGGACGAAGGCGGAAATTGCACGGGAAGCAGGGCTTGCGCCACTTGCTGACTGGTTACGCGACAAGTCTGCCTATGATGAGGCAACATTTCAGCGTTTGAGCGGTACACTCGATTCGGAAGAAGAACTTGCCGGAGCTCAATCAATCATCGCTGAGGAGTGGGGCGAACAAGCGACGGTGCGTGAGTTCATACGCAAGCAAATACGTCGTTCAGCAGAAATCGTCACGAAACAGAAAAAGGACGCAGTTGATGAAAAAGGTGTCTTTGCACAGTACTATGCTTACAACGAACGGATTCAACAGATCGTTCCGCACCGGATTCTTGCGATCAACCGTGCTGAGTCGTTGAAAATCGTCTCGGTGAAGGTCGTATTAGAGGAACAGCAGGTTTTACCAACGTTACTTCGTTCATATGCACAACTGGCGCCAAAGAAACGTGACATCGTCGAAGCGGCAATCACAACGGGGTATAAAAAATCCGTTTTTCCTGCTATCGAACGAGAAATTCGGAACGAACTGACTGAGAAAGCAGAACTTCAGGCGATTGACGTCTTCGGTAAGAACCTCCGTCAACTCTACATGCAGCCACCGATGAAAGGGAAAGTCATGCTTGGTCTTGATCCGGCTTATCGGACGGGGTGTAAGTGGGCGGTCATTGATCCGACGGGTGAGATGAAGGAAGTCGGTGTCATCTACGTGACGATGTCAGAGCAAAAAGCGAAAGAAGCGCGCCAAACCCTTTCAAAGCTCGTCGACACGTATGGTATTGAATTGATTGCGATTGGCAATGGGACGGCTTCGCGGGAAACAGAAGCATTCGTTGCGGATTGGATGAAGGGGCAGAAAGATATTGCCTTTACGATCGTCGACGAGGCAGGGGCAAGTATTTATTCCGCTTCAGAGATTGCCCGAACGGAGTTTCCGGAGCTTCAAGTCGAACAACGATCCGCAATTTCGATCGCACGTCGCTTGCAGGATCCACTGGCAGAACTCGTCAAAGTCGATCCGCAATCTGTTGGTGTCGGTCAATATCAACATGATGTCTCGCAAACGAAATTGAAGGAGACGCTTGATTTTGTCGTCGAAACGGTCGTCAACCAGGTCGGAGTTGATGTCAATACAGCGTCAGAACCGCTTTTGAGTTACGTCGCAGGAATCACGAAAGCGACGGCGAAAAAAATCGTCGAACGTCGCTCGGAACTTGGAACGTTCAAGACGCGTCAGGAATTATTGAAAGTCCCTCGTCTTGGGGCAAAAGCTTATGAACAGGCAGCTGGATTCCTCCGGATCTTAGATGGAACGCATCCGCTCGACCGGACGCCAATCCATCCGGAGCAGTACAAAACAGTCGAAAGGTTATTCAAGACACTAGGTTTAACGCTCGATCAAGTCGGAACGGATGCACTCCGGGAACAATTGTCCACATTGGCATTACCGGAGATGGCACAGACGCTCGAGATCGGAGAGCCAACGTTACGTGACATCATCGAGGCGTTACAACGTCCGGGACGTGACCCGCGAGAAGCACTCGATAAACCGTTACTTCGTCAAGATGTTCTATCGATGGATATGATTCAAGTCGGGATGGAATTCCAAGGGACGATCCGTAATGTTCTTGATTTTGGTGCGTTCGTTGATATCGGGGTGAAAGAGAATGGATTGATCCATATTTCGAAGCTCAGTCGTAAGCGTGTCAAACATCCACTTGATGTTGTCGCTGTCGGGGATATCGTGACGGTATGGGTGACGAATGTTGAACCGGAGCGAGGACGCATTGGTTTGACGCTGGTTCCGCCGAAATGACGAATGAACAATTACAACGATACGTCGAGCAACTTTCGCTCGACGTATTTTCCTTATCGTTTCGACATGAAGCTTATTTTAACCCACGCCTAAAGACGACAGGTGGTCGCTACTTCTTAGGCGATCATCACTTAGACTTCAATAAACGATACATCGATGACATGAAAGTCTTCCGCGGAATTGTGATTCATGAACTGTGTCACTATCATTTACATCTAGCAGGAATGGGACACCGCCATCAAGATCAAGACTTTAAAGAATGGTTAGAGCGTTACGGTGGGCTCCGATACAGTCCGAGAAGACAAGAAGACGAAAAAAAATCCTATCTTTATGAATGTGAGAAATGCAGTACATTATATAGAAGGAAAAGACGCATGAATACGGAAAAGTATCGATGTGGTCGTTGTCGCGGAAAGATTTTTTACAAAAGTAGTTGACGTTCATTTCGGAGCATGATAAATTATAGAAGTCGTCAAAACGACAGCAACTAAACAACTTATCGTCACTAAAAACTTTTTTAAAAAAGCATTGACGGAAAGAAAAAAAGTTGCTACTATATAAAAGTGTTCCGAACAGAACGTAACGTTCCGCAATAGCTCAGTGGTAGAGCAACCGGCTGTTAACCGGTAGGTCGTAGGTTCAAATCCTACTTGCGGAGCCATTTTTTTGGAGATGTACCCAAGTGGCTATAAGGGGCGCCCCTGCTAAGGGTGTAGGCCGGGAAACTGGTGCGAGGGTTCGAATCCCTCCATCTCCGCCAGACCTCTTATGTGAAAATGTTTCTTGAGAATAATTATTAATTACAAAATGGCCCGTTGGTCAAGCGGTTAAGACACCGCCCTTTCACGGCGGTAACACGGGTTCGAATCCCGTACGGGTCACCATATGGAGGATTAGCTCAGCTGGGAGAGCACCTGCCTTACAAGCAGGGGGTCGGCGGTTCGATCCCGTCATCCTCCACCATTTCTTTTTAAAGAGTTGTTTTCAACTTCAAATTGCGGTCCTGTGGTGTAGCGGTTAACATGCCTGCCTGTCACGCAGGAGATCGCGGGTTCGAATCCCGTCAGGACCGCCATTTTTGGGCTGTAGCCAAGTGGTAAGGCACTGGATTTTGATTCCAGCACGCGAAGGTTCGATCCCTTCCAGCCCAGTTTTTATGTGTCATTAGCTCAGTTGGTAGAGCATCTGACTTTTAATCAGAGGGTCGCAGGTTCGAATCCTGCATGACACACCATTTTTAATTTCATATTTGCGGTCGTGGCGGAATCGGTAGACGCGCTAGGTTGAGGGCCTAGTGGTGGCAACATCGTGGAGGTTCAAGTCCTCTCGACCGCACCATATCGCACCCTTAGCTCAGCTGGATAGAGTACTTGACTACGAATCAAGGGGTCGGGAGTTCGAATCTCTCAGGGTGCACCATATTTTGTTTGCTTTGACGGGCCTATAGCTCAGCTGGTTAGAGCGCACGCCTGATAAGCGTGAGGTCGGTGGTTCGAGTCCACTTAGGCCCACCATTTTCAAAACAAACAATGACGA
>NZ_JAUZUW010000022.1:0-4408 GCF_031844245.1 Exiguobacterium sp. BRG2
ATCATATCATCTCTTTCCTCAACGATTTCTGGAAGCATCTCATTGGCTCGCTTATTAATTCGTGCGTGATCTGTCATATGATCCAGCCCGATTTTTTGATTATCAGGTAACTTCTCAATCAACCACTCTCTTGTCGCTCTATGAACAGAAGCCCTTACAGCGTTCAATATGTCAGAGACTCTTTTTTGGACAGCCTGATCAAATCGTTCTTTCCATGCTCTCACCGTCTCATTTGCCTTTTGAAGCTGTTCAGATAGCCCTTTATTTTCTTTGGTCAATCCTTCATTAGTCGCCTGCAGCTCGTCATTTTCTTTCTTAAGCCAACGGTTTTCGCTTTCTAAGACGTTGAAGTTCCTTTTTACGATGTCCAATTTCCGCTCCATTTGTTCCGCTTCTTCGGAGTAGCGATTCGCATTTATCATTTGTTTCGTCAGTTCGACTGCATGACGCTCCTTCAGTTCCTTCACTGTCTCTTCTAAGCGTTCCGAAACTCGTTCTTCTACAACGTCGTCCAATCCTGATTTATAGCGTTCTGCTTGTGCTGAAACAATCTCGTATTTCTTTTGAAGGTTGCTGATTTTATCGTCTTTTTGCTCGATCTTGGACTGCAAAACAGTGATTTCTCGTCGTAATTCTTCGTTCTTGAATTCCATATCGGGTACTTTCATCATCGCGAGGTCTCGCATTTCCTCGAAATTCTCTCGATCCATGACAATTTTCCCTGTTTCTTTGCCAAACATCGTTTTCTGATCTTCGAATTCCAAGCTATCGAGCCGTTCAACTTTCTTGAACAACTCTTTCAAGCCCTCTCGTTTGGCTTCTAGTAGCTTCGTATCGCTCTGAATCGCCTCTCGCTGCTGTTCCGCATCCAAGACCGCTTCTTGTGCCTTGAGAACCTTGTACGTGGCCGTATCGATGTGTTGAGCCTTCGATCCTTCTTTCCCTCGTTCAATATCAAAACCATGCTTTTGCAAATGCTCAGGCAGTAGTGTCTGTATTGATTTCAGTTCAATGCGATTGAAGACATTTTTGCTCTGAAGTTTTCCGTCCCGCATAGGCACGATAGCGATATGGGCATGAGCACCAGCGCCCTTTAATTCATCGAAATGAGCAACGGAATATAAGACATTTTGTTCTCCATACCGCTCTTTGAAGAAATCAGTCGAGACTTTGAAGAATCGTTCTTTTTCTGACTGGTCCATATCCTTGAAGAAATCACGATCAGAACCCACCACGAACTCATTGAAATAAACGGCATCTTTTCTTAAGGCACGTTTACTTTCATTCTGGGATTCGAATGTTTCTCTCCATTTTTCCATGTAGCTGATGTGTTGGGCGTTGATGTAGTCTCGATTGAGGTAGGATAGTGAAGCGTTGATATCGGGATTAGTCTTACTTTCTCGTTCTCTTTGATTGTGGATCTGATAGCCTTTTACGTCATTTTTCTTTACTTTCTGCATTCTACACACGAGTTTTGAAGTCATTATATAATCAACCTCTCTTCAATCAAATTTCATCTTCAAAATCTTCAGCAATCCCATAAAGTTGCTCAAAACGAAGTTGTGTCATTGGGTTAGACTGTAAAAATGAACATTTATAATGGTGAAGTATGATTTCTGAATCTTTTTTAGAAAAAAGGTTTTTAAAATAATTAGGTTTTATGTAATCGAAACTATTTGCTCTAATTTTTAAAAGGTGTAATTCCGTTTCTCTAAATTGACCATTTAACGAACAAATATCATATTTTCTTTCTTCATTACCACCGATGTAAGGAACTCGAATGTTAATTTTCTCTTCAAAAAAAACTTCTCGTGGCAATAATTTTTCGAACACTTCTCCATCTCTAGGGTAAAAATTGACCGTTCCATAAGCTTTAAATACTAGATCAACTTCAATATTTGTAGATGGCATGTCTCCGTTATTTTTCAAAATTACACTCAATGTTTTGACAGGTTCAGCGCCGTTTAAAGAAAAAGTGGGGAGTCCAAATCTAGGTTCAACATATCTAAGGTTCTCTAAGAAGTAAGTTGTGTCGTCTAAATTTCTTGATTCCTGATTATTTCTTGCTGATCTAGCTAAAGATCTAGTGAAAGCATCCCCTCTTTCAAACGAAGGTGAAATTGATAATTTAGATTGGCTCATTCTTTTGTTGAACTTAAAGACTTGTGCTACGAAATATAGATTTGATATAGCTACGATTGCAGAAATAACCGCAGCATAATCTTTTAAAAAACCAGGGATATCTATGAGAAACGCCTTCTTTCACATGAATTTAAATTTGGTATAGTATAGCGCACTATACTTTACTTCGTAAAGGTGCGCTCTCCGAGGGTCAACATTGCCGTCGATTCGACGGTCGATGCACGCATCGAAAGGTCAAAAACTCAACTCCCCAACCCCTCAAATCTTGAGGGGCTCCCTCGCCGGTTGGCAGGTTCCGCCGTTGGGAACGGCAGAACAGCACCGAGAGGGTCTTGGGGCATCCAGAGCGTCAACTCCTTATGCTCACTTCGCTACGCTCGTTCCGCTACCGTTGACCCTCATGTACGTGATCCATATCTTCAAATACGATAAAAAATTATCCATTTCCGACACATTTTTATGCTTTTCAGAAGAATTTCCACATTTTCTTATTCATCTGAGTGATGCATTTGAGCACTACAAGTGGTATATTTTCTACAACAGATGTTGTCCTTTTCTAACAAGATGTTGCATTTTTTCGCTACAAAAGCAAAAAATAATGAATGTCTTGAAAAGGCAAAAGACTCAAACGCTGCAACGTTTGAGTCTTGAATCAGAACAGTTTTTTGGTCTAAGTCTTAACCTTTAGGTTAGGGCTTTTCTTTTTTTTGTGGAAGGCTTCCAGTTGTTAAGAAACTCCACATTACGAAAATCGTCATCGGATCAACCGATAACTCGAAGATTATTTTCATACTCGCATCACCACCTTTCTAAAAACGGTAGTGTTGTGAGTTCTGATTCAGCCTTGTTATATAGTGTATTACGCTTATCGAAAATAACAAGCATTGACAAACGTAATATTAAACTTAATTATACTGTTCAAAAAAGCGAACGAACAGCCTTAACGACTTCTATTTGAAAAAATGATCAGTTTTTAATGGAAAACTTGAAAAAAACTTGTTACTCCGATTCAAACCACTCTCGATGCGATGGATTATCTGGATCAAGTAAAACAAATCCTTCTCGATCTACATTCAAAGTTTCTACATTCATCGTCAATCCTTCAACTAATTGCAGATGCTTTAATCTCTCGATCGCAGCCCATCTTTCTGGATCATAGTTTGCTGGATTCAAGTCTACTTTCATAAAACAGCCCCCTAATTGCATCTAAATCGCTCATATTTCGATTTTAAGCCCCTTCGCTACGCCTTGACAGGGTTTTCTACGGCTCAAGCCGTAAATGCCCTTAAAATCACTTCTAGACAGCCCATAAATGTCCCGACTTCCTCGTGATGATTGAAAATGAGGATATTCGACCGGCTCACGTGTACTGGGAGATCGGTGAATGGGGGTGAGCGTAGCGAGAACACGTTCATCGGTCTAACAGTCCGACAAACGAAATGAAGGCTTAAAAGCCGAAATGAGTGCGTTCAGTTCTTTTTTGTTAATTTTAGGTATATCGAAGTGGAAAAAGATAAGACATTGATATAGAAGAGAGTGATTTTTTTATAAAAGTGGTATAAAGCCTTATATATCAACATTTTTTCATTTTTAGGCACTTAACAATACGTTAGTGGGCACTAAGCTATTTTTAAGTGCTAATTAATGTTGCTTTTATCTTTTACTTAAATTAGAATTAAGTAAATCGATAGGAGGTGACATTAAATGGATGGAAATATGGAGTACCAGTCCGATACTCAAACCTTATTAGGAAAGAAAGAAAAGGTCTATATCGACACTGAAACTGGCGAAAAAATCTATGCAGAGCAAATCACTAAAAGAGCATATGGTCAAAAGCAATTTTGGAAGATTTATTTGATGGATTTCCTTCACATTCTGGGTTTAGCTGATTCCAAGCAAATTGATGTTCTGATCTACATATTGCAGAATACAGAACAAGCAAATAATACGTTTGTAGGAACGTATAAAAAAATTGCTAAAGAAGCTAATGTTTCAGAACCAACAATCGCTAAAATCATGAAAAAACTCCAAGAAAATCATTTCATCATCAAGGTTCAAAATGGTGTATGGCAGGTATCTCCTAACATCATGATGAAAGGTTCAGAACACAAAAAAAGTCTTCTCTTGAACTACTATGACGATAGTGTGCAATCAAAAGACGACTCAGAGTAAAATGCGTTTGCAAGGCATTTTACTCAAAAAAAGCCCCCTTTCAGGGGCTTTTTTTATTTATCGCTCTAAATCTATATCGCGCTCGCGTTTTTTT
>NZ_JAUZUW010000023.1:0-2953 GCF_031844245.1 Exiguobacterium sp. BRG2
TTTTTGTATTCCGTAGAATACGATTTTTGCCTCATCGTTCAGTTTTCAAAGTTCGTCTGCCGCCTTAGCGACTTTAATAGATTAACAGGTTGTTTTGTTTATGTCAACCATGCTTTTTAAAAAACTTTTCAGCCCCAACGAACCGTTTATAAAAGGCGTCTCGCTGGAACATTTATTAATATAACAACAAAATTCGACAAACACAAGCATTATTTCAAAAAAACTTTGCAAAGAGTTTAACTCCTCTTCGCAAAGTCTTTACCTTCTTAACATGGCTCCTACTGTAAACGCGATATTCACTGGGCGTTCCGCTAACCGTCTCATCAAATACGTATACCAGTCCACGCCATGCGGAACGTAGATAACGACACGATAACCTTGTCGAACTAACTCTTGTTGTCGTTTCGGTCGCATGCCTTGAAGCATTTGAAATTCAAACCGTGATGGATCAATTTGTTTCATTTGAGTAAAGTCAATGATTTGCTGAATGATCTGTTCATCATGTGTCGCGATTTGCGTGTAGTTCCCATTTAACAAATTGACTTTTACTAATTGAAGGTATGTCTCATCGACTGTCTTCTTCGGTTGAATATAGAGTTCATCGTCTCCATCGTATGCCCCTTTGACGATACGTACTGTTGCCTGAAGACGTTCTAGATCAAAACGACTACGGAATACATTTGCCTGTAGCGCAATTCCGACGTTTGGATATCGTTCATGCACGCGTTCAAATATTTGCACAATCGACTCAACCATCGTTGCTTCTTCCATGTTGACTGTCACACGCATATTTCTCTGATCAGCAACCTCTGCAATACGACTCAACTGTTGATAGGCGATATCTGGATCAATCCTTAATCCGATTGAAGTAAGTTTTAAAGATACTTGTGCATCTAGATCATATGCTTTGATTTGTCCGATGACTTTGATGCATTCATTCGCAATATCTACTGCGTCTTGTTCAGTCTCGATGAATTCGCCTAAACAATCTACTGTCGCCGCTCGTCCATCTTGATTGAACTGTTTGACTGTGTCGAGTGTCTCTTCCGCGCCCTGCCCTCCGACGAACAATGTTCCACCAAGTGGTAACCCGACTTTTCTGGCTAATTGAATCAGTAACTTATTTTCAGCCAAGTACTCGAATACAGGTCCAGTAATCTGCTGTAACATCTGAATCACCCTCTCTCTTCTCCCTTACCCTCTCCCTAACAAAAAAACGTCTTTCTTCTATATAGAAGAAAGACGCAGTTTGAATTAGTGCAACCAGATGAAGTAACCGAGGAATCCAAGTGATAATACGTACATGATTGGGTGTACGTCCTTTGCTCGTCCTTTTGCGATCATCGTGACCGGGTAGAAGAGGAAACCGAATGCAATCCCTGTTGCGATTGAATACGTTAATGGCATCATGATGACGGTCAAGAAAGCCGGAACAGCGTACTCGAATTTTTTCCAATCAATCTGAAGCAGTGAAGCTGCCATCAATACACCGACGATGATCAATGCAGGCGCTGTGACCGGTGCTGTAATGATTGCAAGTAATGGTGAGAAGAATAAAGCGAGACCGAAGAACAATGCTGTGACGATTGCGGTCATCCCTGAACGACCACCTGCTGCGACCCCTGCACTGGATTCAACGTAAGAAACCGTTGTTGATGTTCCAAGAATCGAACCTGCTACTGTCGCTGTTGAGTCAGCAATTAATGCGCGACCCGCACGCGGTACTTTATTTTCTTTAATCAGACCCGCTTGGTTTGCTACTGCAACCAACGTACCTGCTGTATCGAAAAAATCAACGAAGAAGAAAGTCAGGATGACAATCATCATTTGAACCGTGAAGATTTCATCGAAGTGAAGGAATGCCTGTCCGAATGTCGGTGCGATACTTGGTGGTGCTGAAACGATTTCACCAAGACTTGTTGGGACTGGAATCAAACCGAAGATCATTCCAGCAATCGCCGTCACGATCATTCCGAAGAAGATTGCGCCTTTGACACCACGTGTCATCAAGATCGCCGATACGACAAGACCAAATACCGCGAGAAGTGTTGTTCCTTTACTTAAATCACCGAGTGAAACGAGTGTCGCTTCATTCGCAACGACGAGACCACCTGTTTTTAAACCGATGAATGCAATGAACAATCCGATACCTGCTGCAACAGCCATTTTCAACGGTTCTGGAATTGCGTTGATGATGACCTCACGAATACCTGAAGCCGTCAATACCATGAAGACAAGACCTGAGACGAGAACGCCTGAGAGTGCAGTTTGCCACGGAATACCCATTCCGATGACGACACTATAGGCGAAGAAAGCATTTAGTCCCATACCTGGTGCGAGCGCGATTGGATAGTTCGCGAGTAACCCCATCGTGACGGAACCGATGATCGCAACGAGTGCTGTGGCACCGAAGACCGCTCCTGCATCCATTCCTGCTTCGGCTAATGTATTCGGGTTAACGAATAGGATGTACGCCATCGCAAAGAATGTCGTCATGCCGGCGATGAACTCTGTACGCATGTTCGTACCAAGCCCATTGAAATCAAAGAAACGCGCAATCGCATTTTCTTTTGCTTTCGGTTGGTGTGGCTGTTTCAATTGTGTGCTCATGATTGCCTTCCTTCCAAATAAGCCGTCTCCTTGAAAACAAAAAACGGCCCTTACCTAAGCGGTAAAAGCCGTTTCAATAAGCGCACGATGCTGCGTGTGCGCCGTAGTAGGAACCTTTACGGTGTTCCTGTAGAGACTTCCGGGCCCTATCCCCAGAATTATACGGCATTATTTATGTTTTTTTAGTGGTATGAAAAATAAGAACAGACACATCTTAGCATGCTCAAATTCACGGGTCAACCATAAAAACGAAATTTAACCACTTATTTTATCCGAACGTTCGGTTTTGTAAGCGTTATTTTTGAGTTATCTTTAATTTACAGGACGGTTTGTCAAATTAAGC
>NZ_JAUZUW010000024.1:0-2751 GCF_031844245.1 Exiguobacterium sp. BRG2
GCATCTGCTAGAACAAGGCCTCGACCGATTAGTATCACTCAGCTCCACATGTCGCCATGCTTCCACCCGTGACCTATCTACCTCATCGTCTCTGAGGGGTCTTTCTTGATTACTCAAAGGGAAATCTCATCTTGGAGGGGGCTTCATGCTTAGATGCTTTCAGCATTTATCCCGTCCGCACGTAGCTACCCAGCGATGCTCCTGGCGGAACAACTGGTACACCAGCGGTGCGTCCATCCCGGTCCTCTCGTACTAAGGACAGCTCTCCTCAAATTTCCTGCGCCCACGACGGATAGGGACCGAACTGTCTCACGACGTTCTGAACCCAGCTCGCGTACCGCTTTAATGGGCGAACAGCCCAACCCTTGGGACCTACTCCAGCCCCAGGATGCGATGAGCCGACATCGAGGTGCCAAACCTCCCCGTCGATGTGGACTCTTGGGGGAGATCAGCCTGTTATCCCCAGGGTAGCTTTTATCCGTTGAGCGATGGCCCTTCCATGCGGAACCACCGGATCACTAAGCCCGACTTTCGTCCCTGCTCGACTTGTAGGTCTCGCAGTCAAGCTCCCTTCTGCCTTTGCGCTCTACGAATGATTTCCAACCATTCTGAGGGAACCTTTGGGCGCCTCCGTTACTGTTTAGGAGGCGACCGCCCCAGTCAAACTACCCGCCTGACACGGTCCTCCAGCCGGATCACGGCTGCGAGTTAGAGACTCTATGCATGAAGGGCGGTATCCCAAGGGTGACTCCTCCGAAGCTGGCGCTCCGGGCTCGACGTCTCCCGCCTATCCTGTACATCATGCACAAAGCCTCAATATCAGGCTGTAGTAAAGCTCCATGGGGTCTTTCCGTCCTGTCGCGGGTAACCTGCATCTTCACAGGTACTATGATTTCACCGGGTCTCTCGTTGAGACAGTGCCCAAATCGTTACGCCTTTCGTGCGGGTCGGAACTTACCCGACAAGGAATTTCGCTACCTTAGGACCGTTATAGTTACGGCCGCCGTTTACTGGGGCTTCGGTTCAAAGCTTCGCTTGCGCTAACCCATCCCCTTAACCTTCCAGCACCGGGCAGGCGTCAGCCCCTATACGTCATCTTGCGATTTAGCAGAGACCTGTGTTTTTGCTAAACAGTCGTTTGGGCCTATTCACTGCGGCTCTACTCATGTAGAGCGTCCCTTCTCCCGAAGTTACGGGACCATTTTGCCGAGTTCCTTAACGAGAGTTATCCCGCGCGTCTTAGAATTCTCATCTCGCCTACCTGTGTCGGTTTACGGTACTGGCGCCTTCCCCCTCACTAGAGGCTTTTCTTGGCAGTGTGAAATCGTGACCTACGTCCCTACGGGACTCCGCGTCGTTCCTTGACTGTGGTGCCTGACGGATTTGCCAATCAGACGGTCTTGAAACTTGCACATGCACTTCCATCCGCATGCGTCACTATCCTCCTGCGTCCCCCCATTGTTCAAACGGTGGATCGGCGGTACAGGAATATCAACCTGTTATCCATCGCCTACGCCTTTCGGCCTCGGCTTAGGTCCAGACTAACCCTGAGCGGACGAGCCTTCCTCAGGAAACCTTGGGCTTTCGACGGAGGGGATTCTCACCCCTCTTTTCGCTACTCACACCGGCATTCTCACTTCCAAACGCTCCACTGCTCCTTCCGGTACAGCTTCACAGCGGTTTGGAACGCTCCCCTACCATTCCTTACGGAATCCGCAGCTTCGGTGGTATGTTTAGCCCCGTTACATTTTCGGCGCGGCGCCACTCGACTAGTGAGCTATTACGCACTCTTTGAATGGTGGCTGCTTCTAAGCCAACATCCTAGCTGTCTAGGCAGCGCCACATCCTTTTCCACTTAACATACACTTGGGGACCTTAGCTGGCGGTCTGGGCTGTTTCCCTCTTGACTACGGATCTTATCACTCGCAGTCTGACTCCCGAGTATAAGTTGCTGGCATTCGGAGTTTAACTGAATTCGGTAACCCTGTGGGGGCCCCTAGTCCAATCAGTGCTCTACCTCCAGAACTCTCAACCTCGAGGCTAGCCCTAAAGCTATTTCGGGGAGAACCAGCTATCTCCAGGTTCGATTGGCATTTCACCGCTACCCACACCTCATCCCCGCACTTTTCAACGTGCGTGGGTTCGGACCTCCAGTCAGTGTTACCTGACCTTCATCCTGGACATGGGTAGATCACCTGGTTTCGGGTCTACGACAACGCACTGAACGCCCTGTTCAGACTCGCTTTCGCTACGGCTCCGCCTCATCGGCTTAACCTCGCGCGTTATCGTAACTCGCCGGTTCATTCTACAAAAGGCACGCCATCACCCGTTAACGGGCTCTGACTACTTGTAGGCATACGGTTTCAGGATCTATTTCACTCCCCTTCCGGGGTGCTTTTCACCTTTCCCTCACGGTACTGGTTCACTATCGGTCACTAGGGAGTATTTAGCCTTGGGAGATGGTCCTCCCGGATTCCGACGGGGTTTCACGTGTCCCGCCGTACTCAGGATCCACTCTGGAGGGAAAACAGTTTCAGCTACAGGGCTGTCACCTTCTTCGGCCGACCTTTCCAGGTCCTTCACCTACTGTCTTCCTTTTTGACTCCGTATAGAGTGTCCTACAACCCCGAAGAGCATGCTCTCCGGTTTGGGCTGTTCCCGTTTCGCTCGCCGCTACTCAGGGAATCGCATTTGCTTTCTCTTCCTCCGGGTACTTAGATGTTTCAGTTCCCCGGGTCTGCCTCACGCTAC
>NZ_JAUZUW010000025.1:0-1441 GCF_031844245.1 Exiguobacterium sp. BRG2
TGAACTGAACCAAAAAAGTTAGACAATAAATAATTTGTCAGGCGACCTTGAGGACCTGAGTCCGGTATTCCACCGGGCTCAGGTTTTTTAGTCGTCTCTTGATACGACGATGGTTATAGTACTCGATGTAACGCTCAAGCTCATATTTGAAGTGATCCATGTCATCAAACTCCTTGAGATACAGGAGCTCTGACTTGAGCACGGCGAAGAAGCTTTCGATGGCTGCGTTGTCGAGACAGTTGCCCTTACGGGACATGCTTTGCGTGATGCCATGTTCGTGGAGCGTACCAGTGAACGCTCGATACTGATAATGCCACCCCTGATCGGAATGAAGGATTGGGCGCGCCTCTCCGTCGAGCTTCGCGATTGCCTGGTCCAACATTTCGCCAACGAATCGGTATGTAGGGCGGTCCGATAGGGTATAGGCAATGATTTCACGGTTTCCCAAGTCCATCATCGGCGAGAGGTAGAGCTTCTCCCCGAATAGGTGAAATTCAGTGACGTCAGTCACCCATTTCTGGTTCAGACCGGTTGCCTTGAAGTCACGTTGGAGAAGATTCGGTGCGACTTCTCCGACCCGTCCTTTATAGGAACGGTATCGCTTCATGCGGACGAGACACTTGAGACCGAGCTCGTTCATGAGACGGCGCACGGTCTTCGGATCGTGCCGGAAGCCTTGGCGTTCGAGAAGTGCGTGGATGCGACGATAGCCACATCGTCCCTCATGTTCGTGGAAGAGGGTATGGATAGCCGACTTCACTTCCGCGTACTTGTCTTCGCCCGTCAGGCGCGTCCGCCAATAGTAGTAGACACTCCGAGCCATCTCGAGCACGCGGAGGAGTCCCGGAACGGGATAGACCGCCCGCAACTCATCGATTACTTGCGCCTTGATCCGGTTCGTCGCGCATTCTCTTCTTGAACCAAGGCTCTCAATTTTTTTAGCGCAGCGTTCTCCATCTCGAGATACTCGACCCGCTCCTTGAGCTTCTCGACTTCTGTCATCTCTTCAAAATCTTTCTTCTTGCGTCTCGCCATCGGGGCACGTCCTTTCGGTCTAGCGACCAGACCTGCGGTCCCTTCCCGTTCATACGTCGATCGCCAGTTCGAGATCATCCCCGGGGAGGAAATTCGATATTTTACGGCTGCCTCTATGTAGGACAGTCCGTTGGTCGCCATGTCGTTTAATACCTCCAGTTTAAATGCCGGCGAGTGTGTTGTATAGGAAGGATCGAAGATCGTCTCTCCCCAACGTTCATAAAGACGCGACCACTCACGGACTCGTTCAGGTCGTATCCCGAATTCCTCCGCCATAATCTGGTATCCGTCTCGTCCCGTCAGATAACGTTCAACGACCTTGATCTTAAATGCCTTCGTATATTTGACCATAAAAAACACCCCATAAAAGTTGGATTTTTATGTCCAACTTTTATGGGGCAGTTCA
>NZ_JAUZUW010000027.1:0-1110 GCF_031844245.1 Exiguobacterium sp. BRG2
TCACAGAAAAGCGAGTGAAACTCAAATTAGCCTTCAGATATCCAAAAACTGGTTCCACGTCTATCTTCCGTTTCGCATAGAGGGATCCTGTTTTTTGATCTGAAAGCCATTTTTTCATCTGTTCTTTTTGTTCTTCCCATGAAGTGTTTATGTGTACCTGTCGGTGACGACCCTCTTTGGCCTTGGTACAACGGGAGCGAAACGGGCAGCCATCACACCCTTCGCTTTCATACACCTTGAAATCACGCGTGAATCCGTACTGATCTGTTCTCTTGGACATGTAACGGAATGTTACGTCCTGTCCATTAGGGCACACAAAACGATCCGACCTTTCATCATAAGACCAGTTTGCTGTGTTAAATGGATCATTGCGCCATTTTCGAGACTTTTCTTTTTCGAACATCGTATAAGGGATGAGTGGAATGCGCCCTCGGCGCATCAGAATATCCTGATAATTCTCCTGACTCCCATAGCCGGCATCCGCAACGATATGCGGTGGTAGTGGTAAATATGAGCTGATCTCATCTAAAAAGGGAAGTAACGTCCGGGCATCCGTCGGATTCGGATAAATATCATAAGCGAGTGTGTACTGTCCTTCGGTCGCGATTTGAACGTTATAGCCTGGCTTGAGTTGTCCATTTTGCATATGATCTTCCTTCATTCGCATGAACGTCGCGTCTGTGTCTGTTTTCGAATAGCTGTTCCGTCCAGCGAGCGTCCTCTTTTGGAGGGCATATCTCTGTTTCCGCTCGCTGAAATCTGTAATCACCTTTCGAAGGAGACGTGGTTCCTTCCGTTCAGAACGTAGACGTTTTCTTTCTTGGGTATCCGAACTCGCCTCGATTTTTTGGTTGATGGAAGCGATATGTGCGTCTAAAGCTTCACCCATGTGTTCGAGTTCTGAGAGAATGAGCTCGTCCGGGCTTTCTCGTTCAATTTCCGGTAGGATGTCTTGTTCGACGAGGTTGTCATAGATACGATTCGATTTGTCCACGAGAGACGAACTATGACGTTCGATCGATTTCCGCCAAACAAAGGTGTATCGGTTCGCATTCGCCTCTAGCTTTGTACCATCGATAAAGATGGCTTCTTCATTGATTTCTCCCATCT